>CALMMG010000120.1 GCA_937868185.1 uncultured Pseudomonadota bacterium
AATGGTACTGCCAGGGAAGCTTGGTGGGAGAGTAGGTCGCCGCCGATTCTTTTTTTGTAGTAAAGCCCTTCCCCTCAAAAGGAAGGGCTTTTTTTTTGCCTAAATCCCGAGTATTGTCATTAAGCGGTTTAACAAGCGGGTCTTGTGTGGAGAAAGAAGGGGATGGATTATTCTTCTGTTGTTGGTCTTGTCTTAGCGGCCGGAAAGGGCACCAGGATGAAATCGGAGAGCCCCAAGGTGCTGCATGAAGCCTTCTTCTCTCCGATGATACACCATGTTTTGAATGCGGTTCAGCCTTTATTTCTTGGGAAAAGTGTTGTTGTTACTGGCCATCAGCATCAAATGGTTGAAGAATCTCTCCGGGGGTATTCTGTATCATTTGTCCATCAGTCACAACAATTGGGAACAGGACATGCGGTGCTATCCTGCGAGGGGGAGTTGCGCTTGCATACAGGACCTGTGCTTGTTTTGTGTGGGGATACACCTCTTATTAGGGCAGAAACACTGCGGAGGTTCCTTCATACTCATGTAGAAAGCTCTTCCCGGCTAACGGTGATGACGACCAACGTCGCTGAGCCAGATAACTATGGAAGAATTATCTCCGATGAACACGGAAACATTGTAAAGATAGTTGAAGAAAAAGATGCTACCGCTGTACAGAAAGAGATCAGAGAAATTAACTCTGGAATTTATTGTGTTGATGCACATTTTTTGTTTGATGCGCTTAAAAGAGTTGGTACAGATAATATGCAGGGAGAGATATATCTTACTGATATTGTAGCGATTGCCATCGGCGATGGGATTCATGTACATAAGTTTTGTTGTGCAGACAGTGAGGAGATATTAGGGGTAAACTCAAGATGTGAACTGGCGCAAGCCCATTCTGTTCTGCAGAGACGTTATCTCGATTTGATTATGGAATCTGGGGTTACCGTTGTTCAACCTGAAGCTGTTATTATCGAAAAAACAGTAACAATTGGGAAAGATACCGTAATATATCCCCACACCTCCCTTACGGGGGTATGTCATATTGGCTCTGGTGTGCATATTGATTCCTTTGTGAAAATAGATGCCTGCACGATCGGTGATTCTGTACACATTGGTTCTTTCACTCATTTGCAACAGGCTAATATTCCTCCATGGAGTACTATTGCACCTCATACTGTTAATATAAGAAAATGATAAGATGAAGTTATCTTTTGTCGTGGTGGCAAGGACCGTTCTTCTCGAGATAAATGGCTTGACTTTCTTTTTTCCGAAGGAGTAAATTTCTTGTTCTATGGTAGTTCTTTGAGGACGGGGTCTCTGGTTTTTGCTTGCGGGCTGTACTCTTGAACGTGGGCTTTTCTGTGGGTAAATTCGATCCATCTCGCTTATTTTTTAGAGAAGAGGAGTTTTGTATGGAATATGAGGAAGATTTAAAGAAGCTTGAGAGTAATGTTGAGAAAATGTTAAACAGTCTCGATTCAGTTCAGGGAGAAAAAATAAGACTGCTAGCCGATATTTCCCGTCTGGAGCTGGACAAGAAGGGGCTTGAGGAGCAGATTAAGCACCTGAAGGAAGAGAAGAAAAATATCCACCAGCGGGTTTCAGGTCTGCTCGGATCCATTGAGAAATGGGAAAAAGCTGCTGCACTCGAGGCTGGTCCGTTACCTTCAACACCTGTTCTAGGCAAGGGGACTTCTGAGCCTGTTCAAGGGGTTCTGATAGGTAACTGATCGTGAAAATATATTGCTTTCGGGGAGTTATTCTGTTAACCCTTTCATTAATGGTGCATTGTGGAACGATTGGTCACCTTTAAAGTGCTTGGCCAGGAGTATCCGCTCTATACAGATGCCCCGGAAAAAGATGTTCAGGAAATTTTGTCTTTAGTGAAAACGCAACTGGAAGATATCGGGCAAGCCTCACAGCATGTTTTGCCCGCAAACAAACTTGGTATTTTAACGAGCTTGAACATTGCAAGTAAGTATGTCAAATTAAAAAAAGAATATGAAGAATACAAACACCGGGTTGAGGCAAAAATAATTTTACTCAGCGATAAAATAGAGAAAAATTTTTAGTTGACACAGTGGTTTCCCCTGCCTTGTTAGTGATCTGGGAGAGTGTCTCGAGCCAACATTTAGATTGAGGGCGACTTTGCTATTTCTGGAAAGGAATCCATTTCGGTGGAATTCCTTAAAAGACATACAAGTACCGCCCACCTAACTCAGTTAGGTTCGATGTCACTGCCGGACACTTCAATGGCGGGGGATTTGGTTGCTAATTATACTGCCCATTAGGATATGGATGGGCATTTATATAAACTTGGGCAGGCGGAATATCTGATAATAATATTCCGCCCTTCAAGAGGATGCGAGAACGGTAGTGTTTGCCGATTTTCCCCCAAGTGGGAACTGTGCATGGGATTGTGGTTCAGGTCACTTGTTTGCATCATACGACAGAAAAACTCTCCAGATAAATGGGGAGATACTATATTGATATTGGAAAAAATAGTCGTTTGAGGATTTTTTGCTAAAACAAGAGATCTACACCTGAAGCAGTCCTTGTCTTTCCGTTTTTGTTTCTCCTGATCCCTTCCTGGTTTATAGATAAGGGTTGGTGTTTTTTGCATGCCTGTGAGTAAGGTTTGCACTATCCCCTTCCCTCACTTCTTTTAGACATTGAGTGCGGCATGTTCCCCCAAAGGGGCTTGTGCGTGCTTTTCAGATAAATTCGACATGAGGTTGTCTCCGTGACTGTACAGATAATATTAGCGATTGTACTTGGCATATGCAGTGGAGTTGGCCTTGGCTTTCTGGTGCGCAAGAAATTTCTTGAAGATCGCACGGAGAATCTTGAGGCGCAGGGACGTAAACTCATTGAAAATGCCTTGGCTGAAGCCGAGCAAATTAAAAAAGAGGCTGTCCTGCAAAGTAAGGATGAGGCCTTTGCTTTGAAGCAGGAAGCAGAAAAAGATATCAAGGCGCTTAAAAAGGATGTTCTTGAGGAGGAGAAGAAGTTCATTCAGAAGCTTGAACAGATTGAAAGAAAAATGGATTTTCTAGACAAGCGTGAGATGGACTTTTTGAAAAAAGAACAGACCTTTGCCCGAGAGGAAGAAGCTTTGGGTCGTCGTCAAAAAGAGATTGATCATGTTATTGAAGAGCAACGAATCCAGTTAGAGAAAATTTCTGGAATATCTCGCGAGGAAGCAATAAAACAGCTTACGGACAGCATCGAAAGTGAAGCACGGATGGAAGCCGCCAAGATGGTGGTCAAGATCGAAAACGAAACGAAGATCATTGCAGATAAAAAGGCGAAGGATATCATCGCGTTGGCCATTTCTCGATATGCTGGTGATTATGTTGCGGAAAAAACTGTTTCCGTCGTACCGTTGCCAAATGAAGAGATGAAAGGTCGGATTATTGGTCGTGAAGGACGGAATATTCGGGCTATTGAAGCCGCAACCGGGATCGATATTATTATTGATGACACTCCGGAAGCTGTCATTCTCTCCGGGTTCAATCCTGTTCGACGTGAGATTGCTCGTCAGTCTCTAGAGAGGCTGATCACCGATGGCCGTATTCATCCCGCCAGAATCGAGGAGATTGTGGAAAAGGTGAGCGAGGAGCTTGATGTGACCATGCGGGAGGCAGGGGAACAGGCAACCTTCGATGTGGGCGCCCATGGTGTTAATTTGGAATTGATCAAGCTGCTTGGTCGTCTCAAATACCGGACCAGTTATGGTCAGAATGTCTTGCAGCATTCTTTGGAAGTCGCTTTTCTCTGCGGGGTCATGGCGGCCGAGCTCGGGATTGATGTAAAACGGGCAAAGCGGGCCGGATTGTTGCATGATATCGGCAAGGCTGCGGATCATGAAATTGAAGGATCACACGCCAGCATCGGCGCTGATTTGGCTAAAAAATATGGTGAGTCTTCGGTAATCGTGCATGCCATTGCCGCCCATCATGAAGATGTTGCCCCGGATGGAATCCTTGATGTTCTTGTGCAATCGGCTGACGCCCTTTCCGGTGCCCGGCCTGGGGCACGGAAGGAAATGTTGGAGTCGTATGTCAAGCGGCTTGAGGATCTTGAGAAAATTGCTAATTCTTTCAAAGGGGTTGAGAAATCCTATGCTATTCAGGCTGGCCGTGAGGTCCGAATCATTGTTAATAGTGGGGTGATTAGCGATGCCGAGGCAATGATTGTCAGTAAGGACATTGTCAAGAAGATCGAGCAGGAATTGACCTATCCCGGGCAGATTCGTGTGACCGTAATTCGTGAAACCAGGGCAGTCGAATACGCCAAATAGTAATGCTTTGAAAGGCTGATGGGACTACCATTCCATCAGCCTTTTTTTTGCTGGATCATCTATTATTGACCACCACATGAATATATCAATTGAAAAACAGGTAGAACTGATAGAGCGCGGAGCAGTTAACGTTATTTCCAGGGCCGATCTTATCAAAAAACTGGAAAAATCGAAAGGGACCGGAATGCCTTTGAGGATCAAGGCAGGTTTTGACCCTACCGCACCTGATCTTCATTTGGGGCATACCGTTCTTATTCAAAAAATGAAACATTTTCAGGATCTCGGGCATGAAATTAATTTTTTGATTGGGGATTTCACCGGGATGATTGGTGACCCGACCGGGAAATCAGAGACCCGGAAGCCACTGACGGTTGAACAGGTAGAAAAAAATGCTGAGAGTTACAAAGAGCAGATTTTTAAGATTCTCGATCCTGAAAAGACGAAGGTCGTTTTTAACAGCACCTGGCTGAATAAGCTTACTTCTAAGGATTTTATCATGCTCGCCTCGCAACTTACCGTGGCGCGTATGCTTGAGCGTGAGGATTTTAAGGTCCGTTTTGAAAATGAACGGCCTATCAGCATCCATGAATTCCTTTATCCCCTTATTCAGGGGTATGATTCTGTCGCTCTCAAGGCCGATGTGGAGATTGGCGGCACCGACCAGTTGTTCAATCTGCTTATGGGCCGCGATCTGCAACGTGTGTGGGGGCAAGAACCCCAGGTGGTCATCACCATGCCTTTGCTCGAAGGCCTCGACGGGGTCAACAAGATGAGCAAGTCCCTTGGTAATTATATCGGCATTACCGAAAAGGCCGAGGACATCTATGGGAAAACCATGTCGGTTTCCGACAGCCTCATGTTTCGGTATTTCGAGTTGCTCAGTGACCTTGCCGAAGAACAGATAAGTGCGCTTAAAGATGAGATGCAGGCTGGCAGGGTGCATCCCAAGTCGGTTAAGCAGCAGTTGGCTCGTGAGCTAACTGTCCGATTCTACAATGCTGTGGCAGCCCAGAAGGCAGAAGAGAATTTTGAGAAGATATTCAGCCAGCATGATAATCCGGAGGATATGCCTGAGGTTGTTATGCCTGTTGCAGGGGAAGGGATTTGGTTACCGAAGCTCCTGGTGGAGGCCCAGTTGGTCAGCGGGACCGGAGAGGCGCGTCGGCTGATCCAACAGAATGCTGTTTCCCTCAATGGTGACAAGGTCAGCGATATCGATCACCTTGTGATAACCCAAGGCGAAATTATTCTTAAGGTTGGTAAGCGGCGTTTTTGCAAGGTGACCTTCACTTAGGTCTCGTAGGGTAGAAACTGTAGAAAAAAAGGGGAATCGATTATTTCGATTCCCCTTTTTTTTGTTGGTCTGGATATTGTTGTCGCTATTCTTAGCTGTTACCCCATTTCATTTGGATACGGCGTACCGCTTCTTGTACATTTTCTCGTGAACCAAAGGCGGAGAGGCGGAAGTAACCTTCACCGCTGGGTCCGAAGCCGCTGCCCGGCGTACCAACCACATGGCATTCATCGAGCAGCTTGTCGAAGAAATCCCAGCTTGCCAGGCCGCCCGGGGTTTTTAGCCAGATATAGGGAGCGTTCACTCCGCCGTAGCAGGTGATACCTGCCGTTTTAAGTCCTTCCAGAATGAGGCGAGCATTTTCCATGTAGAAGGAAATGGTTTCCTGCACCTGGGCCCAGCCCTCTTCTGTGTAGACCGCAGCTGCTGCCCGCTGGACCGGATAGGAAACCCCGTTGAACTTGGTGGATTGTCTGCGATTCCAAAGTTTGTTTAATCCCACTTTTTCCCCGCCAAGGGTAAGGGCTGTGAGTTGCTCGGGTATCACGGTCAGACCGCAGCGCACCCCAGTAAAGCCTGCGGTTTTTGAGAAGGAGCGGAATTCAATGGCGCAGGTCTTTGCCCCCTCAATCTCATAGATGGAGTGGGGAATTCCCGGCTCGGTGATGAAGGCCTCGTAAGCTGCGTCAAAAAAGATGATCGAGCCATTGGCATTGGCATAGTCCACCCAAGTCTTCAGCTCTGCCTTGGTGGCTACCATGCCGGTGGGGTTGTTGGGGTAGCAGAGATAGATGATATCAACTTCTTCCTTGGGGATGGCCGGGGTAAAGTTGTTTGCCTCGGTGCAGGGCAGATAGACAAGCCCTTCGTAGTAGCCCTTGTCGTCCGCCTCGCCGGTCCGGCCGATCATTACATTGGTATCGTTATACACCGGATACACTGGGTCACAGATGGCGACCTTGTTTGCCAGAGCAAGGATGTCGAGAATATTGGCACTGTCGCATTTGGAGCCGTCCGAGATGAAAACCTCCGAGGGCAGAAGATCCACGCCAAGCGGCTTGTATGATTTTTCAATGATGATTTTACTGAGCCAGTCGTAGCCCTGCTCCGGACCATAGCCGTGAAAGGATTCCCCTTGGGCCAGATCGTCAACGCCGTCATGAAAGGCCTTGATAACTGCCGGGGCAAGTGGTCTGGTGACGTCGCCGATGCCAAGGCGGATTACTTTGGCATCGGGATTGGCGTCGGTAAAACTCTTAACACGGCGGCCAATTTCCGGAAAGAGGTAGCCTGCTTTGAGTTTGAGATAGTTTTCGTTTATTAAGGTCATGTTTCCTCCTGCATATTCCAAGACCAGGGATTTCAGTATAAGCGCATCAAAAAAAATCCTGCCTTGCAAGGCAAGGCAGGATTCCCAAACAGGACTTGGTCAAGCCATGTTTTATTTCTTTGCCGGCTCCAGAGCCTTGGCGCGGCCTTCCAGGAACTTCCAGGATTTTTCCACGTCTTTCTGGCTCATGGCCATGAGTTCATCCGCATGCTCCGGATTCATCATTTTCAGGGCGCGGTAGCGGTTCTCGTTCAAGGCATATTCCGCAAAGGGAATGGAGGGCGCCTTGCTGTCGATTGTTAAGGGATTTTTGCCTTGTTCTTCCAGCTCAGGGTTATAGCGGTAGAGGGGCCAATGGCCGCAATTTACCGCTTTCTTCTGTTGGTCAAAGCCCTTGGCCATGTTGATGCCGTGGTTGATGCAGTGAGCATAGGCAATGATCAAGGAGGGGCCATCGTAGGCCTCAGCTTCGGCAAACGCCTTGACCACTTGGGTCGGGTTGGCACCTAAGGCGATCTTGGCTACATAGACGTTACCGTAAGTGGAGAAGATCATGCCGATGTCCTTCTTCGGCATCTTCTTGCCGCCAGCGGCAAACTGGGCCGTGGCTGCACGTGGGGTGGATTTAGACATCTGGCCACCGGTGTTGGAGTACACTTCGGTATCCATGATCAGAACATTGACGTTTTCGCCGGAAGCGAGAACATGGTCTAGACCGCCGTAACCGATGTCATAAGCCCAGCCGTCACCGCCGAAGATCCAGACAGATTTCTTCACCAGGTAATCAGCCACAGGTATGAGCCGTTTGGCGATTACCGATTTGCTCTTGGTAAGGGCGTCCTTCAGTTTGGTAACCCGACCGCGCTGGGCTTCGATTTCGTCCTGGGTCTTCTGGGGGGCGTTGGTGATCTCGTCAGCCATTTTCTTGGTGATGATTTTTTCAGTAACAGCCTTTTCCAGCAGCTCGGTGGCTTGGGCTGCGAATTTGTTCGCAGTGTTGCGCATGCCAAGGCCGAATTCGGCGTTATCTTCGAACAGGGAGTTGGCCCATGCTGGTCCGCGACCATCGGCCCGCTTGCAGTAGGGAGTGGTGGGCAGGTTGCCGCCGTAGATCGAGGAGCAGCCCGTGGCGTTGGCAATCATCATCCGGTCGCCAAACATCTGGGTGGCAAGCTTGATATAGGGTGTTTCGCCGCAACCAGAGCAAGCTCCGGAGAACTCAAACAGGGGCCGGATCAGCTGGCTGCCCTTGACGGTGGAAGGATCGATCTCCTTATTGGCGACCTCGGGCAGGTTTAAGAAATATTTGACATTGGGTATTTCTTGGGTGCGGACCTTTTCGGTGTTTTCGATCATCTTCAGGGCTTTTTCCTTGGCCGGGCAGACATCGACACAGAGTGTACAGCCGCAACAGTCTTCGGTGAAGACTTGGATAATGGTTTTGCTTCCCTTGAACTGGGCACCAACAGCATCAATACTCTTCATGTTCTTGGGCAGTTTTTTGAGGTCGGGTGTTTTGACGATTTTCATACGGATGGCTGCATGGGGGCAGGCCAAGGAGCAGCGACCGCACTGGATGCAGTTTTTGGGAAGCCACTCGGGCACATGCACCGCGATGTTGCGTTTCTCGTACTGGGTAGTGCCAGTGGGCCAAGTGCCGTCACACGGCATTTGGGAGACCTTGATCTGGTCGCCCTTGCCCTCGATCATCTTGGCGGTGACTTCCTTGACAAAGTCCGGTGCGTCAACGGGAACAACGGGCGGTTTTTCATGGCCACCTGCGGTCTTGGGAATCTTCACCTCAACGATGTTGTTTACGGCCACATCAACCGCGCCGTAGTTCATGTTGACGACCTTGTCGCCTTTCTTGCCGTAGGTCTTCTTGATCGCGTCCTTGATGGCCTTGATGGCTTCGGCCTTGGTGAGAATGCCGGAGATCAAGAAGAAGGCGGTCTGCATGATCATGTTAATCCTGGCACCCAGGCCGATGGCCTCGGCCAGGGTGATGGCGTCGATGATGTAGAATTTAGCCTTTTTCTCTATCAAATCCTTCTGAACCGAGGAGGGAAGCTGCTTCCAGACCTGATCTTTGTTAAAGGAGGTGGTCAGGAGAAGGGTGCCGCCGGTCTCCAGGTTGCCCAGCAGGTCGTACTTATCGAGGAAAGAGAAGTTGTGGCAGGCCACGAAGTTCGCCTTATTGATCAGGTAGGGGGCAACGATTTTGTTCTTGCCGAAACGCAGGTGGCTGGTGGTGATGGAACCCGACTTCTTAGAGTCGTAGACAAAGTAGCCCTGGGCGTTGTTGGCAGTCTCCGTGCCGATGATCTTGATGGTGTTCTTGTTGGCGCCAACGGTGCCGTCCGCACCGAGACCATAGAACATAGCGCGGTAGACGTCCTTGCCTTCGATGTCGAAAGAGGGGTTGTATTTGAGACTGGTGCCGGCCACATCGTCATCAGGTCCGACGCAGAAGTTGTTCTTTGCTTTTTTGGCGGCCATGTTGTCGAACACCGCCTTGACCATGGCCGGGGTGAACTCGGCGGAGCCGAGGCCGTAACGGCCACCAAGGATGCTGGGGCTGGTCTTGAGAGCCTTTGCTTCTACCGCTTCGCCGATTGCGGTGCGGATGTCAAGATAGAGCGGCTCTCCGGCAGCACCGGGCTCCTTGGTGCGGTCAAGCACGGTGATGCGCTTGACTTTCTTGGGCAGGGCCTTGATGAGGGCGGCAGAGTCAAAGGGGCGGAAGAGCCGGACGATGACCAGGCCGAGTTTCTTGCCTTTCTTGGCCAGATGCTCAACCGTGGCGATAACGGTCTCGGCGCCGGAACCCATCATGATGATGATATCCTCGGCATCCGGGGAGCCGTAGTAATCAAAGAGGTGGTACTTGCGGCCAGTGAGCTTGGCAAACTTGTCCATGGTCTTCTGGACGATACCAGGGGTGGCATTGTAGAACTTGTTCACCGTCTCGCGGCCGGTGAAATAGACGTCGGGGTTCTGGGCGGTCCCGCGCATCATGGGCCGATCCGGGGAAAGACCACGTTCACGGTGGGCAATGACCAGATCCTCGTCGATCATTTTGCCCATGTCATCGAAGGTGAGTTGTTCGATCTTCTGGATTTCATGGGAAGTGCGGAAGCCATCGAAGAAGTGCATGAAGGGGATACGGCTTTGCAGCGCGGCCTGGGTGGAGATCAAGGCCATATCCTGACATTCTTGCACGTTCTGGGAGCAGAGCATGGCCCAGCCGGTCTGGCGGGCGGCCATGACATCGCCGTGGTCGCCGAAGATGGAAAGACCCTGGCAGGCAATGGAACGAGCGGTGATATGGAAAACGGTCGGGGTCAACTCGCCGGCCAGCTTGTACATGTTGGGAAGCATCAGCAGCAACCCCTGGGAAGCGGTAAAGGTGGTGCAGAGCGCGCCGGTTGTCAGGCTGCCGTGTAGGGCACCAGCTACGCCGCCTTCGGATTGCATCTGGGTAACCACCGGAATGGAGCCCCAAATGTTTTCCTGCTTAGCGGTTGCTTTGGTATCGGACTCCGCCGCCATGGGAGTAGAGGGGGTGATGGGGTAGATCGTGATGATCTCGCTGGTGGCGTAGGCCACATGGGTACATGCCTGATTACCATCAATGGTGACCATTTTCCGGGACATAGACTCATCTCCTTCCATTCTGATTGGGTTGATAATGCTGTAAACTTTCAGGGCGGCATCCCGTTGTGTTCGGGACAAAAAGAGGCGCGGCCCAAATAGCGTTGTTATCGACAGGAAAAAAGAAAAATTGCAGACAGCTCTTTACGTATAAATACGGGGGGTTAAAAGCTCCGCTCCGCATGCCATTGTTGCTGAATTTAACAATCTAAACGAAGTTTTCAAGAATATCCAGTTTTTATTTTACGGATTGGTTTTGCGTGGTTTTCATGATCAGCTCTTGGGATTTGAGCAAGACCTTGGTGTCGGGCGGGACAGACTGGGTCAGCCAGGTGTTGCCGCCGATGACTGATCTGGCGCCGATGATGGTGTCGCCGCCCAGGATGGTGGAGCCGGCATAGACCGTGACATCGTCTTCAATGGTGGGATGACGCTTGCTCTGTCGGTCAAGGGCGCCGGAGTTGTCGCGTTTAAAGGACAGAGCGCCCAGGGTCACCCCCTGATAGAGTTTAACTCGCTGGCCAAGGACACTGGTCTGGCCAATAACTACGCCGGTGCCGTGGTCGATGAAAAATGAACCGCCGATGGTGGCGCCAGGGTGGATGTCGATGCCGGTAATGCCGTGGGCGTATTCGCTCATGATGCGCGGCAGGATGGGAACCCCCAAGGCGTACAATTCGTGGGCGACCCGGTAAACCATGATGGCGTAAATGCCGGGATAGCTGAAGATGATTTCGTCAAAACTGCCGGCGGCAGGATCGCCTTCGTAGGCAGCGCGCACATCCGTGGCCATAATTTCCCGTAAGGCTGGCAACGAGTTGACAAATTTGAAGGCGTTTTCCTTGCCTGCGTCTTCGCAGTGTTGGCAGCTGGTGCCGTGGCGGAGGCACTCGTGTCGGATGGCGTTGGTGATTTCGCGGGTCAGTTTTTCATAGAGGCCGGAAATTTCTAAGCCCAACTGGTATTTGAGGCTGACCCGGTCGATGCCCTGGTTGCGGAAATAACCGGGGAAGAGCACGTCGCGGCAGGAATCCAGGATGTCGATGATGTGTTGGCGGCTGGGCAGGGGCTCCGCCTCGACATGCTCAAAGCAGGCGTTGTTGTAGCAGGTATCCACCACCTGATCAACGATTTGCGGAAGTCGACTTCGGAAGTCGGAGACGGCGGGGTGCTCTTTGGGGCAGCTGTCATTTGGGGCAAGGGGGATTTTTGTTGTCTGGGGCACTATGTGTCCTCCTAGCTTTTGCGTAAAAACAGGAAAAGAATCAAATAATGGAGCATATTTAAAACAATAACAACGATTTGTTGTTCCCTCAAGAATTCCCTGAAATTATCTGGCGGTTTTGGGGAGACAGGAGGGATCTTCAGATGTTAGGTCTGGCGTGAGAGGTAAAAAAACAACAGGCTTGCCCCAGCCAAAACGGCGCAGGCGCTGAGGAAAGAGGCGGGTAGGCCAAGGGAGGCGGCAAGAATGCCGCCAACCAAGGGTCCGAGACTGTGCCCCATGTCCATGATGGAACCGAGAATGCCCATGGCCGATCCCTGGGCGGTGTCTTTGCTCAGGTCGGCTATATGGGCGGCACTGGCCGAAGTGACCACCGAGATGGTCAGCCCCAAAAGGATGCTGAGGGCGAGGAGGGCAACAAAGGATCCGGCCATTGAGAGAAACGCTACACAGATCCCTGCGGCAACCGTACCGACGAAGATTTGTCGCGGTCTGCCGTGGCGATCGGAGAATCGACCCATGACCGGCTTTGCCAGGGCGATGGTGATGATCTGAGACGAGAGGCACAGGCCGATTTGGTATGGGTTCAACCCCGCCCTGAGAGCGTGGGCCGGGAGAAAGGTTTCAAATATGCCGTAGGCAAAGAGGATGGCGGCTTCCACTCCGCAGGTCATCATGATACCCCTGTTGGCCAAAAGTTCTTTGATTCCATCGCGCCAATGGGGGCGGGGGCCAGTGTCTTTCTGGCCGCCCCGGTTGAAGTCAGGAAGAAAAAATGTGCTAAAAAAAACGGCAAGGCCTGCAGCTCCGCATACAAGGTAGAGGATGTGAAAACCGGCGCTGCTGACACTGTTTGCTTGATGCGTTGCGTAAAAGCCGAGAACAGCGCCGCCCAAGGCAGGAGCCAGAAAGCGCCCCAGCAGGGTGGCGGTGGAAAACCAGCCCATCTTTTCTCCCCGCCCTTTTTGGAAGAGATCCGAGACCATGGCCATGGCCACGGGTACGAAGATGGCGGTGGCTAGGCCGTGATAGAAGCGAACCAAGGCCAGTTGCCAAATCTCCCGGACCACCAGATAGAGAAACGGGGCCGTGGCGAAGACAATGGCGGAAAACAGGAGCATGCGCTTCCGGCCAATCCTGTCCGAGAGGATGCCCGCCGGAAAGCTGAACAGAATGCCGGTGCAGGCGGAGATCGAGGCGATCAGGCCCACTGCGGCAGGTCCGCCGCCCAGGTGGCTGACAAAGAGAGGCAACGCCGGGCTTTTGGAGATGGTGCTGCTGAAGATGGCCAGCAACCCCACCCCGCAGAGCATTTTGAAGGGAGAGAGAGTCATTGCCTGTTTCCGGTCCCTGTGGCTCGCTCAGTCAATGGGGTTGCCGTGATCGGTCCACGCCTTGAGGCCGCCATCGAGATAGGCGGCAGCAACGCCTTTTTCCCGAAGCGTGTTGCTCACCGACTGACTCACCGCACCGCCTCGGACGCAGTAGATCACGGTGGCCGTGTTGGTGGGCAACTCTCCGGCCCACTGGGCAACCTGTTCCGGGTCGCGCCAAATTGCCCCTGGAATCATATCCGGTGCGGCCTCGTGGTCTGCCTTGCGCCGAACATCCAACAGGGTGATTTCGCCCTTGGCCAGCATCCCCTTGAGCCGTGGCGCATCGATGATCCGCCCATCGATCATCCCCTGGATTTCCCCATGATACACCAGGTAACGTTTCAGGGTGGTCTCGTTTTTGCCGTACTTGTGGTATCCGTTGAGGATCTCGACAAAGCGGGTCTCCGCCTCGGTTTCCGCCTTGATCTCCACAATGCCGTCGTGGATGATGTCCACCAGCCGGTCGGCGTAGATGATGATCCGCTCCTCCAACCGGTGCAGGGTGTAGTCCTTGACCGGCAACCCCTGTTCAATTGCCTCCGGTTCGGTCAGTCCGCCGCGGATGTGTTTTTCCATGATGGCGGTGATCGCCTGGGGCAACCCCAGTGTGGCGCCCAGTTCCGCGCCGATTCTGCCGTGGCTGATCTCGTGGGTCACGGTCTTGCCCAGATCGTGGAAGAGTGCGCCCCGGCCCACCAGCTCCAGGTCCAGCACGGCTCCGGTGCGGCGGGCGATTTCCAATGCCTTGGCCGCCACCTTCAGGGAGTGATCCAGGTCGGTTTCGGTCATCCCTGCGGTGCGGAGCAGGTCGATATCCTTTTGTTCGATGCGATAGTCCATGGTCAGGCCTCCTTACTATTGAATGAGCATCTTCCAGGCAAACCCTGCCAGGGCTGAGCCGAAAATGACCGGGATCATCCCCCACTTGAGGCGGAGCATGCCGATAAAGGCGATCACTGCGGCGGCCAAGGCGTACCAGTCAAAGCCCTTGCCTTCGGGCAGTAAAACATGGGTGGTGAACAGCACCGACAGGTTCAGGACCACGCCGACCACGGCGGCGGTGATTGCCAAGAGCGCTGCGCCCAATTTTACGTTTTTACGCGTTTTTTCGATGTAGGGCGCGCCGACGAAGATCCACATGAAACAGGGGACAAAGGTTACCCAGGTGGTGAGCAGGCCGCCGATGATGCCAGCTATTGCCGGTTGCAGGCCGTGGGCCTGGCCATAGGCGGCGAGATAGCCGACAAACTGGGTAACCATGATCAGCGGGCCGGGGGTGGTTTCCGCAAGTCCCAGGCCGTCGATCATCTGTTCGGGGAGCAGCCAGCCATAATGATCGACCGCCTGCTGGCTGATGTAGGCCAGCACCGCATAAGCCCCGCCGAAGGTAACCATGGCCGCCTTGCTGAAGAGGATGCCGATATCCACGAAAACATCGTTCCAGCCCCGCCACAGCCCAAGAATCCCCACGGGCAGAAACCAGAGAGGCAGGCAGACGAGGATGACCTTCAGAGAATGGCGCCAGGTGGCAAGATCTTTCCGGGAGGAAGAGTCCGCATCGTTGATCACATATTCGGAGGCAGATGCTCCCTTGTTTTTGTTGTTGACCGCGAATTTGAGCGGGGCGATGACGCCTCCGGCCAACCCGATGAGCCCGGCTCCGAGGATGATCGCTGGAAAAGGGATGTGGAGGAAGTAGATGCCCACGAAGGAGAGGGCGGCCAGGGAGATCAGCACCTCATTCTTCAGCGATTTTTTGCCGATGCGGATGACCGCCTCGGCGACAATGGCGGCAACCGCCGGTTTGAGCCCGTAAAACAAGGCGTCCACCGCCGGGACACTCCCCAGCGCGGCGTAGAGCCAGGAGAGCCCCAACAGGATAAAGACGGAGGGCAGGACAAACAGCGTCCCGGCGACAATGCCGCCAGGGGTGCCATGCAGAAGCCAGCCGATATACACCGTCAGCTGCTGCGCCTCGGGGCCGGGAAGAATCATGCAGAAGTTGAGGGCCTGGAGAAAATGATCCTCGTCGATCCACTTTTTTTCTTCGACCAGATCCTTGTGCATGATGGCAATTTGGCCCGTGGGTCCGCCGAAGCTGATAAATCCCAGCTTCAGCCAGTAACGGAATATCTCGTTGAATGATGGTTTAGCGGGCACGGTGTGTTCTCCTTCGTGTCAGTTGTTTCGATTCTCGAAAAAGGCCAGCAGATTGTCCAGCACCGCGCTGGCCCGGTCGATGCGTTCTAAATCATCGTCGGTGATGGCGGTGATGCCGTCGAGAAGGGCCAGGATTCCTGCGGTTTCCGGCAGGCCGAAGGCGGATTCCTTGAGGTCGATGTCGTGGATGATCCTGGTCACCTGGCTCAGGGCAGGGTAAACTAGGCCGAACCGCTCCACCATCACCTCAAAGGAGCATTTGTCCATGACGTGGGTGTATTCCGCCTCGGCCATGTCGAAGCGGATTTCATTCGGACCAGGGGAGTATCGGTTGCTGTCCACGAATCTGAAACGGGCCTCCGGATCGGCATACCTCCGCACCAGCCAGGCGCAAGCGATCCGGTCCACATAGACATTTTTTCTGGTCACCCAGGTCTTGCCGGTCAACCCGGCAACCCCACTGCCTCTGTCCGGGGCGGTCTGTTCCGTTGTCCGGTGTTCGATGAGGGTGGTTTCGAGATCACGCAGCGCTGTCTCGGCCTGGATCTGTTCCGGGGCCTTGAAGAAATCGATCCGCACCACCTCGGCGAACTGTTTCCGTAGTTTTTCCAGGCGACCTCGGAATTCGAGGAGGCAGTCGGAGGATTCTCCCGCCTGGCAACGCCAATCGGCCCCCAGGGTGCGAGCCTCGGCGAGAATCTTTGAGTAATCGCTTCCTCGGGCGGTTTGGAATAGGCCGATAACCAGAGGGTCGCTCAACCCCTCAAGAAAGCGGGCTTCGATCATCGTCGCCTCGCCACCACCGTCGGTGATCTCCTTGACGATCCAGGTGAGATCCTCCTGGTTTTGCTCCTGTCGGGGCATGGCGTACACCGATTGCTTGATCGGTACCGCGCCGAGCTGTTGTAGACGCCGCCAGATTTTGGCCCGGAAGTATGCAGGCTTGGCGGGTATTTGGTGGATGAGTAGCAGCCAGTCCATGGTATGTCCTCCT
Source organism: uncultured Pseudomonadota bacterium (assembly GCA_937868185.1). Lineage (GTDB taxonomy): Bacteria > Desulfobacterota > Desulfobulbia > Desulfobulbales > Desulfurivibrionaceae > Thiovibrio. The sequence continues at coordinate 16,325 of CALMMG010000120.1, forward strand.
GTTTTTATGTCACATGTTACCTTGACGGTATAGCACATGCTTTATTGTGTCAAGCGCGAGACGATTTTTTGGGAGGAAGGGTGTGACGATGCAGTGTGGGGCAGGGAATGGTGGCGGGGAGGGGAGAGCATCGGGTATACTGGCGCCATGATCCAGGCAATCTCTCAACCAGAATCAATACCGGAGGCTCTCGGCAGTCAGGCAGTCGTTTCTGTCTTTGGTCTTACCAAGCGGTTTGGCGAGCGGCTTGTGGTAAACAATATTTCCTTTGATATCCAGCGGGGCCAGTGCGTTGGCTTTCTTGGTCCCAACGGGGCTGGGAAAACCACCTGTATCAATATGCTCCTCGGCCTGGTGGAAAAAAGTGCGGGCAAGATTCGGATTTTCGATTTGGAGGCGCCGCGTTTTCACCGGGAGATCAAAGCCCGTATCGGGGTGGTGCCCCAGGCTGACAGCCTTGACCCGGACCTGAGCGTAGAAGAGAACCTGCATACCTATGCCGGGTATTTTCGGATTCCGCGCCGGATCGCCCGTGCGCGGGTTGAAGAGCTCCTGCATTTTTTCGCTCTGCACAATCGGCGGGAGGAGATCATCGAGCATCTGTCCGGGGGCCAACGGCGACGGCTTTTATTGGCCCGCGCCCTGATCAACGAGCCGGAGCTCCTGATCCTGGACGAGCCCACCATCGGTCTTGACCCTCAGGCCAGGCATCTGATCTGGGAGCGTCTCGCGATTCTCCAAGCTCGGGGTACGACCATGCTTCTGACCAGTCATTATCTCGAAGAGGTTTCCCGCTTGAGTCAGCAGGTGCTGATTTTGGATCATGGCCAGGTCGTGGTCCAGGGCGAACCGCAGCAGCTCATCACAGATTTGGTCGGCCTTGAGGTTTTCGAGGTGGATGGAACACCGAGCGAGCTTGACGCGCTGGAGGTTTCGTTCAGGCAGTGCAATGCCACGCAGGAAAGGGTGGGAGACAAGCTGTATGTCTATGCCAAGGAGGATTGTTCTCGCTTGGTAAAGGTGGTGGGCACCTCGGGCAACTGGATCCGGCGTCCGGCCAATCTGGAGGATCTTTTTATTCAGCTTACCGGCAGATCGTTGAGGGAGTCATGAACGGATTTTCTTTCTGGACAATCTGGCTGCGCAACGGACGGGTCTGGAAAAAGCACATTCTGGCTACCCTGATCGGCAATTTGGGTCAGCCCCTGCTGTTTCTTTTGGCCATGGGCTATGGTCTTGGCAGGGATATGGCGTCGGTGGAGGGCTTGACCTATCTGCAGTTCATCGCCCCAGGGCTGGTTGCCTCCTCAGTGATGTACAGCGCGGCGCTGGAAACGACTTACGGCTCCTACACCCGGCTCACCGTGCAGAAAACCTATGAGGCCATTCTGATGACCCCCCTTGGCGTTGCTGATCTGGTCCTGGGGGAGATTGTCTGGGGGGCGAGCAAGGGGGTGCTGGCCGGCATTATCATGCTCTTAGCGTTGCCCCTTTTCGGGGTGGTCCCCTCCCTGTGGGTTATTGCCCTGCTGCCGGTGCTGTTTCTCTCAGGCATGTTCTTCTCCGCCTTTGGCCTTATCATGACGGCGCTGGCGAAAAATTATGATTTTTTCAACTACTTCACCTCACTGGTCATTACCCCGCTTTTTCTTTTCTCCGGAATCTTCTTTCCGGTGCAGACCATGGCCCCGCCTGTCAGGGGCGTTCTTGAAATCCTGCCCCTGACTCCCATCGTCAGTCTGGCCCGGGTCTTTTGTTATGGGCGGTTCGGCGAACCGGTCCTGCTTAAAATTATCGGTTCTCTCCTAGCCACTGGCTGTGCCGTATGGCTGGCAGGGTATCTTCTCAGGCGGCGATTGATTCAGTAATCGGGGCGGGTTTTTCCTGACTCTTCCTCCGGCAGGTGTTGTTCGATAAAACGGCGGATCATCTGCGGCGTGAGGATGAAGCCGGCGAGAGCATCGTTGCCGATTCTGATCGTAGGCACGGTTTTGATCCCGGCCTGGCGAGAGCGCGTCAAATTGGTGGCGACCTCAATGGTTTCGAGTTCGAGATGGGGGGAGTTGGCAACGATTTTTTTCAGGGTGCGGCTCACATATAGGCAGCGCGGGCAGACAATGGTGCGGTAGAGTTCGATTTTCATGGGGTTCGCCGATTGTTAAGGGCTTGGGGTCATCGTTCAATGAGGGTTTTGATATAGCTCTGTTCATCCTGCGGCGGGATGAAAATCTCCAGGTTGTTGTTCCAGCGACTCACATAATGTTGGGTGAGCAGGTTGCGTATCGCGTTTTTGAGCTGGATTGCTGTGGTGTATTCCTGAATGAAGTATTCTCCGTAGCTGTTTTCCGTAACCATGGTCGATTTTAGGGTTTTAGATCCTTTCACCGGTTCCTTTTCGAAATTGACAATTGCCAGCGCCCGCAGCACGGTTTCCCGCTTAAGCAGGTTTGCTGGGGAGATGCGGGAAAAATGGATGATGGGAAAGGTTTTTATCAGAAGCTCAGTGAGCTTTTGGATATCCACCAAGTCGATGGGGAGGAAATTTTTTGTCAGATGGAGCTGGGTTTTGGCGGCAAGAATGCCATTAACCAGAAGCCAGACAATAAGCCGGACCAGGTTGTCTTCTCTCTTGATCACAGACTCCACATTGCTTTTTACTGTTTCGTGATCATGTTGCCCCTGAAAGGCATAGTAATGAAACACGCCTTCGTATTTGGTGATATGGATGGTGATATGATGTTGCGCCATTAGGTCGCGGGAAACACTGCGGATATAGTCAATCTTGTTTGCCTTCTGTTCATAGAAGGTGAACAACTTGCGGCCTAAAATGGAGATGTCCCGTTCGGTAATGGTCAACCCCGTGTCTGCGCCAAAGCTTTTAAAAATCCAGCGTAGCCTTTTGTAGGTTTCAATAAGATAATCATGGACCTTGGCACCAAAGGCAATGAGTTCCTTGTATTTCCAGTCGCGGAAGCGCAGGAAGTGGCTAAAATCTTCCGGGAGAAGATGCCAGGCCTCCATCATGTCCATGGTTGCCTTCAGGTGGCTGGTCTGACCGAATTTGGTGTTTTTTTGTGACTCAAATCCTTCAAGGGTCTTGAGAAAGAGGCATTCCTGGATCAGGGAGGCCCGTTTCTGTTCGGCTTTCTCCTGGGCGTAAAAGGCGATGATATCACGGGCCAGCAGGATATAGGGGTCAATCTCGGCCAAGTCGATGGTGCCCTGTTCCGCGGCGGCTAGTTTTTCCGGGTAGGTTACCAGGCATTTTACCCTGTCGGAAAAGAGCGGGAGGGTTGTTGTTTCTCCGCGCAGGAGGAGTTCGAGATAGGCAAATTTGATCACCGACTTGAACGGGCTGTCCAGAGCCTTGTTCATCTGCCAAAGGCAGGCCCCGAAAATCTCCGATTTGGGGATGTCGGAGAGGTAGCCGAGATCAACAAAGTCATTGATGCGGAGCTTGTTGCGCGAAACAAGATTTTGGACAAAGTTCCGGTATTCGCTTTCGGAAAGGCCTGGGGGGATGAACCACCAGAGGAGCATCTTGCCGGCCACCAGAATATGGGTCCGGAAAAGTTCATCCTTGAGCAGGAGCTTGATGGCGGAGCCTGCCGACTCCTCATCTGTTTCGGCCTCGAAGTCATTTTCTTTGGTCTGGTCAATGTCCACCAGGAAGAAGTGAACTTCCAATCCCCGTTTCATCGCCCATTCTTCGATTCCTTTGCATTTCTCCTGTAAAAGTTGCAGCCCTTTTTCGCCAAGCTCATCCTTACGGATGCTGACCCAGTAATCGCAGTCGGAAATTGTCGACTGGGCGATGGTGCCAATACTGCCGATGGTTTTTAAGGAGTGGATGCAGGGCTTCGCGGTAAAAGGGGAAGGCCTGTCAACCCGCATGGCTGTCGAGTTGGGGAAATAGCGGCGAAAAAGTTCGTGGGATAGTTCTTCTGTCGGGTTGAAGCGGTGAATGCCATACGGACAGTTCGCATCTTCGACAAAGCCGGGGAGATCCGGGTAGTTGCTGTGGAGCAGATAGGGAAGAACCTTGAGCAGGAGATTGCCCTGGGTCGCGTTGAACAGCAGCGCTTTGGCCTTCCGCTCCTCATTGTATTTGAGGTAGCGGGTTATCTTTTGCTGGAAGGAGTTTGGGGCGGGTTCTGGTTTACTATCCATGGGACGTTCGTTTCCTGTTAAGGCGCCTGGAGTATGACTTCATGCAGGCGAACCGCCTGCATGGTTTTTTCCACATCATGTACGCGAAGCATGTCTGCACCTTGCGTGGCGCAATAGGATGAAATCATGGCCGTTGCCAGATCCCGGTCCTGGGCTTCCAGGGCAAGGAGCTTGCCGATGAAACCCTTGCGGGAATGGCCAATAAGAAGCGGGTATCCCAAGTTTTTAAACGCGCGTAGATGCTTGAGGATTGTCAGGTTATGCACTACAGTTTTGCCGAACCCAAGGCCGGGGTCAACAATAATCCGCTGCCGCTCAAGCCCCTGGTTTGTTGCCCAAGATATCCGCTCAGCTAGAAAGTTTATGATCTCTTGGATAATATCATCGTACACCGGTTCGTCCTGCATGTCTTTGGGTGTTTTGTGCATATGCATGAGAATGACCGGTGCGTCATGGGCAATGGCGATGCGGACCATGTCGGGATCGAAGCGCAACGCGCTGACATCATTAATGATATCAGCGCCTGCGTTTAAGGCCTGGCGGGCTACTTCCGCCTTGGTCGTGTCAATGGAAACCGGGATGCTGCTATGCTGTTCGCGGATGCAGGCAATGGCAGGAAGAACTCGACCTAACTCTTCCTGTTCTGATACCGGTTCGGCATAGGGCCTGGTTGATTCGCCTCCCACATCAATAAGGTCTGCCCCGCTGTCCAGCATGGCCTTGACCTGGGCGGAGAGGGCCTGGGCTTGGGTAAAGCGGCCGCCATCGGAAAAAGAGTCCGGGGTGACGTTGAGAATACCCATGACCAGAGGGCGGGAGCCAAAGACTATGGTTTTGTTTTTGCTTGTAATCTGCAAGGGGCGGCCTGAAAATGGATGAGCCCTTTGGGCGGGTAGACCGCCAAAGGGCTCAGTTTGTTGGAAAGTGATAGCCGGGGCATCGATTGTCCGGTGGAGTTTATTGCGGCGCGGGAATATCCGCCTTGTCGTCAAGGCCCATGATTGTTTTGATGTCCGCCAGACAGAGGGTTTCCTTTTCAAGGAGGGCCTGGGCAATGGACTTCAAAACCGCATTGTTTTCCGAAAGCAACTGGTGGACCTTTTCATTGGCCTTTAGGACAATGCGTTTGACCTCGTCGTCAATCCGGACTGCAGTCGATTCGCTGTAGTCGCGGTGTTGTGCAATTTCCCGGCCCAGGAATATCTGTTCTTCTTTTTTGCCGTAAGACAGGGGGCCCATCTCCTCGCTCATGCCCCATTCGCAGACCATTTTTCGCGCCAACTGGGTGCAGCGTTCGATATCATTACCGCTGCCGGTGGTGATTTCGCCGAAGATCAATTCTTCCGCCACCCTGCCACTGAGCAGGATGCAGAGGTTGTTCTGGAGGAAGGAGGTGGCGTAGGTATGTTTTTCATCCACCGGTAGCTGCTGGGTAAGACCAAGGGCGCGGCCTCGCGGGATAATGGTTACTTTGTGGATGGGATCGGTGCCGGGCAGTAGCATGGCCACCAGGGCGTGTCCTGCCTCGTGATAGGCGGTGATTTCCTTTTCCTTCTCGGTGATGATCATGCTGCGGCGTTCGGCCCCCATCATTACCTTGTCCTTGGCCTGTTCCATGTGCACCATGGTGATTTTTTCCGCATCGGCCCGGGCTGCGAGCAGCGCAGCCTCGTTTACCATGTTTTCCAGATCGGCCCCTGAAAAACCGGGGGTGCCACGGGCGATAACCTCCCAGTTGATATCTTCCGATATGGCTTTTTTCTGGCCGTGCACTTCCAGAATTTTTTCCCTGCCTTTCACGTCTGGTACCGGCACCACCACCTGTCGGTCAAAGCGGCCGGGGCGGAGCAGGGCCGGGTCAAGCACATCGGGACGGTTGGTGGCCGAGATAATGATAACGCCTTCGTTGGATTCAAAGCCATCCATTTCGACCAGCAGCTGGTTCAGGGTCTGTTCCCGTTCATCGTGCCCTCCGCCCAACCCTGCGCCACGGTGGCGACCCACCGCGTCGATTTCATCGATGAAGATGATGCAGGGGGCGTTTTTTTTGCCCTGGATGAACAGATCCCGCACCCGGGAAGCGCCAACACCTACAAACATCTCAACAAAATCGGAGCCGCTGATGGAATAGAAAGGTACTTCTGCCTCGCCAGCAACGGCCTTGGCTAGGAGGGTTTTTCCGGTGCCCGGGGCGCCGGCAAGCAAAACACCTTTGGGGATGCGGCCGCCCAATCGGGTAAATTTCTTGGGATCTTTCAGGAAGTCGATGATCTCTGAAAGCTCTTCCTTGGCCTCTTCAATGCCTGCGACATCGGCAAAGGTGACCTTGGTCTGATCCTTGTCCAAGAGGCGGGCGCGGCTTTTGCCAAAGCTCATGGCCTTGCCGCCGCCGCCCTGCATCTGGCGCATGAAGAAGATCCAGACGCCAATGAGCAGGAGCATAGGGAACCAGGAGACCAGGACGGTGACGTACCAGGGCGATTCTTCCTTCTGCTTAACTAGGATATTGACCTTGGCCTTGCGCAGGATGGGGATAAGCTCCGAGTCGGCAGCAGGGGTGATAACCTTGAAATCCTTGCCGCCGCTGCCCTTGCCGGTAACTTCATCCGCCTGGATGTTTACTGAGGAAATCTGGCCGGATTCAATGCTGGTCAGAAAATCGCTGTAGCTCATTTCCACCACGGAGGATTGCGGCTTGTTGAACAGGTTGAAAAGCAGGATCATGGTGAGGCCGATTACCAGCCACATGGACAAATTTTTATAAAAGCTGTTCAAGCAGAGCCTCCATCATTATTGGCAAATCGCAGGGGAAATCCTGCGAAGCGTGTCGCGCATTTCTTGCTCAGCCGCATGGGGTGAAGATATCAGCATGCGGAAATTAAGTGTTCTCACACCATAAGTCAGGCGCAGGAGAAAGTCCAGAGGGGTCAGCGCTGGACCTCTTTTTTTCGCACGACTCGTGAGCGATTATTCGAAATATTCCTGCACCGACTTGGGCTCCATGGACTCCTGTTGCATGGTGCCGATGGCCTTGACCATGGATTCTGCTCCGGCAATGGTGGTTGTGTAGGGCAGGTGGTAGTTCAGAGCCGCCCGACGAATCGTATAGGCGTCTTCCGTGGTTCTGGTGCCAAGCGAGGTATTGACGATCCATTGGATTTGCTTGTCCTGGATTTTGTCGAGGATATGCGGCCTACCCTCGGAAACCTTGTGGACACTGGTGCAGGCAACGCCGTTTTCGGCAAGGATCCTGGCTGTGCCTGGGGTTGCCAGGATATTGAAGCCCAGGACGATCAGCTTTTTGGCAATGGGCACGATGGCTGGTTTGTCGCTGTGCCTTACACTTAAGAGAACATTGCCTTCGGTGGGGATCTTTTGGCCCGCAGCCAGCTGCGATTTGGCAAAGGCCAGGCCCAGGCAGACATCCATGCCCATGACCTCGCCGGTGGATTTCATCTCCGGCCCCAAAAGGGTGTCCACGTTATCAAAGCGATCAAAGGGAAAGACTGCTTCCTTGACCGCATAGTGCGCAACCACGACCTCTTCGGTGAGGCCCAGCTCCGGCAAGGTCTTGCCCATCATGACCTTGGTGGCCAGCTTGGCAAGGGGCACCCCGGTTGCCTTACTGACAAAGGGGACAGTCCGTGAGGCGCGCGGGTTTACCTCAAGGATGTAGAGCATGTTTTCCTTGACGGCAAACTGGATATTCATCAGGCCTTTGACCTTGAGCTCGCTGGCCATGGCCCGGGTCGCATTCTTGATGGTTTCGATCATCTCCTTGGAGATGGAGTGCGGCGGCAAAACGCAGGCGGAATCGCCGGAATGGATGCCCGCCTCCTCAATGTGCTGCATGATTCCGCCGATGATGGTGTTCTCCCCGTCGGAGATGGCATCCACATCGATTTCCACCGCATCCTTGAGGAATTTGTCAATCAGAATGGGCCTATCGGGTGAAACGTCAATGGCCGAATTCATGTAGGAGGCCAGGTCTTTTTCATTATAGACGATACGCATGGCCCGGCCGCCAAGAACGTATGAGGGGCGAACCACTACGGGATAGCCGATTTTTGCCGCAATAACCAGGGCTTCATCTGCAGTCAGCGCCGTGCCGTTTTCCGGCTGCAACAGGTTCAGTTTGTGCAAAAATTGCTGGAAGCGTTTGCGATCTTCCGCCCGATCAATGGAGTCGGGAGAGGTGCCGAGAATGGGTACCCCGGCCTTGGCAAGGGGTACGGCGAGATTCAGAGGGGTCTGCCCGCCGAACTGAACGATAACGCCGTCAGGTTTTTCTTTCTTAATGATATGCAGCACATCCTCCCGGGTCAGCGGCTCAAAGTAGAGCTTGTCCGAGGTGTCATAGTCGGTGGAGACCGTTTCCGGGTTGGAGTTGACCATGATGGACTCAATGCCCATTTCCTTGAGGGCAAAAGCGGCATGGACGCAGCAGTAGTCGAATTCGATGCCCTGACCGATGCGGTTGGGGCCACCGCCCAGGATCATGACCTTGGGGCCCGTGGTTTCTCGCGCTTCGTCTTCTTTCTCGTAGGTGGAATAATAGTAAGGGGTGTAGGCCTCGAACTCGGCGGCGCAGGTATCGACCAGCTTGTACACCGGTTGCACTGCAAGCTTTTCCCGCAGCTCCCAGACATCCTCTTCCGAGGTGCCGGTAAGAAAGGCGAGCTGACGATCGGAGTAGCCGAGCTGTTTGACCTCCTGGAGGAAATCATGGTCCAGCCCGTTAAACCCCTTTTCCCGGATGCGGGATTCCATTTCGACAATCTGCTTGAAGTTGTGCAGAAACCAGGGATCGATAAAGGAGATTTCGTAGATCTTTTCAACGCTCATGCCCCGGCGCAAGGCCTCGAACACCTGGAAATACCGTTTGGAGTTGGGTTTGCGCAGGCCGTTTTCAAGATCCTGCTGCGCCATACCTTCGAGGTTGAATTTGGGGTCCGCGCCAAAGCCGCTCACACCGATTTCCAGGGAGCGCATCCCTTTCTGGAAGGCCTCCTTGAAGGTGCGGCCAATGGCCATGGTCTCGCCCACCGATTTCATGGCCGTGGTGAGAAAGTCATCGGCCTCGGGGAATTTCTCAAAGGTGAAGCGGGGGATCTTGACTACGCAGTAATCAATGGACGGTTCAAAGGCCGCCATGGTTTCCCGGGTGATGTCGTTTTGGAGCTCGTCCAGGGTGTAGCCCACGGCCAGCTTGGCGGCAATCTTGGCAATGGGGAAGCCGGTTGCTTTGGAGGCCAGGGCGGAACTCCGCGAAACACGGGGGTTCATCTCGATGATCATCAGCTCGCCATCTTTCGGATTCACGGCAAACTGGACGTTGGAGCCGCCCGTTTCCACGCCGATCTCCCGCATGATGGCAATAGCAGCATTGCGCATCTCTTGGTATTCCCGGTCGCTCAGGGTCTGGGCCGGGGCAACGGTGACGGAGTCTCCAGTATGTACCCCCATGGCGTCAACGTTTTCGATGGAACAGATGATCACCACATTGTCGGCCTTGTCGCGCATCACCTCCAGCTCATACTCCTTCCAGCCAAGCAGGCTTCTTTCGAGCATGACTTCTGAATTCATGCTCAGGTCAAGACCGGCCTTGCAGAATTCATCGAGTTCCTGGGAATTATAGGCGATGCCGCCGCCGGTGCCGCCCAGGGTGAAACTGGGGCGGACAATGATGGGAAAGCCGATCTTTTTGCTGGCGGCCTTAGTTTCTTCAATGGTGTGGATGATGACGCTTTCCGGGACCTTGAGGCCGATTTTGCGCATGGCATCCCGGAAGGAGTCGCGGCCTTCCGCTTTTTTGATCACCGCGATATTGGCCCCGAGCAACTCCACCCCGTATTTTTCCAGTACGCCTAATTCGGCGACCTTGATGGCGGTGTTGAGGGCGGTCTGCCCACCCAGGGTGGGCAGGAGCGCGTCAGGACGTTCCCGTTCGATAATCTTAGCAACCATCTCCGGGGTAATGGGCTCGATGTAGGTCCGGTCGGCAATCTCGGGGTCGGTCATGATGGTGGCCGGATTGGAATTGATGAGGATGACCTCATAGCCTTCCTCTTTCAGGGCCTTCACCGCCTGGGTGCCGGAATAGTCGAACTCGCAGGCCTGGCTGATGATGATGGGGCCGGAGCCGATAATCAGAATCTTTTTAATGTCGGTTCTTTTAGGCATCGGATTTCTTACCTGCTTGTGGTTATCTCAATTATTATAGGTCGTTATACTGTCGGTTGTCGGTGTTGTTCCCGCGGCTAGGGCTGCATCATTTCGATGAATCTGTCAAAAAGATACAGCGAGTCATGCGGGCCGGGGGCATTTTCCGGATGATACTGCACGGAAAATATCGGATATTTCCTGTGCCGCATGCCTTCGACACTGCTGTCGTTGAGATTGATGTGGGTCAGCTCGATATCATCTGGATTCAAGGTGGTAGAGTCAACGCAGAATCCGTGATTTTGCGAGGTTATTTCAATCTTGCCGGTGGTGAGATCCTTGACCGGCTGGTTGGCGCCGCGGTGACCAAATTTCAGCTTGTAGGTGGTGCCGCCATAGGCAAGCCCGAGAAGCTGGTTGCCCAGGCAGATGCCGAAAATGGGTGTTTTGCCGAAGAGGGCGCGGATATTGTCGACAATCCCTGGAATGCCGGCGGGATCGCCTGGGCCATTGGAAAGAAAGACCCCGTCCGGGTTCATGGCCAGAATCTCCTTGGCGGAGGTGGTGCAGGGGACAACCTGCACAGAGCAATTCCGTTCGGCCAGAAGCCTGAGCTGATTATATTTCAGACCGAAATCATAGGCAACAACCTTGTATTTTCCTGGTGCTGCGGTGCTGAAATTGCTTCCGGAAACGGGCTTGTTGTTCTTCCAGCCATAGGGTTCGGCGCAGGTGACTTCCCTGACCAGATCACGGCCAACAAGGCCGGGGGAATTCTTGGCCTTTTGGATGAGGGATTGTGGGTCGAGATCCTCGGTGGAGACAATACCCTTTAACGCCCCGGCCACCCGGATATGACGGGTAAGAGCCCGGGTGTCGATGCCTTCGATCCCGAGAATGTTATCCTTCTTGAGGAAATCGGCCAGCGTTCCGGTTGCCCGGAAATTGCTGGGGATGGCATTGTATTCTTTGATAAGGAACGCCTCGACCTGCACCTTGTCCGACTCCATATCCTCGGGGTTGACGCCGTAGTTGCCGATGAGGGGGTAGGTCATCGTTACGATCTGTCCCTTGTAGGATGGGTCGGTGAGCACCTCTTGGTAGCCGCTCATCCCGGTGTTGAATACGATCTCGCCGCTGGTCTCTCCGGAGCCGGTGAAGGATCTCCCTTCAAAAATAGTGCCGTCTTCAAGGGCGATAAGTGCTTTCATAGAAATTTCCTAAGCTCTAAGTGGTGGAATGTACGCAAGATGATTGCGTTACGGAGTGCAGAACCTCTTTGATGAGCTCGACCTGTTTCCGGGCCGAACCCTGTTGTCTGCTTGCGACTTTTAGGGCACCTCGCCCTGCCACGGCATATTCTTCGGGTTTTTCAATAAAATAAAGAAGCCTGCTGGTGAGTTCTTGGGGAGTTTTTACGCAGAAGCCGGCACCTTCAGCCTCGAGCAGCGCCTTGGCGTCGGAAAAGTCCGCCATGTGGGGCCCATAAAAAACAGGGGTTCCCC
>CALMMG010000121.1 GCA_937868185.1 uncultured Pseudomonadota bacterium
TCACGGCCTATCTGAATAGTCTGTCATTGGGCGGTACAACCGATGTCCTCAAGCACCAGTTGCCCAACCTGCTCGACTGGTACATCCAGGCAGGCAAACAGGCCATGACCGCCACAGCCGGGGATCAGCGCGCCTTCATGCTGGGCGGCAGCGGCAATGATACCCTAACCGGCGGCAGCCAGGCCGATGTGCTGGTGGGCAATGGCGGCAAGGACACCCTTACCGGCGGGGGCGGGGATGACGTGCTGATGGGAGGCACGGACACCGAGGCCGATATCCTCTCTGGCGGTGCAGGCTACGACACCTATTACGCAGCCGCAAACGATACCATCAACGATTCCGACCACAGCGGCGTTGTCTACTTTAACGGCAACAACGTGGGCGATATAGCGTTCAAATTCGCCTATGCGGATGAGGGCGGCGAGTACTACCGGGGAACATCGAGCAACGAAACCGTCAAGTACGATGTGGCCGACAATACCCTGACCTACTATTTTAACGGCATTGTTACGATCGAAAACTACACCAGAAACGACTTCGGCATCACTCTGACAAAGACCGAACTGGAACTCCCCCCAGCCAATCAGACCATGGCCGGCACCGCCGGCAACGATAATACTTCGGTGCAACTGTGGCTGGATACTTTAAACCCGAAGACCGGCGTCTATGGAAATTTCTCCTTTTACAGTTTTGCCGAGGCGCCGTCTTTTGTCTATAGCGGTGACACCTCGCCACCGAACCTGGAGATCAACGGCGGCTCCGGCAATGACGAACTCTTCGGCCTGGCCGGCAGTGATGTCATCAGCGGCGGCAGCGGCAACGATCTTATCAGCGGCGAGATTAACCTCCTCAACGATAACCCGGGGTATTATGCCCTCCTCAACCCCTGGGGACAGACAGGCCAGTCCGACATCTTGAAGGGAGAGGCAGGCAAGGATGTAATCCTGGCTGTCTACGGCGATGACTTTGTCTCTGGCGGCGATGACAATGACTTTGTGGATGGTGGCGCGGGCAATGACACCTTGGGTGGAGACAATGGCAATGATGTCGTCCTCGGTTCCGTGGGTGACGATTTTATTGCCGGCGGCAGCGGGGACGATATCCTGGGCGGCGATCTCTCCTTTCCCGATTATATCTACAACCGCGGCGGTGGAAATTTTACCCCTGCCGACATCGCGGCGATGAATTTCCAGATGACCTACGACCCCGATCGGGGATATCCCACCTCGGTGACGTATGCAAATTTCGAATTGGTTGAAAACGCAGAGTCCGGCAACGACACAATCTTCGGCGGCAGCGGCAACGATTATATCCTCGGTGGCGGCGGCAGGGATATGCTGTTTGGCGAGGAGGATAACGACACCCTGTTTGGCGGCGCTGGCAACGATTGGAACTGGAGGATGGCGGCATGAAATACACGAAAGGAACACTGGGGTTACTCGTTGCAATTTTGATCATGGGGACAAGCATGAACGCATTCGGATTTTTGGGATTTGGCGGAACAAGTTGGAAAGAAGAAGTGCTACTGCACGATGGGAGCAAGATTATCGTCAAGCGTTCGCAAACTTACGGCGGGCGGCATGAGGTTGGGCAATCATCTCCGGTCAAAGAACACTCTATTTCTTTCGAGCTACCGAACTCAAACAAGACCATCACCTGGACGAGCGAATACGGTGAAGACCTTGGACGCACCAACTTCAATCTACTCGCCGTGCATGTTCTGAACGGGACCCCGTATCTCGTCGCTTCCCCGAACCTGTGCCTCTCTTACAACAAGTGGGGACGCCCAAATCCCCCATACGTTTTCTTCAAATACGATGGCACGGCATGGCAACGCATCCCTCTGGAAGAATTCCCTGCCGAGTTCACAACCATCAATGTCGCCCTTGATATCCGCGGACGACAGGTCGAGGAGTTGAACAAGATGGGCTTTGTGTCTGCCGAGAAAATCAAACAGCTCAATGCCCACTCGAAAATACCAGAATACAAAACCATCCTGCGGGAGGCCTATTCAGGGGCGGCGGGAGGGTGCAGTGAAATGATTCGCACTAATGACGGTTGGGAAGGATTAGGCTTTTTTAAACTCCAAGGTTCCTACGAAGCTTGTCTGAAATACTGTGAGCGAAAAGGTGTAAGTCAGCAAGATTGCCCATGTAGTAAATTATTTAAGAGAGAAAAATAATGACAACACTAATTGACTACGCATTGATGGCTGGCGCCTCCTATATCTCTACCCGCCCTGACATAAACAAATTCCCTGTCCCGCAAGGTTGGACCGAAATAACAGATCTACGGAAAAATGATCCGAGCAGTGGTTTTGAAGCAACTTGCTTCACCCAAGGCGACGAAATCGTCATCTCCTACGCAGGCACCTACGATAAAGACATTGCAGGAGACTGGGTAGCCGATGCCGGGTTGGCAACTGGCTATGGCTCATCCCAACTTCTACAGGCTGCGGAATACTACCTGCAAGTAAAGGCGGCCAACGCTTCCAACCCCGATGCCAACATTACCCTCACCGGCCATTCCCTGGGCGGCGGGCTGGCCGCATTGATCGGCGTCTTCTTTGGCGTACAAGCGACCACCTTCGACCAGGCCCCGTTCGCCAAGTCGGCACAAACAGGACTACTGCACCCGGACGTGGCAGCCAATCTCCTGCAATACCTGCAGGGCCAAAGCTATGCCGACGCCGACATGATCGCAGCACGCGATGAGGCGGTGTCGAAATTGACCAACTTCCTGCAACTGCGGGACGCCAATGCTGGCGCTGGCATCCCCAACTCCAATCTCATAAGCAATATTCGGGTGGACGGGGAGTTTCTTTCATCCACTTTTCCATTCAGCGAATACAGTATTATCGGCACGACCACGCCCGAAGACTTGTTGACGCACGGGCAAACGGACATCTCCGGCGGCGATCTCCATTCCATGGCCCTGCTCACCGCCTTTCTGCAAAGCGACCAGAGTGCAGCTGCCAGCGGCCAGACCCTGCGCGAGGCCACCAAGAAACTCCCCAGCCTGCTGGAGATGTTTTTTGACAAGGAGTTGTTTGCGTATCGGACGGATGATCCAGACAATAAAAATCTCCTCGAAGAAATCATCCAGCACCAGAAGGGACCTGATCCAACCGTGCCGGACATGCTCGACTGCTTTACCAGCGACCTGTGGTTGATCGCCCAAGACGGCGGCCTGACCATGAACTCCAATCTCGACAACGTCCCGACCGCCGCCATCACCAAGACCGCTATCACCAATACGCTCATCGCCTTTGCCATGCAGGCGTATTACGGAGATCGTCTTGCCGTCGGCGAGACATTGTTCAAGTCGGTCGATGGCGGCATCCATTTCGACCGAACCAAAGTGTCGGATACCCTGGATGGAAAGGATGATGGGGCCATCGGATATAAGGGTACCGACATGGACAAGATGTTCACCGACTACTTGCGCAACGTGTGGGGGGATCAGAAAGCCGCCCTGTTGCAGCAGTTGCCCAATCTGCTGGACTGGTACATCCAGGCTGGCACCCAGGCCATGGAGGCCACGGCCGGAGATCAACGCGCCTTCATGCTGGGCGGCAGCGGCAACGATATCCTGACCGGCGGCAGCCAAGCCGATCTGCTGGTGGGCAACATGGGCACGGATATCCTGGATGGCGGGGCAGGGGATGACGTGCTGATGGTGGGCTGGAAGAGCGATGGCACTTCGGACGACACCGGCGATACCCTCATTGGTGGCACAGGCAACGACAGGTTGTACGGCGGTTTCGGCGCCGACACCCTCATCGGCGGCGCAGACAACGACACAATGATCGGCGGGGATGGGGTAGACACCTACTACATCGAAGGCAACGACACCATTCGAGATTCTGGAACCAACCAGCTTTACTACCAGGGCAAGCTGATTGCCGGCGGTTTCGTGCGGGAGGAAGGAACCAACACCTACCGTTTTTTAAGCGACAACACCATCACCCTGACCTTTGATTCCCATGCCCATTTGAACCTGAGCACTACGAACAGCGTCACCTTCGAGAACCAGACCAGCGCAGCGGATTTTACCAATGGAGATTTCGGGATAACGCTCACCGGACGCGTTAGCGCTAACTATACCTTTGCCGGGACCGACGGCAACGATGGTTCTAGTGAGGAACTTTGGATAGATGACTTAAACCCGAAGACAGGCAGATTGGAAGATTACGTCCTATACAGATTCGCGGATGAGCCGTTTTTTGTCTTAGACGGCGGTGCCCCTCCGCCGAACCTGGAGCTTAACGGCGGTGATGGTGGCGACAAACTTCTCGGCCTGGCAGGCAGTG
>CALMMG010000122.1 GCA_937868185.1 uncultured Pseudomonadota bacterium
TCGTGAAGGCGGCCGTACTGTTGGCGCCGGTGTTATCAATAAAATTATCGAATAATCGCCTGCGCGGTGTTGACTGCAAAAAAAAGGAAGCTAGATGCGAGACATTATTACTTTGGGTTGTCAGACCTGCAAGAGACGTAATTATACTACGACCAAGAATAAGCGGTCTACTCCGAGCAAGCTGGAGTTTAAGAAATTCTGCCCTTTTTGCAGATCGCATACCCTGCACAAGGAAACGAAATAGTTTTTAGGCCAGTAGCTCTAATGGTAGAGCATCGGACTCCAAATCCGAGGGCTGGGGGTTCGAGTCCCTCCTGGCCTGCCAGAGACGAGAGATTGTGATTGCTTCGCCCTTTTTCTGGTTTGAAGGGGCGAAGTAGTTATTTGGTGCCGATTCACGGAAGATTGGCCGGCAACTTCCCCCCTTTCATGTGTAAGAACGATCAGCCTGTGCAGGAAGAGACGATCATTATGGCAAGCAAGGAAGACCGATTGGCCAAAAGCAAAAACGCAGTTGGCAATGATCCTGAGCAGGGATCTGTATTCAGTCCGGGTCGGATTAAAGAATTTGCCGCCGAAGTGAAAAATGAATTCGGCAAGATCGTTTGGCCAGCCAAGAAACAGACAATGGGCACTACGGCGGTAGTTGTAGTACTGGTGATGATCATCTCTTTTTATTTGGGAGCTGTTGATCTGCTGCTGGGGAAAATAATCGGTTATGTTTTACGCTAGAAGACAGCGTATGCCGGGAGAGAGATAGTATTATGGCACGTCATTGGTATATTGTTCATACTTACTCCGGCTTTGAAGAGCAGGTGAAGACCGGCATGCTTGAGCGCATTAAAAATGCCGGCCAGGAAGAGATGTTTGGGGAAATTCTTGTTCCCACAGAACAAGTTGTTGAAATGGTAAAGGGTGCTCGTAAAACATCATCCCGCAAATTTTTCCCAGGATATATTCTGGTGAATGTCGATCTCAATGATGAGACATGGCATATTGTTCGTGATACCACGAAGGTAACTGGTTTTGTTGGCAACGACATGAACCCGGTGCCTCTGTCCGATGAAGAGGCCATGAAGATTATTGGCCGGATCAAGGATGGCGCTCTGAAGCCGAAGCCAAAAGTTTCTTTTGAGTATGGGGATGTTGTTCGGGTTATTGATGGACCATTTAACAATTTCCAAGGCGTTGTGGATGAAGTTTTCCCTGAGAAAGGTCGAGTTAGGGTGATGGTTTCCATCTTTGGTAGGGAAACGCCGGTCGAGCTTGAATATATCCAGGTGAGTAGAGGGTAGTAATTTTTTGCAATTATGAGAAGAATTGCAAAGCATATAGAGGTAGTTTGTTTCGCTAAGCCGTTATTTGAAAATAGTCATAACATTGCAGGATTGTGTTCGGCATAAGTACCGTAACGAATTGAGCTGAAATGTAATGGTTGTTTTGTAACGGCAATTAAATTTATGATGTCGGGCTGTCTGGCTCTTTGTGAAGTGAAAAAGGCAGGGAAACAGTTTCCGACATGTGGGAGTTCCAGCGATGGCTAAGAAAATTGAAGGATACATAAAGTTACAGATTCCAGCCGGCAAAGCGAATCCGTCGCCTCCAGTTGGCCCGGCCCTTGGCCAGCGTGGCGTTAACATCATGGAGTTTTGCAAAGCATTTAATGCAAAAACCCAGGCGGAGGGCGATACGATTATCCCGGTTGTGATTACCGTATATGCCGATCGTTCATTTACCTTTGTAACCAAGACCCCGCCGGCCTCAACGTTGCTTTTCAAGGCATGCAGTCTTGGCAAGGGATCGAGCAATCCCAAGAAAGATCGTGTTGCCAAAATTAGTCGCGATAAGATTAAAGAGATTGCCGAGAGAAAACTTCCCGATCTAAACGCTTACGATATCAATGCCGCAATGCGGATTATTGAAGGAACAGCGCGGAGTTGCGGGATTACAATTGTTGATTGATCATAAGTCGACTATTTTTACTTGATTTATTAGTGGGTTAACCGTAGCACTTCTGATGTGGGAAGGCTTGAATGTTTGGAGAGCGCCATGGCAAAGAAAGGCAAGCAATATAAAAACAGTGTAGCACAGCTTGATCCGATGAAGGCTTATAACTTGGAAGAAGCTGTTGCTCTTGCGTTGCAGGGCAAATTCGCAAAATTTGATGAGTCGGTTGATCTGGCTCTCAACTTAGGCGTTGATCCTCGGCATGCAGAGCAGATGGTGCGGAGCAGTGTTGTCCTCCCTAATGGTACTGGTAAAACAGAGCGCGTTCTTGTTTTTGCCAAAGGCGAGAAGGTGCAGGAAGCTCTTGACGCTGGCGCAGATTATGCCGGTGGTGATGAGTTGCTTGAGAAAATTCAAGGTGGCTGGCTGGAGTTTGATAAAACAGTGGCCACTCCGGATATGATGGGCACAGTTGGTAAAATCGGTAAGGTTCTTGGACCCCGTAATTTGATGCCTAACGCGAAGCTGGGCACGGTTACTTTTGATGTCGGCCGGGTTGTCAAGGAAATCAAATCCGGTAAGGTTGATTTTAAGGTTGATAAGGCAGGGGTTCTTCACTCTATGATTGGAAAGTCGTCCTTCGGCACTGAAAAATTGCAGGAAAATATTCTTGCCTTTGTTGACAAGGTTGTTCAGCTCAAACCTTCTTCCAGTAAGGGTGTTTATTTGAAGGCGGTGTATTTGTCCACCACCATGGGGCCTGGGCTGAAACTTGATCCCATGGAGCTGCGAACCCTCTGTAAGCATGCTTAATCGGCGTTGACCCCGCTGGTTGCATCCAGCGTTTATATATTTTGTATCAAGCAGTTAAGTCGTCAAAGACCGTGGGTACCAAGTGGTTTAATCGGTGTGTTGCTCTTAAAGACGCAATACGCTGGCCTGCCGAGGCGGAATGTCATTGCTTTTCGCAGTGTCGTCACATGAGTTGTTTCCACCCGATGGTAACAACTCATTCGTCTGTACCGGTCGACCTCGGCTGCTTCTCGCTAACCCTAATATTTTGTTAGTTTAAAGGAGGTAGAGGAATTGAATCGAGACGATAAGGTTGCGGTAATCGAGGAACTCAGCAGCAGGTTGGCCCATGCCAAGTTTGCCGTTGTTTCTGATTATCGTGGTCTGACCGTGCCTGTCATCTCACAACTCCGCCGTGATCTCAAGCAGAGCAACGCCGAAATCCGTGTCGCCAAAAACACTTTGTTGCGGCTGGCCATCAAAGGGACACCCTTTGAGCCCATGGATCAGTTCCTGGTAGGAACAACGGCAGTTACTTTTGCTGACGGGGATCCGGTGGCGCCGGCTAAAGTTTTGATTGAGTTTATCAAGACGAATCCAAAACTTGAAATCAAGACGGCGGTTTTAGATGGCAAATTGCTTACGGCAGACGATCTGAGGGCACTGTCCACATTGCCTGGCAAGGATGAACTCCGGGCGCAACTGCTTGCAGTTATGCTCGCTGTTCCCACCACTTTTGTACGGGTGCTTAGCGCTGTTCCGCTCAAGGCGTTGTATGCATTGCAGGCAATAAAGGACCAAAAAGGTCAGGGCGACAACTAAACTAGAATAGTATCTGGAGGATATAGCAATGGCAGTATCAAAACAGGATGTAATCGATTTCATTTCTAACATGACAGTTCTCGAGCTTTCCGAGCTCATCAAGGAACTTGAAGATAAATTTGGTGTTTCTGCTGCGGCCCCGGTAGCAATGATGGCTGGCCCTGCGGCTGGCGGTGATGTTGCCGCTGTTGAAGAGAAAACCGAGTTTGACGTAATTCTTGTCACAGCTGGCGACAAGAAGATTGGGGTTATCAAAGAGGTTCGCGCTATTACCTCTCTTGGTCTTAAGGAAGCAAAAGACCTGGTCGAAGGCGCACCTAGCCCGATCAAGGAAGGTGTTTCTAAAGATGAAGCTGCCGATATCAAAGCCAAGATCGAGGCTGCTGGCGGAACTGTAGAGATCAAGTAGTGTGAACACCGTATTGTTTCCTTGTTGATCTTCTCAGGTATCAGCAAGAAAAATATAGCATTTTCTGGGGCTGACCAAGCCCCAGGGATCAACAAGAGATGCAGCGACGCTACGGGGGAAACCCCGTAGCGTTCTTGCGTTCTTATCAAAGGGAGAGAATTTGGCCTCCAAGATTTATGGCACAATGCATCTTCTGACGCTCCACACCGGGGAGCCCGTTCCCATCCGCCACCGCTAAATAGATGAGGGTATTGCTGCATGCAAACTATCAAACGAGTTCGGAAAAGTTTCGCTAAAACCAAGAGTATTGTTGATATACCACATCTCATTGAGATGCAGCGGCTGTCCTATGAAAAGTTCTTGCAAATGGACACCGAGCCGGACCACCGCTCGGACAGCGGTCTGCAGGGGATTTTTAAAAGTATTTTCCCCATTCAGGATTTCAACGGAACCTGTTCTCTTGAGTTTGTGCGGTATAACTTTGGAGAACCGAAATATTCCGTGGAGGAGTGTATCCAGCGGGGGATGACCTACGAGGTTCCTGTTAAGATCACGGTGCGTCTTGTTTCCTATGATACCGATGCTGAAACCGGTGTGCAGAACATCCGCGACATCAAGGAGCAGGCTGTTTATCTTGGCAGTATGCCGTTGATGACCAAAACCGGGGTTTATGTGGTCAATGGAACCGAGCGGGTTATTGTTAGCCAGTTGCAACGTTCTCCCGGTCTTTTTTATAGCCATGACGGCGGCAAGACCCATTCCGGTGGCAAGCTGCTCTATTCGGCTAGGATTATTCCTGTGCGTGGTTCCTGGATTGATCTCGAGTTTGATGCCAAGGATATCCTGTATGTCCGCATTGACCGGCGTCGCAAGTTTCCAGTAACAACCTTGCTTAAGGCCCTTGGTTACAGCGGGGATGAACTGTTGCGCTACTATTATGACACGGAAAAAATCTCCGTGAGCCGTAAAAAATTCAAGAAAGAATTCTCGCCCGATGTCATGGTCGGACAAAAGATCACCCATGATATCGTTGACCCGAAAAACGGTGAAATTATAGCCAAGGAAGGCCGCAAGATCGGCAAAGTCCTCGCCAAAAAAATCTCCGAGGCAGGCGTCACCCATTTTGACATCGAAATTGAGAGTTTGGTCGGTAAGTTTCTTGCTCGCGACATCGTGGACCAGAAGACAGGTGAGGTTATTTTCCCCTGTAATACCGAACTGACCGAAACTATGCTCGATGACATTGTCGCGGCTAAAATCTCCGATTTTGAACTCCTTTTCATCGACGGTATCAAGGTTTCAGATTCATTCCGTAAGACATTGGCTCTGGACAAGGTCAACACCCCGGAAGAGGCATTGCTTGAAATATACCGCAGATTGAGGCCTAGCAGTCCGCCAACCCATGAGATCGCCTCGGCCTTTTTCGAGAATTTGTTTTTTAGCGCAGACACCTATGATCTTTCCGAGGTCGGTCGTTTTAAAATCAATGCCAGGTTGGGAGTGAACACCGATATCGAGCACCGCACTCTGACCAAGGATGATATCATGCTCGCCGTCAGGTATTTGGCGCGGCTCAAAGACAGCCAAGGGCCCATTGACGATATTGATCATCTTGGTAACCGTCGGGTTCGGACGGTAGGTGAGCTGGTGGAAAATCAGTACAGGATGGGACTTGTCCGCATGGAGCGCGCTATTCGTGAGCGGATGAGCATTCAAGAGGTTGAAGCCCTGATGCCCCATGACCTGATCAATCCCAAGCCCATTACCGCTGCGATCAAGGAATTTTTTGGCACCAGCCAGCTTTCCCAGTTCATGGACCAGACCAACCCCTTGTCCGAGGTCACGCATAAGCGGAGGTTGAGTGCACTTGGACCGGGTGGTCTTTCCCGCGAGCGGGCGGGCTTTGAGGTGCGCGATGTTCATCCGACCCATTACGGGCGGATTTGTCCGGTTGAAACGCCTGAGGGCCCGAATATCGGCCTTATTGTTTCGCTCGCCACCTACGCCCGGGTCAATGAATTCGGTTTTATCGAGACCCCATATCGGAACGTCAAAGGCCGGAAGGCAACCAAGGAAGTTTCCTACATGACTGCCCTGGATGAACAGGAGCATGTCATTGCCCAGGCAAAAACCGAGCTGGACGGCAAGGGCAAGATTGTGCCGGACACCCTTATTGCCCGGCAGGACGGCGAGGTGCTTTCCACCGAAGCCGATGCCGTAACGCAGATGGATGTTTCCCCCAACCAGCTGGTGAGTGTTGCTGCCTCGCTTATTCCCTTTTTGGAGAACGACGATGCGAACCGCGCCCTGATGGGCTCCAACATGCAGCGGCAGGGTGTTCCCCTTCTGCGACCGGAAGCTCCGCTGATCGGCACGGGCCTTGAATTGACGGTGGCCAAGGATTCCGGCGTCTGTCTGTTGGCTGGCGGCGATGGGGTGGTGGAAGAGGTCGATGCCAACCGGGTCGTGGTTCGTTACGACAAGCCAGGCACCGACGGTTTTACCACCGGCATCGGCATCTATCGTCTGGAGAAATATAAGAAGTCAAACCAGAACACCTGCTTTACCCAGCGCCCCCTAGTGAATCCGGGCCTGAGGGTGAAAAAGGGAGACATCCTCGCCGACGGTCCGGCCTGCGACTTGGGCGAGCTTGCCTTGGGCAAGAACGTAACCATCGCTTTCATGCCGTGGCGGGGCTACAATTTTGAGGATTCCATCCTGATCAGCGAGAAGATGCTGAAAAAGGATACCTATACCTCTCTCCATATCGAGGTGTTCGAGACCGTTGCCCGCGACACCAAACTGGGCAAGGAGGAAATCACCCGCGACATTCCCAATGTGAGCGAGGACGCGTTGCGGAACCTGGACGAGTCTGGAGTTATCCGCATCGGGGCCGAGATCAAGTCCGGGGATATCCTGGTGGGCAAAGTAACCCCCAAGGGGGAAACTCAGCTTTCGCCGGAAGAAAAGTTGTTGCGCGCCATCTTCGGAGAAAAGGCTGGGGATGTGAAGGATACCTCCCTGCGGGTTCCGCCCGGGGCTGAAGGGGTGGTCATCGACGCCAAGGTCTTTTCTCGCAAGGGTGTTGAAAAGGATGAACGCACCCTTGCCATTGACGAGTTTGAGATCAAAACCCTTGAGCGGGATATGGAAGACGAGGTCAACTGTCTGAAAAAGGGAGTTCGCAACAGTTTGGCTGATCTTCTTGATGGGAAGACCGTAAAAAGTGCGATAAAGGACAAAAAAGGAGAGGCCCTGCTTGCCAAGGGTAAAAAAATCTCTCGTGATGTAATTGAGCAGTTGTCTCTTTCTGGCATCAAGCTGATTGACTATGCCGAAAAAGACAAGTTTGAAGGTGAGGTTGCTCTCCTTTTTGAGCGGTATGAAAGCCAGGTTAAACTGGTGAGAGACCGTTATGAGGCACGGATCACTCGGCTGAAGAAAGGCGATGACTTGCCGCCCGGGGTTATCCGTATGGTCAAGGTCTATGTCGCCACCAAGCGTAAGCTGTCCGTGGGCGACAAGATGGCCGGCCGTCACGGAAACAAGGGTGTTGTTTCTCGGATCATGCCTGAAGAGGATATGCCTTATTTTGCCGATGGTACGACAGTGGATATTGTTTTGAACCCGCTGGGTGTTCCTTCTCGTATGAACGTGGGGCAGTTGTTGGAAGTGCATCTTGGTCTGGCGGCTAAACGCCTTGGCCAGCAGATCCAACTTCTTGCCGAGCAGCATCAGGTTGCTGCGGTGAAGGAAAAGCTGCAGAAGGTGTATTCTGAAGATGAGTATGGACAGCTGACCGAAGGACTCACGGATGAGGAACTGTTAGTCCTTGCCAGACGCATGGGTACAGGGCTGCATATCGCTACGCCGGTATTTGACGGGGCTCATGAAAGCGAGATCCGGAGCCTCTTGGTTGAGGCTGGCATGGACGAGGTTGGGCAGGCCACCTTGTATGACGGGCTGACCGGAGAAAAATTTGACAACCCGGTAACCGTTGGCACCATGTATATCCTGAAACTCCATCATTTGGTTGATGATAAAATCCATGCCCGTTCCACAGGGCCCTATTCGCTGGTTACCCAGCAGCCCCTTGGCGGCAAGGCGCAGTTCGGTGGTCAGCGTCTTGGCGAAATGGAGGTCTGGGCCTTGGAGGCGTATGGTGCAGCATATACTTTACAAGAATTTTTAACAGTCAAGTCTGACGATGTTGGCGGTAGAACAAGGACATACGAGCGGATCGTTAAAGGCAATAATTTTCTGGAGGCAGGGTTGCCTGAATCTTTCAATGTTTTGGTGAAAGAACTCCAGGGGCTTTGTCTTGATATGGAACTGCTTGACGAGAAACCGGAAAATTAGGTCCAGAGTATCTTGCCGTTCGAAGTGATTTGATTATTCAACATAGATAAGGGTGCTGCCGTGGAAGAACTTTTCAGCTTTTTTTCCAATCCGAAAGGACCGTTAAAATTCAATGCCGTGCGAATCTCCTTAGCTTCGCCGGAAAAAATTCGCGACTGGTCTCATGGTGAGGTGAAAAAACCGGAGACCATTAATTATCGGACCTTTAAACCGGAACGCGAAGGGCTGTTTTGCGCCAAGATCTTTGGCCCGGTAAAGGATTACGAATGCAATTGCGGCAAATACAAGCGCATGAAGCACCGCGGGGTTGTTTGTGAAAAATGTGGGGTTGAGGTAATCCAGTCAAAGGTTCGACGTGAACGGTTGGGGCATATTGAACTGGCCGCACCTGTGGCCCACATCTGGTTTCTCAAGAGTTTGCCGAGCAAGATCGGCAACATCCTTGACATGACCCTGAAGGAACTGGAAAAGGTCCTCTATTTTGATTCCTATGTGATCACCGCTTCCGATGAGCCGTCCTTGGCTGTCAGCTCATTGCTGACCGAAGAGGGGTATCGCCAGGCCAAGGAAGATTTTCCTGGCAAGTTTACCGTTGGCATTGGTGCGGCAGCTATCCAACAGATGATGCAGACGCTTGATCTTGAGCCCCTATCCAAGGTGCTTCGCCAGGAGATGCGGGAAACAGGTTCGGAGGCCAAACGGAAAAAACTGGCTAAGCGGCTCAATGTGGTCGAGGCTTTTCATGAGTCCGGCAACAAGCCTGACTGGATGATTCTGGATGTTATCCCGGTTCTCCCCCCAGATTTGCGGCCGTTGGTGCCTCTGGAAGGCGGACGTTTTGCCACGTCCGACCTCAATGATTTGTACCGTCGGGTAATCAACCGGAATAACCGGTTGAAACGGTTGCTGGAGCTTGATGCACCCGAAATCATCATCCGGAACGAAAAGCGGATGTTGCAGGAGGCTGTGGACGTTCTTTTCGACAATGGTCGGCGCGGTAAGGTTATCACCGGACCCAACAAGCGGCCGCTGAAATCCCTTTCCGACATGCTCAAGGGCAAACAGGGTCGGTTTCGTCAGAATCTGCTCGGTAAGCGGGTGGACTACTCCGGTCGTACCGTCATCGTGGTCGGACCGCATCTTAGACTGCATCAGTGCGGCCTGCCGAAGAAGATGGCCCTTGAGCTCTT
This sequence comes from uncultured Pseudomonadota bacterium, assembly GCA_937868185.1. GTDB lineage: Bacteria > Desulfobacterota > Desulfobulbia > Desulfobulbales > Desulfurivibrionaceae > Thiovibrio. Next base: position 9,520 of record CALMMG010000122.1, read on the forward strand.
TAAACCCTTTATTTACAATAAACTGGAGATGCTCGGTTACGTAACGACCATCAAGAGTGCCCGGAAGATGGTGGAAAAAGGGACAAAAGAGGTATGGGATGTGCTTGACGATGTAGTCAAGGAATATCCCATTATGCTGAATCGTGCGCCCACCCTGCATCGCCTCGGTATGCAGGCCTTTGAGCCTGTCCTTATCGAAGGTAAGGCCATTCAGCTGCATCCGTTGGTTTGTGCGGCATTCAACGCAGACTTTGACGGCGACCAGATGGCCGTACATGTGCCCCTTACGGTTGAGGCACAGATGGAAGCTCGGGTTCTGATGATGTCCACAAACAACATCCTTTCTCCGGCCCATGGTGAACCGGTTATCATCCCTTCTCAGGATATTGTTCTCGGTCTCTACTATATGACACGGGACCGTCATTTCGCCGAAGGCGAGGGCAAGGCCTTCAGTTCTCCTGCGGAAGTGCGCATGGCCTATGACCACGGAGTCGTGCATCTCCAGGCCAAGATCAAGGTACGTCGTCAGGGGGAGTTCGTGGAAACTACGGTGGGACGCGTTCTGCTTGGTGAACTCCTTCCGGAGAATGTGCCGTTTAGCCATGTGAATCAGGTGATGGGTAAAAAGCAGTTGGCCAAACTCATTGATCATACCTATCGTCACGCTGGCACCAAGGCTACGGTGATTTTGGCTGATCGCTTGAAAGACATGGGCTATGAGTTTTCAACCAGAGCGTCCATCTCCATTTGCATCAACGACATGATGATTCCGGTGACCAAGGATGACCGGCTGGCACAAGCTGAAAGCGCGGTGATGGAGGTTGAGCAGCAATACCGGGACGGGTTGATTACCGATGGTGAAAAATACAACAAGATCGTTGATATCTGGTCGCGCTCTACGGATGATGTGGCCAACGAGATGATGAAGGAGATGAGCGTCCAGTACCTGCGTGACAAGGATAATAAACTGTTTGAGTCTCCCAGCTTTAATTCCATCTATATTATGGCGGACTCCGGCGCCCGCGGTAGTCGTGATCAGATTCGGCAGCTGGCCGGGATGCGCGGCTTGATGGCCAAGCCCTCAGGCGCGATCATCGAGACCCCGATTAAGGCTAATTTCCGAGAAGGTCTGAACGTTCTTGAATACTTTATTTCCACCCATGGCGCGCGGAAAGGCTTGGCGGATACGGCTCTTAAAACTGCAAACTCCGGATATCTGACCAGGCGGCTGGTAGATGTGGCTCAAGATGCAACAATCATCGAGAAAGATTGTGAAACCTTGGACGGGATATTGATGGAAGCCCTGCTCGAAGGCGGTGAGGTGATCCAGCGGGTTGGCGATCGAATTCTTGGGCGTGTGGCCTTGGAAGATGTGGTAGATCCCTTTAATGGCGAGATTCTGGTCGAAGCCAACGAAGAGATCACCGAAGAAAAGGTCAACCTTATCGAACAAGCCGGAGTTGATCGGGTAATGATCCGTTCCGTGCTCACCTGCCAGGCCCGACGTGGAGTCTGCAGTTCTTGTTATGGTCGTGATCTTGGCCGTGGGCATATGGTCAATATGGGAGAGGCTGTTGGTATTATCGCGGCGCAATCCATCGGTGAGCCCGGCACTCAGCTCACCATGCGGACATTCCATATCGGTGGAACGGCAAGCCGGAGCGTTGAACAGGCTGAGGTCCGTTGCCAACACGGCGGGACTGTGCAGTTTCATAACATGCATTATGTTCAGAATATTGCCGGTACCATGATTGTAATGAACCGGAATGCGGCCGTGGTCATCATCGGTTCTCAGGGTCGTGAACGTGAACGCTATCAGATAAACTATGGCGCGCAAATCTTTGTTAAGGAGGGGTCGGAAATCGAGCCCGACACCCTGATCGCCAATTGGGACCCGTACACCATTCCCATCGTCAGCGAGATCGGCGGTGTGGTCAAATTTGGTGACATCCTCGAGGGTGTCACCATGCAGGAGCGTGTTGACCCTGTTACCGGGAAATCAAGCCATGTCATCGTGCCTTCCCGCTCCGGGCAACATAACCCGCGTATTACTCTTAAGGATGAAACCGGAAAGACGGCAAAACTGCCGAAAACAGGCTCACCGGCTCGATATTCCCTGCCGGTTGGCGCCTTGATTGCAGTGGCGGAAGATACCGTCATTGAGCCGGGAACTGTGCTTGGCAAGATTCCGCGGGAAACCACGAAAACAAAGGATATTACCGGCGGTCTCCCGAGAATTGCCGAACTCTTTGAGGTTCGCAAGCCAAAGGAATATGCGGTTATTACCGAGATCGATGGACAGGTAAGCCTTGGCAAGGATCTCAAGGGCAAGAAACGGGTGGTGATTACCCCGGAGGTTGGCGAGGCCAAGGAATATCTTATTCCCAAAGGCAAGCACGTCAGCGTCCACGAGGGAGATTACGTCAAGGCCGGTGAGGCATTGATGGATGGTTCCCCAGACCCGAATGATATTCTCCGGGTTATGGGTGTCAAGGAACTGGCCAAGTTCCTGGTGAATGAAATCCAGGAGGTGTATCGACTGCAGGGTGTAAAGATCAACGACAAGCATATTGAGGTGATCGTTCGTCAGATGTTGCGTCGGGTTCAGATTACCGGAGTGGGTGATTCCACCTTTATGTTGGGTGAGCATGTCGAGTGGTGGCGTTTTAAGGAAGAAAACGAGAAGCTTCTCCAGGAAGATGGCCGTCCGGCAACAGCGGAACCGTTGCTCCTCGGGGTGACAAAAGCCTCCCTCAGTACGGACAGCTTCATTTCCGCAGCCTCCTTCCAGGAAACCACCAAAGTCTTGACCAATGCGGCCATGGCCGGAAAGATCGATACCCTGCGTGGCTTGAAAGAGAATGTGATCATGGGCCGCTTGGTTCCTGCAGGCACAGGCTTTAATGACTATGTGATGGGCGAGAACAATTAATCTATATTTGCCTTGACAAGCATTCGCCCTTCGAGTAAATATGCCGTTTTCCTATGCCGCCTATTAAGTTTCTGGCAGCGGGAGATGCTACTAATTAATATCAGTAATATGGGAGTCGATTTCAATGCCAACCATTAATCAGCTGGTGCGGCACGGACGGAAAGTTAAGATCAGCAAGACCAATACGCCTGCGTTGAAAGGTTCTCCGCAGAAGCGTGGTGTTTGCGTCCGTGTGTATACCACTACCCCCAAGAAGCCAAACTCGGCCTTGAGAAAGGTTGCCAGGGTTCGGCTGACCAACGGGATCGAGGTTACCTCGTATATCCCGGGTATTGGCCATAATCTTCAGGAGCATTCCGTTGTCCTGATTCGCGGTGGCAGGGTGAAGGATCTTCCCGGTGTCCGCTACCATATTATTCGTGGCACCTTGGACACGCTTGGCGTAGCTAATCGTAAGCAGGGTCGTTCCAAGTACGGAGCCAAGCGGCCTAAATAAGCGCTTTGCCTACTGCGTGAGAAGGAGTTTTAGAGATGCCTAGAAAAAGACTTGTTGCAAGGCGTGGGATTGAACCTGATCCGCGTTTCAATAGTGTATTGGTTTCCAAGTTTGTAAACGCCTTGATGGAGTGTGGCAAGAAAAGTATCGCTCGTGGCATTTTCTACGGCGCCATGGATATGATCGAGAGCCGTATCACTGAGGCTGATCCTATTGTGGTGTTTGAGAAAGCTATGGAGAAGGTGCGACCCCGGCTCGAGGTTAAATCTCGTAGGGTGGGTGGTGCTACATATCAGGTGCCGGTTGAAGTTCGTCCAGAGAGGAGAAACGCTCTGGCTATTCGCTGGTTGGTTAACTTTGCCCAGAAAAGACCAGGGAAAACCATGGCTGATAAGCTGGCTGGTGAACTTGCCGATGCTTACAATAACCGTGGCGCAGCAGTGAAGAAACGCGAGGATACGCACCGTATGGCTGATGCCAACAAGGCATTTGCCCATTACCGCTGGTAATTCTTGGGCTCTTGGGTTTCCTTGGTTGACAAAACGGCAGGGAGGAGGTATTAACACCATTCCTTGTCGGGCGGGCTGGGTTTAAGCAGCCTGTAAATTAAGTGACCAGGGGAAAAAGAGTGGCTGTGAAAGATTCGCTGCGGTACTTGCGCAATATAGGCATCATGGCCCATATCGATGCAGGGAAGACAACAACAACGGAACGCATTCTTTATTATACAGGCCGTTCTCACAGGATGGGTGAGGTTCATGATGGCAATGCCGTTATGGACTGGATGGAGCAGGAGCAGGAGCGCGGCATTACCATTACATCGGCTGCCACAACCTGTGAATGGAAAGATCACACCATCAATATCATAGATACACCGGGGCATGTTGATTTTACCGTAGAGGTGGAGCGATGTCTCAGGGTTTTGGATGGAGCCATCGCGATTTTTTGTGCGGTGGGCGGGGTTGAGCCCCAGTCCGAAACCGTATGGCGGCAGGCGGATCATTACAAGATTCCCAGGATTGCCTACATAAACAAGATGGACCGGCTCGGCGCAGATTTTCAGCGTTGCGTTGAGATGCTCAAGGAGAGGTTGGGAGCAAATCCTTTGCCTCTCCAGCTCCCGGTCGGGAAAGAAGAGACATTTAGGGGTATCATTGATCTCGTTGAAGAGAAGATGATGCGCTTTGATGAAGATACAAAGGGATTCAAGGTTGAGTACGAGCCTGTCCCCGATGAATTCAAAAAAGAATCAACGGCCGCACGGATGGCCCTTATCGAGAAGTTGGCCGACTTCGATGATTGGGTCATGGAAAAATTTCTGAATGAGCAAGTTGTAACGGTTGAAGAGATCAACCGGGCAATCAGGGCTGCAACGTTGAACCTTGATGTGGTGCCAGTCCTGTGTGGTAGCTCCTTTAAAAATAAAGGGGTGCAACCATTACTGGACGCAGTAGTCGCATATCTTCCTTCGCCTCTTGATGCGCCTCCGGTGCACGGGCTGAACGCTGATGGTGTGACGGAAACGAGAAGGGCAAGCGACGATGAGAATCTGTCTGCCCTTGTTTTTAAACTGACATCCGATCCTTTTGTGGACATCCTTGCGTATGTGCGCGTCTATTCCGGCTTAATTAAAGTCGGGGATAGGGTTTACAACCCGGGGAAGAAAAAGAAGGAAAAGATTGGCCGAATTGTCAAGATGCACGCCAACAAAAGGGAAGAAGTTG
>CALMMG010000123.1 GCA_937868185.1 uncultured Pseudomonadota bacterium
GCACCTCAAGGATCTTGAGCCGACCTTTGACATCGGGGGGCATGATGGTGACCTGACGATCGAACCGGCCCGGCCGCATCAAAGCAGGGTCAAGAACGTCCGGCCGATTGGTCGCCGCAACAATGATAACGGTTTGATCGCTCTGAAACCCATCCATCTCGACCAGTAGGGCGTTAAGGGTCTGTTCCCGCTCATCCTGACCGCCCATGGCACCGGCAGCCCCACGACTGCGCCCCACCGCATCTATTTCATCGATGAAGACAATACAGGGCGCACTTTTCTTTGCCTGGGCAAAAAGATCCCGCACCCTTGAGGCGCCGACCCCGACAAACATCTCAACAAAGTCGGAACCACTGATACTGTAAAAAGGGACACCTGCTTCACCGGCAATCGCCTTGGCTAACAAGGTTTTCCCGGTTCCAGGAGGGCCTTGAAGCAATACCCCCTTAGGAATTTTGCCCCCAAGTCGCGTAATCTTCTTGGAATCCTTCAAGAAATCCACGATCTCAACAAGCTCTTCCTTTGCCTCCGGGATACCTGCCACATCAGCGAAGGTCACCCCTTTGGCTTTATCCGGGTCCATGGCGATCTTCTTTTTGCCAAAACCGCTGCCCCCTCCTTTCTGGTTGCGGAGCATAAAAAACATCCAGCCGCCCATGAGCAATATAACCGGAAAGGTCGAAGACCAAAAAGGCGAAGCACCCTGGGGCGCCATGGCGGAGATACGCACGTTCCTTTTCTCAAGCCTGGGAAGAAGCAACTGCACATCCGGGGCATAGGTCGAGAATACCTGGCCATAGCTGTCGGTCCCGGTGATCTCCTGGCCCCGGATTAGCGCCGCTTGGATCTCGTTATTTTCCAGCTTGGTAAGGAAGCCGGAATATTCAAGCGCAGGGGGGCGGTTTTCCACAATCCAGACGTTATAAGCGACAACAGCCAGGATTGCTGCCACCATAAGCAATAGATAATTTCGCACGTATTTGGCCACAATATCTCTCCAGAACAGAATGAATGCAATGATACGCGAGTGCATGGTACAAACAAAGGTGTTGCAACATCTGGACCATGCAGATGCTTAAGCCTACCACCCCCTCGGAATAAAAAGCAAAAAAAAGCCCGGGCGAACCCGGGCATAGAGGGAGGCACTGCAAGATTATCAGCGCTGACCGGAAACCGTAACCTTCGGGGTGTTTACATACTTAAAGAACACTGGGAATACCGCGAAAAAGGCGACACAGACCAGGTACTCAATACCTTTGATGTGAGTATAGAAATCCACCAGGGTTGCCTGCTCACTGATCAAACCAATGGCCACCATATACTGCCGTGCCACTTCGCTCAAACCCACCTTAGAAAGACTGAAACTTAAGGCGGCAAGTGCCCACAATCCGGCGGCAGCACCGAGCCCACCCATTATTGCCATGAAGATTCCTGCGCCCTTCTTTTCTGTCATTGCCTTTTCCATGATCCTTCTCCTTGTTGAATGCAAATTCCCATTATGACCCAGATATAATCGCTACCCTAATTTTCTCTCTTATTACATCCCTGTTACTGCGGTGAGCCAGCCACGACCCAGCTCCATAACCCCACCCATACTGCTCATCCCGCCGATCAGACAAGCAATGCCCCAGATGCCGATCGATGCTGCCAAGGTAAGAATTACGGCAACACCTGCCTGTGAGATTCCCTCACCGATTGCTGCCTGATCAAGTTCGCCAAGTCCGAGTCCTTGTTTTTGCATTGTGTTTTTCATGGTGTGCCTCCTATAATTTTGTTTTTTCGTTATTATTACGATGTTGTTCTCGTTTGATTATGTATCATTGCACAGCGCGTGCCACCACTTCCAGTCGCCAATGGGAAAATTCGCCACACAACAACATAACTAACCGAATATATAGGAAAATATAATAAATACACTTTAGGGAGAGAAAGCGAACAAAAGGACCAAAATATACAAAAAAATACTTTAATATCAATATGTTACAGAACAACACAGCGGTAGATGAAAAACAAAGATAACAAGGAGAATAAGAACGTGAGCATAAATAAAAAGTGTAGCGCGCAAGTAACCGCACCACACTGTTGTTGCCACATGTGTAGCATAGTGTCGCGCATGCAACACTATGCGCTCGAAACCGGATGAGTTCATCTTCCGAGACTAGACAATGCAACCAATGAGATCAAAGGGACTTGTAGACGGAAGCGGTGTAACTGGGCTCGCTGGAAGCATGGCCAACAATCGGTGACGGTACCTTGTCATGAGGTGCACTGAGTGTCGCGCCATTCCATGGTGGTCACCACACACAAGTGTGCGCCCTTGTTGGGCGCACAAAAAAAGCCCGGGCGAACCCGGGCTTAAAGGGAGGTACTACAAGGTTATCAGCGTTGGCCGGGAACCGTAACCTTCGGGGTGTTGACATACTTGAAGAATACCGGAAATGCGGCAAAAAAGGCGACACAGACCAGGTACTCAACGCCTTTGATGTGGGTGTAGAAATCCACCAAGGTTGCCTGCTCACTGATCAGGCCGATGGCCACCATGTACTGCCGTGCCACTTCACCCAAACCCACCTTAGAAAGACTGAAACTTAAGGCGGCGAGTGCCCACAACCCGACTGCCGCGCCAATACCACCCATCACCGCCATGAAGATTCCTGCGCCCTTCTTTTCTGTCATTGCCTTTTCCATGATCATTCTCCTTATTAAATTCTATTTTTCTCTATGATCTTGATATGATCGCAATCTTGTTTTTTGCCCTTTACATCCCTGTTACTGCGGTAAGCCAACCACGACCCAGTTCCATAACCCCACCCATACTGCTCATCCCGCCGATCAGACAAGCGATGCCCCAGATACCAATCAATGCTGCCAGAGCAAGGATGACGCCCACGCCTGCCTGGGAGATTCCCTCACCGATTGCTGCCTGATCAAGTTCGCCAAGTCCGAGTCCTTGTTTTTGCAATGTGTTTTTCATGGTGAGCCTCCTATGATTTTGTTTTTTCGCTTTTATCACGATATTGGTCTCGTTTGATTAGAAGACATTGCACATGGCATGCCAACACAACCACGGAAACAGGGGGTAATTTTCCAATACGCACATGCAACTATTTGATTACAAAGGAAATAAAAAAGAATTCCCTTTCCCAGGATAAGAGGGAAAGCCGAACAAGGCAGGAAGAAAAATAATATTTAATATCGGGATGTTACGAGATAATTCCGGCGATAATCAGAAGGAAACCACAACAGAGGTTGACTGAAGAGAAGAAGGGCGATAGTAAAACAAAAAGTGTGGCGCCACAGAATGTAGCGCCACACTTTTGCTGCTGGATGTGTAGCAGAGTGTGGCAGGCGCAACACTCTGCAATTTTACTCCAAGCCGTGTGCCTTCATCTTTCGGTACAGGGTACTGCGGTCAATACCAAGCAGCCTGGCAGCCTTAGCCTTGTTTCCGTCGGTTTGGGCGATGATATCAAGGATGTGCGCCTTCTCGCTCTCCTGTGAGACAGGGGCTGCGCCGAGGGCATCGGCAACAACTATGGTTTCAACCCCGGCACCCCCTGGCGTTGCCGCGCCAGTGCGGCCACCGCTACGTACCTCTTCTGGTAGATTTGTGGTGGTAATCGTGTCATCCGAACACAACACACAGGCCCGCTCTACCACATGCTCCAACTCCCGGACATTTCCCGGCCAGCGGTAGGCGGCAAGCAACTGCAAGGCCTGATCGGAAATCCCAGTGATATTCTTGTTCAACCGCTTGCTGAAACGGGCCAGAAACAGCTCCACTAAAATGGGCAGATCCCCCTGCCGGTCTCTTAACGGCGGCAAGGTGATGTCAATGACCCGCAACCGATAATAGAGATCCTCCCGGAATTCTCCCCGCTGGACCTTCTGTTTCAGGTCGGCATTGGTGGCAGCCACCACCCGGACATCCACGGTGACAGGCTTGTCCTCGCCAACCGGGTAGAAGGTGCGTTCTTGCAGAAAACGCAGCAGCCGCAACTGCATGAGCGGCGAGATATCACCGATCTCATCGAGGAACAGGGTGCCGCCGTCCGCCTGAAGAATCCGCCCCTCCCGGTTGCGATCCGCCCCGGTGAAAGAACCCTTCTTGTGGCCGAACAGCTCGGACTCCATGAGGTTTTCCGGGATGGAGGTGCAGTCGAACTTCACCAGGGGCATGTCCCGGCGCGGGCTTTCCGCATGCAGGGCCTCGGCCACCAATTCCTTGCCAGTGCCCGATTCTCCGGTGATCAGCACCGAGGTGTCCACCTGGCCGACATTTTCGATGAGGGTGTACACGGTCTGCATGGCCCGACTCACCCCGGCCAACCGGTGGAAATAGGTGCGCTTGCCCCGCTTTTCCAGATCCTCCAACCGACTCACATCGCGGAACACCAGCACCGCTCCGAGAAAATCCTTGCCCTGTAGGCTTTCCAGGGGTGCCGCGCAGAGCCGGAAAACCACATGTCCGCCGTTTTCCAGATTGACCTCGATACGATGCTCGCTCACCGCTTCCCGACATTCCAGGACCTTCCGCGCATCCGTGGTAAAGACGGCGAAGGAGTCGGCAACCTCCTCCAGACTGGCGCCAATGGCAACGCCGGGCATGTGCATTGCCGCCCAATTCTTGGCCTGATCATTCATCTGCACCACCCGCATATCATGGTCAACGGTGATGATCATGTCCCGGACGCTGCGGAAGATCGTTTCAAGATATTGCTGGGAGCGCTCCTTTTCCCCGGTTAACCGCTCCTTCTCCTTCCAGAGGGAATACTGCTGCAAGGCCATGCGCGCGGTGCGCAGCAGATCGGCTTTTTTCACCGGTTTAGCCAGATAGTCAAAGGCCCCCAGCCGCACCGCCTCGGAGGCGGTGTTGATATTGGGATAGCCGGTAACCATGACCATCGGGCACTCCAACCCCAGCTCCCGGACCCGCCGCAGCAGGTCGATGCCAGAGGCCCCCTCCATGACGATGTCACTGATGATCAGATCAAAGGTCTGCTGTTCAATAAGTCCCAAGGCTTCTTCAAAGGTCGAGGCGGTCAGCACCGGCCCGTACCCCTCGCGATCAAGAAACATCTGAAAGGTCAGCCGCAGGCTTTCCTCGTCATCCACCACCAGTATCCTGGTCTCTGATTTGTCCAGATCAATCATTGCTGCCCTCGTTAGAAAGAAAAAAGGTCACAGGTCCGCGACATAAATTGAAAAAGTTCTCAAGGGACAACCGTTGGCATCGCGTTTTTTTTGCGATTTCAACAACCATTGCTACTCCCCTGGCAATCCAAGGCCCAACGACACTTGCACGGTTCACTGTTCATATACTGGTAGATCAACGATCAGGGTGGTGTGTGCCCCCAGTTCGCTCTCTACCCTGAGCTCCCCCTGAAAATCTCTGATCAGGCCAGCACTGATGGATAGACCCAGGCCGGTCCCCTCGCCGGATTTCTTGGAGGAAAAAAACGGCTCGAATATTTGGGAAAGAATCTCCGGCGGGATTCCGGCGCCATAATCGGTAAGCTCCGTCCTGATCAGGTTCCGACCCTGGCTCAGCACGAGCCGACAGCGAATTTCCACCTTTTTGCCAGGATCCCGCCCCGGATAGCGTTGATTGAGGGCATACCTGGCATTGCTGAGCAGATTAAGGAATACCTGTTGTAGTTGCTGCGGATGTACTTTGATGCTCGGCAGGGTCTCCGGAATATCGGTGTGGATGATCACCCCGTCTTTCTGGAGCTGATGCTTGATCAGAGCCAGGGAATCGTGGATAATCGCCTCAATTCCGACCACCTCCGCCTCTTCCTCCCGCTGACGGGCAAAAAAGAGGAGATTGCGCACTATATAGGCGATCCGCTCCCCTTCTTTAATGATGCGACCCAGCATCTCCCGCTGGATCGGATGAGTGGCCTCGCCCTCCATGGACACCTGACGTGAATCGTCGAGCAGTACCTGGGCGTAATTGATGATGCCGTTGATGGGGTTATTGATCTCATGGGCCACCCCGGCGGCCAGTTCGCCGATGGAGGCAAGCTGCCCGGCCCGCATGGTTTCGGCCCGGTACATCTTTTCCTCGGTGACATCCCGCAGGAGGATCAGGGCCTTGGTCTGACCATCGACATCGGCAAAGGGCACATAGCTCTGCTCGTAATGGCGGCGGTCGGACATGATCTCCTCGGTGCGCTGGATCTCGTTGCGCTCGATGGCGGCATGCATACGACACACCTCGCAGGGCTTGTCGCGCTGCTTGTAGACCTCATAGCACTTCTCGCCGATCTTGTCGCCAAAGGTCCGGCGCAGGACCTCATTTTGGTATTCGATCACATAATCGCGGTTGAGGATGTGCATACCCTGATCGAGAGCGGAGAGGATTCCGCGAAACTTGTCCCGCTCGGTGCGTAGCTGCAACTCGACCTCCAGCTGCTCGGTGATATCTCTGAAGGTCACCACCGCCCCGGTCACTATGCCGTCCGGATCTTTGAGCAGATCAGTGTTCTTGGCAATACTCCGCACCTTGCCATCCCTGGTTTTGATCTGGCAGACCCGGCCCATAATGGGTTCCCCCTGATCATCGACAAACGCACCGCATTCCTGGGAGCAGGGGGGAAGGACAAAGATTTCGCAGGAATGGCCCAGCACCTCTTCTCGCCTGAAACCGGTGACCCGTTCCGCCTTGTTGTTCCAGCT
>CALMMG010000124.1 GCA_937868185.1 uncultured Pseudomonadota bacterium
TTCCTGTACCACCGACATCTTCCTTGGCCAGCATGATCTGATTCTTCCAAAACATCTTCCGCATCACAGCCTGGTTTCGCTTTCCGATATTAAAGATTCCGGCGCTGTCCATGATTTGCGACCCGCCAACCACCTTAACGATCAAGCGGTTTTTCACCGCACCAAACTTATACGTTTCCTTGAACAACCGGGGGATACCAGTATCCGCAAACATGTAGGGCTTGGCCTCTGCCTTCTCCAGGTCAAGGTTGGAATCGGGCAGCATATAATGCAGCATTCCCCCGACCTTGGCCACTGGATCCCAGATCACCACCCCGATACAAGAGCCAAGAGAATAGGTAATCAGGACTTCGTCCGGCTTGTTGCTGACTTTCATGTCTGAAATGCCAACGATTATTTTCATGCGTTCACTGTCCTGTAACCGTCATTACCCCGAGTCCTTAACCCAGAGCCAGAGACTTCATCGTTTTATATATGCTGTCGCATCAATCTGGGTAAAATTATGCTTCAATCCGCTAATGCTTTCGGAATGGCCAATAAAAAGATACCCCCCCGGGGTAAGGGCCTGATAAAATTTATTTACCAGCTCCTGTTGGGTTTCCCGATTAAAATAGATCATAACGTTTCGGCAGAAAATGACATCTATGGCCTCACGCCAAGGGAAATCGCCCATGAGATTGAACCGATCAAACTGCACCATCCGCCGAAGATCTTCCTTCACCTTCACATAGCCATCGGAGCTGCCCACCCCTTTTTGAAAATATTTCTTCAAAAAAGGCCTGGGCACCTTCGCAATCCTTTCGTCGGCATAGACTCCTCGCTTCGCTTGCGCCAAAACCCGGGTGGAGATGTCGGTGGCCATGATGCGATAGCGCATCCCTGGATGATGGCAGGCAAAATCATCCACTACCATCGCCATGGTATATGGTTCCTCCCCGGATGAACTGGCGGAAGACCAGAGAAGAATGTCCTTGTTTTTTCCCCGCCCTTCCTTGACAAAGGCGGGCAAAACAGTGGAGGTCAGGATCTCGAAATGGGAATTTTCCCTGAAAAATGAGGTGAAATTAGTGGAAACACTGTCGATAAGCTGAACAAGCTCGTCCCCGGATCTGTCGTGGGTGACAAACTCATAGTATTCTTTGAACGAATCTATCCCCGTGGCCCGCAGTCTCTTGCCCAGGCGAGCGTTCAACAGCTCTTTTTTTTCCGGTTTCAGAAAGATCCCGGTTTTCTCATACACCAGATCGCTGAATTTCTGAAATAACCCATCGCTGAGCTGCTGATAGCGAATAGCGCTTGTTCCGTCACTGTTCAATGCCACAAAGCTGCTCCCTTATATCCAGACAGGTACCCCCAGCTAGGAGGCCAACTGCTGCAAAATCCCTTCCCCAACGACCTTGTCTACATCAAGCAGGATCTTGACCTCGCCTTTGGCCTTGGCCATACCCAAAATGTTCTCGGTTTCCGACGAAGAGCCCAGGGAAGGCGGGGGCTCGATTTCACCGGCGGCGATATTCAGGACTTCCGAAACCGAATCCACGACCATACCGACTTGCACCGGAGCTGTTTGCCCCTGAACCTCGACCACAATAATACAGGTTCTCTCGTCATATTCTTTGTGATTCATGTTGAACTTAAGGCGCAGATCCAACACGGGAATAACCTTGCCCCGCAGATTGATTACCCCTCGAATGTAGGCGGGAGTATGCGGCACAGCCGTAATCTCCATGACCCCGATGATTTCCCTGACGCTAAGAATTCCGACACCATACCCCTCATTTCCCAAGGAAAATGTGAGATATTTCCCTGCCAGTTCCGCCCCTTGGCCCAAATTCTGTGTTACTCTTGCTGCTTCCATCAACATCCTCCTCTTTCATGAAAGACCCACAGGGCGACTCCTCTGCCCCCTAAGGATGAAAACATTTCCCACTTTCGTCTGGTTGCGAAGAAACTCAATCCACCTTATTGGCAATAACGCCAGCCAGATCAAGGATAAGACCAACCCTCCCATCCCCGAGAATAGTCCCTCCGGCAACGCCGGGCACATCAAGGCCTCCGAGGTTTTTAATGACAACCTCCTCCTTGCCCAAAAGTTCATCAACCATCAAAGCACGACGCCGGCCCTCATTTTCCACCACCACGACAATAGCCTCACAGGGGTCGGTATTGGTGGATTCTACACCAAAAATTTCATACAGCCTGATAATAGGCACCAGCTCGCCACGCACCAAAAGGTTCTCACCCCGGCCGTGCACCGTGCTGTAGTTGCTTCGATCGGGACGCATGGACTCCTGAATGGCAATAGTCGGGATGATATAGCGTTCACTGCCAACCCGGACAATGATCCCGTCGATGATCGCCAGGGTTAAGGGCAGGCGGATCACAAACAGAGAGCCCTTACCAGAATGGCTTTGCACCTCCACTTTACCACGCAGCTTTTCAACCGCTTTTTTCACGACATCCATGCCCACCCCACGGCCCGAAACATCGGTAATCTTGTCCGCCGTGGAGAAACCTGGAAGGAAAATGAGATTGTTCAATTCAAAATCAGACAGGTTGTCGGACTCGCTGACCAGCCCGCGCTCAATGGCTTTTTTCCTAATTTTCTGGGTATTCAGTCCCTCTCCATCATCCTCGATCTCGATCATCATGCTCCCGCCTTTCTGGTAGGCGCGGAGAAAAACAGAGCCGGTTTCTTGCTTGCCACACTTCTCCCGGTCTGCCGGAGGAGAGATGCCATGGTCCACCGAGTTGCGCATCATGTGGACAAGCGGGTCGTAGATTGATTCCACCATATTGCGATCAATCTCGGTCTCGGCACCCTCCATGATCAGATCAACCTTTTTCCCTGATTTTTTGGAAAGATCCCGGACCAGCCGAATCATTTTGTCAAAGGTTTGCTTGATGGGAACCATGCGCATGGACATGGCCGTGCGCTGCAATTCGGAGGTGATCCGGGTCAACTGGGAAAAATCCTTGGTGAGCTTGGCGTCGGCGATCCTGGAAACAAGCTTGTTCTGCCGGACCAGCGATTGCATGATCACCAGTTCACCCACAGCATTCACCAAGGCATCAAGTTTTTCCACATCAACCTTGATGGAAGCACCAATCTTTTTCTGGGCCGAATCGGCAGCCGGCCGGGTCGCAGAATTTGCCGGGGCCGAGGCAACTCTCGGGGAAACTGCACCCTGAGCGACCCTGGCGACGATGGGCCTAGCCGGGGCAACGGCTTCAGCCTCTTCGCTTACAAACGGTTCCGCCTCTTCATCCTCTTCAATCTCGGAAACTTCGGGCAATAAATCCGACACTGGAGCAGAAACGGGCTCAACCGACGGGGCTCCGCTTCCTCCCTCTTGCAGCTGGGTGATGTTCGCCAAATAACCGCTGATATCGGCATCCTTGTAATTGGCAGGCCCGTTCTGCAACACATCCTTGATATTTTCAACCATGGATTTCAACGCGTCGCCAACGGTCAAGACGATATCAATAACTGCGGAATCCATGGGCCGCTTGCCGTTACGCACATCATCCAGCAGATTTTCCGTGGCATGGGCAAGCCTGTTGATGGTTTTCAGGTTGAGAAAACCGGAAACACCCTTGATTGTATGAAACGGCCGGAAAATATTATTAATAATATCCTGATCATCCGGGCTCTGCTCAAGCTCAAGCACGTTGACCTCAATGGATTCAAGGTGTTCAAAAGCCTCCTCAATAAACCCGGCCAGCAGGTCTGTATCCTGAAGAAAATCCGGCAGCGCTTCCTGACTGGCAGCCGCAGGGGCTTGTGCCGGTGGCGAAGCGACAAGGGACTCTTCCTCTACCATAGGCTCATTTTCGGCTTTATCCCTCACCCGGGCGGGCGCTGCGTCTGCAGGACCGAGAAGCGCCGATGGATCTAAGGAAAAACCAATTTTCTTCAGATTTTCACAAAACTGCCCGACAACTTTCTCTCCAGGTTGCCCCCCTTTCCGAGCCGATTCCTGCATTTCAATTACACACTGACCAAGGAGTTCATAGTTTTCCGCAGAATCGGCCAGCTCTCCCATGATGAGCTTTTCGAGAACGCCCTTGAAAGCGACGGCCATTCGCTGAATAACCATCGGCGTATCCGCGGCGGCCTGCCCGGGCAACAACTTCTCGAGCAGATCAAGCAACTCTCCAACAATGGAAAGGTCACCAGGCTCTATCATCAGAATCTTCAAAGCCACTTCATCCAAAAGATCGGACAATGGTTTATGACCAGCTGCCATGCATGCACTCCTTAACAAAACGAGAAAAACAAATACCCTCACGAAACAGCATTCACCGCCCACAGAAAACAAGGGAGATACAGTGCCATATTATGCTTCCATACTGCGCAAACATCAATGAATATTGCAAGTTTTTTTCTTGCCACGTCACCGATGGTCTCCGAGAGCGGAATCCATGCTTCCCTTATTTTTTTCTTAAAAATCCTCGAAGTCATCTCCCGTGGGAATGATATCCTCTGGGCGCCCCCTTACCCCGGGGCTTGCCAGGCTTCTTCGCCACCGGCGGCAGGGCCTTTCTCGCCGGGGTGACCGCCTTTCGGCGACTAGCACCCCCGAGGTTGCAAGTCGCCGAAGCTTGGCGAGACTCGCCGTTTCCCTGACCTCTGCCGCGCCGCTCACCATTTCCAGCTGCTATCGCAACGTTGCCCTAGGTCACAGTGTCGATCTTGTAGTTAGCCTTGGACACCTGGGTGAAGGCCTAGGCATGCCGCTCGGCTATTTTGCTGATGATGGTATCGATGCGGGTGATAGATTCGGCCACAATACTGAAGGATTCGCTGGTTTCCTTGACTAGGACGCTGCCGGTGTTGACCTTCTGTACCGAGCCCCGATAAGGTTGGAGGTTTTTTCCGCCGCTTCCGCAGCCCGCATGCATGACCAGGCTACGAACCGCGTCGGCAACTACCGCAAATCCTGCCCCTGCCTCGCCGACACTGGACGCCGAGATTTCTTACCTGGAGGCGGTGCGCTTTTTCATGGATTCGTCGGCGCTCATGCTCAGCGTGTTGGCCTCATCCATAAGCTCATCAGCCTGCCGGACATGCTCGGCATCATGCTTGACCATGACCCCAAGACCTATTAGGCATTACTAGGAATAAATATTTTGTGAAGTAGTAGTACCCAGTAAAAAGAGGTGCGAACATCATCCTCTATCATGGCAAAAGAAAACTGTCGGACAGAGATGAGGGTCCCTCTATTGCTTTAGTCCCAAGAACAAAGCAACGGCCTAAGACAATCGACAAACACATCATAACAACATAGAATTACATGCAAAAATAGACTCACGATCTGGCGATGCCGTGTTTTTTCATTGCAGTGAGGTGGGTTGTCCTGTAAAAGTGGCTGAGCATTATTGGGGTGTATCGTGATAGTTTTTCGCTGGAAAAATCCGGCACGTTGCCCAGTCAATAGCAACCATTCACTGATCTCCCCCCCAAGCATACCGATCAGGTTGACGTCAGAAAATCTAGGAACCGTACCGAAAGATCCAGTTCATTTCTTGCCATTTCGTTACGGCTTTGTTGGGTGGTCGCGGTATTCAATGCAGCAGTGGCAGCGACGATGATCTTTTTCGAACGACAACTTACCAAAGCAGGGAAATACGGTTTGCATACTCATCCAAAGGTTTCCAGCTTTCTGCTTCCTCCCCTGCCCAAACTTTTCCTGATCTTGGCGGCTACGGCTCTGGTTATAGGCGGCTTCACCGCTTGCGTTCCGCTGGAAAATCAAGGCGCCACCATGGTCGCCCCGGAAGCCTTACCCAAGGCCCCGAGACAGAAAGCCGACCCCGCCGTTTTAAAACAGAAAACCCCGTCCCCGCGCGAAGAAAAACCGGCGGCAGAACCGGAAGAGGCCGACCCCCAAGCGCTCAAGCTGGCGGTAAGCCCTGGCATAAGGGAACTGGCGCAACTCAGCGCCTGGGATGTACTACCATTGCTCGCCACGGAAGAAGAAGCCGAGCCCTACAATTTCCCGCTCAAAATGAATGACCAGGTGGAATACTACCTGGATTTTTTCCAGAACCGCCACCACAAGACCTTTGCCCGCTGGCTCGCCCGCTCCTCCCGCTATCTACCCATGATCAAGGAAGAGTTCGCCAAGGCAGGACTTCCCCAGGATCTCGCTTACCTGCCCATGATCGAAAGCGGCTTCAACACCACGGTTTCTTCCCGGGCCAGTGCAGTGGGCACATGGCAATTCATGCGAGCAACCGGCCAAAACTACGGCCTGACAGTGAATAATTATGTTGACGACCGGCGCGACCCGGTAAAATCGACCAAGGCAGCGGCAGCCTATCTTTCCAAGCTGTACAAACAGTTTGACTCGTGGCATCTGGCTGTGGCCGCTTACAATGCCGGGGAAGGGAAAATCACTCGGGCCATGAAGCAGTCCGACACCGACGATTTCTGGGAAATTGCCCAGAGCCAGTATATCCACTCGGAAACAAAGCTTTATGTCCCGCAGCTCATCGCCGCCATTATGATTGCCAAGGATCCTAAGAAATACGGGTTTGACGACATTGATTATGACGAGCCGCTTGATTACGAGACTGTCCGGGTGCCCTGCGGAACCTCGCTCAAGGCTGTGGCTCTAGCCTGTAGTCTTCCCGACGAGGAGATCCTCGCCCTCAACCGCCAACTGTCCAAGGCCATCACCCCGCCATCCGAAGGGGATTATCCGTTGCGGGTGCCGCCGGGCAAGAAGGATTTGGTGGTCAAAAATCTCCCCAAGGTCCGCACGATCGCGGTCACGGAGTTTAACACCCATGAAGTGAAGCGCGGAGAAACCCTGACTACCATCAGCCGGAAATACAAGCTGAGTAAAACCACCCTGCTGAAGGCCAATAACCTCGAACAGGAGCGGCTCTCCCTGGGGCAACATCTGAGAATCCCATACCAGACCACAGCCTACAGACTAAGCGACGAGCCGCTACATTTAGACCGGGCCGGGGCCCGCATCCCCTTGTTCTCCATACGCACAGAGCCGTCCGACACCAAGGCCAGCAGAAAAAAGAAATCCCGCGGCCTCAAAAAGGAAAAGTTTGCCCAAATATCCGAGAAGCGGGGTCCTTCCTCTCCGAGCAAAGAAAAAAGGTCTGCAGCTCCAGCCAGCAAAGAAAAAACAAAAAAATCTCCGGAGCCGTCACCCAAGAAAAAGGGCTCCGGCAAAAAAAGATAACTCCCTGGCAGCAGCCCGAGGCTTGAACAGCGGATGAAACTTCAAGGAAAAATAGCCCTGGTACTTGGAGGGGCAAAGGGAATTGGCAAGGGGATCGGCCTCGCTCTGGCCAAGGCCGGTGCCACGGTGGTGCTCACCCACTATGACTGGCCCGAAGAAGCCGCCATCATGCAGGAGGAGCTGGCCGCCATTGGCGGTGACCATCTAGCGATCAAGATCGACCTCCGCGAGCCGGCGGCCATCCAGGAACTGCTCTCCACCCTCCGGGCGCGTTACGGCACCCTCCACATCCTCATCAACAATATCGAGCGCGGCGGCATGCCGGTTGTACACGGCCCCTACACCCCGGAGCAATGGGAGCTGGAGATGGCCACCACCCTGCGGGCCAAGTGGTGGGTCATGCGTTCCGCCCTGCCCCTGTTGCAAGAAAACGGTGAGGCCGCTGTTATCACCCTCTCTTCCATTGCCGGAATTGTCGGGCGCTCCGGCCCGGCAAGCCTCATTTTCAACGATGGCTACAGCGCAGCCAATCGCGCCATCTCCTCCTTCACGGAAACCTGGGCCAGAGAAGGCGCTCCCTCAGTACGGGTCAATGAGTTGATGCTGGGATTTTTTGAGACCAGACACGCCGAACAGACTCGGGGCTGGGACTTACTCAGCGAAGAACAGCAGAATGCCATCCGCAATCATATCCTGTTGAAGCGGACCGGAAAGATCGAGGAAATCATCGCGGCGGTTTTATTTTTGCTGCGGGACGCCACCTACATGACCGGGGCGGTGCTGCGGATGGACGGCGGCTATGTGCTGGGCGGCGAAAAAATCCAACCCCTGCCGCCAGGGGTGGAGTAAAAAAAGCACAAGATCAGTCCCTTCGCCCAACCCCAGCGCCTTATTTTTTTTCAAACCCCATTTTTTTGAGCAAATCCTCAACCGCCCATTTCGGGATCTGATGCAGGACCAACTCCACGGCCTTGGCCTTCATCTCGTCTTCGTTCCTAGGAACTCCGCCCTCGCTGGCCGCCATCTCGGCAAAGATATCCTCGGCGTCAAACCAGCAGATTTCCTGATCATTTGTGTCATATACGGTCAACACCCGCCGGTTGGACTCTTGAAGGTGTTCCTCTTCCATCACCGCCCCGACCAGCTTTTTCGCCACCTCATAGGGGA
>CALMMG010000125.1 GCA_937868185.1 uncultured Pseudomonadota bacterium
AGGCAGCGCTGAGGAGCGTGACCGTTAGGCTGAGAAGGGCGATTTTAGCGAAAACCGCAAGACCCTCTTTGCGAAAACTACCTTCCCGGCGGGTAAAGACAAGGTAACCGACGGAAAAGAGCGTACCCAGGGAATAGGCGATGCCGAGGCGCAGGACAAGCTGCGGCAGGTAGCTTATATTAAAAAAGGCAGACCAGAGGCTCTTGTTCCACGGCCAGCCGTCCGGGGTGAGCATGAAGCCGAGAATGCCGGTGATCAACAGCGCCGAGCAGAGGGCCGCCGCGACATAGCCGAGGCCGAGCCGGAGGTGGTGTTTTTTTCTCGCCCCGGTCCAGCTTTGCCAGGTGTAGTAATAAATAAGGACGATGACCACCTCGGCGGTGAAAACACCCCACTCCATAAACCAGGGCCAGAAAAAAACCCGGAGCAGCGAGCCGATCCCGCGCGGCGCCAGAGCGCTGGTGATGAGCCAGATGCCGACTCCGGTTACGGCGCCGACGCTGGTGGTCAAAAAAACGATAACCCGGAGAAAATCCTTGGCAAAGCATTCCCAGTCCCGGGATGCCCGGCGCTGTCCGAGATATTCGCTGACCACCACCATGGAAACCGCGCCGATGGCCAGACCGTGGCTGATAATGACATGCAGCACGGCATCAAGCGCAATGGTCATGCCGTTACCCAGATAGGGTACCTGAAAAATTGGGAACTCCATGCGCTACGCTCCTGACGATTACTTATTGCTGAAATGGGGTCGCGGCTGGGCGGCAACATACTCCGCCACATCCAGGGCATCCTCAACGGAAAGATCCGGATTGCCCAACGGCATGTTGAGGTGGACAAAGGAGGCAATGTTTGCCGGCTTATGCATGCCTGCCCCGTCGTTGAAGGAGGTGTCGCCCCAGAGAGGAGGAGCGGCGTTGGTGCCTTCGCCGTTCTTCCCGTGACAGACGGCGCATTTGGCATCAAAAACCTGCCCGCCCTTGGCCTTGTCCGGGGCATGGGTACTCTTGAGGTGCGGCAGGCCCAACCAGGGTATTTCCGCGTAGACCGGCAATCCCTTTGATATCCACTGGTAGTAGGTGACAATGGCGGCCATCTCCTTGCTTTCTTCAGGCAATGGCTTGCCGTTCATGCTTCTTTTGAAGCAGTCGTTGGTCCGGGTTACCAGATCAACGGCATAGTCTTGCCTTTTACGGTATTGGGGATAGGAAGCTCCCACTCCGACCAAGGACAGACCGCCGTTTTTGCCCCCCTGGGTGATGCCTGCCTTGAAGTGGCAATTGGTGCAAGAAAGCTTGTTGCCCACATATGGGGCGGCATACTTACCGGTTTCCGCGAGGATGTTGGCGCCGAGCAGCACAGCTTCCTTGATGGATGCCGGGGCATCCTGCGGAGAGGGAGGGGCGTAGGTGATTGCCGCTGCCGTCTCTTGCTGGGCGGCCGGCGGAAGCGACATCGGCATTGTCTCGCCCCCTATACCGGCAAGATTGATGAACCTGCCAAAAAAGAAGGACAAGCCGGCGCCGACAATGGCGATGGCGACAGTGGTAACCAAAACAAATGCCAATCTGTTATTTTTCATTTCCTTTCACCTGCTCATGCCGGGAGTATATCTCAAAAATTTTGATAAAAAAATGGTGTGTTGGTGATCCATTTTTCTAGCCTACCTCAGTATATGTATCATGGATTTCCCCTTTCTGCATTTCGAGTTACCGGGGCAATAAAATATTTTAATCGCCGGCTTCCTGCGTGGTATAAATATTCAATTGCACAGATCGTGCATCAAGATTTATCCCCTATGTTTTTCCCTGCGATGAGAGGAGGTCATCTCTTTTCTTTTCGGATCGTCATTTCGGTAACGAGTTGAAACCGGTACACTTTTTCAAAAAAAATCCTATTGGGAGGGGGCCATGCCATGAAAAGTAGATCTTTTTCACGTCGGGATTTCCTAAAGACCGCAAGTTCCATCGGTATGGTGACCGCTTTGGAGGGGATCCCTGTCGATCTTTTTGCCAGTGAGGGGAAATTGGTTCGTTTCCCGGAAAAGACGGACTTGATCCTCCTCACCTCACGGCCACCGCAGCTGGAAACGCCCAAACATTTCTTCAAGGAGCTGATCACGCCCAACGAAGCGCTCTTTGTCCGCTGGCATATCGCCAATATTCCCACCTCGGTTGATCTGCAAACCTGGCGAATTAAGGTCGGCGGCAATACCGAGCGGTCGTTTGAGCTTTCCATGGACGATCTGAAAGGACTTCCCAAGGTTAGCTATACCGCGGTCATCCAATGCGCCGGCAATGGCCGCAGCCTTTTTGAGCCGCGTGTTCCCGGCGGGCAGTGGGGCAACGGCGCCATGGGCAACGTCACCTGGGGCGGCGCTCGCTTGAAGGACATCCTGGCCAAGGCCGGAGTCAAAGGCGATTCGGTGGAGGTGTCCTTTAATGGCCTTGATTCCGGGCCGCTTCCCACCGTACCTGACCTGGTCAAGGCGCTGCCAGTGGATAAGGCTCTGGAGGAAGATATCATCATCGCCTACGAGATGAACGGCAAACCGCTGACCATGCTCAACGGCTTCCCCGCCCGATTGGTGGTGCCGGGCTGGTATGCCTCATACTGGGTAAAGGCGCTCAGCGATGTGACCGTGCTGTCGAAACCGCTGGAAACTTTTTGGATGAATCCGGCCTACCGCATTCCGGCCAATCCCTGTGCCTGCGTTCCACCCGGCACCAACCCTGGCAAGACCGTTCCCATCAACCGGATGGATACCCGCTCGCTTATCATCGAGCCCTCCCAGGGCAACCGTTTGCCAATGGGCAAGGAGGTGACCATATCCGGCCTCGCCTTTTCCGGCGGCTACGGCATCAAGGATGTCGTTGTTTCGGTGGATGGCGGCAAGACCTGGAAGGAGGCCAAATTGGGCAAGGATCTCGGCAAGTATTCCTGGGTTCTGTGGTCGCTGCCCTGGAGGCCCTCGCAGAAAGGAAAATATACCCTGATGGCGCGCGCGACCGACAGCATCGGCGAGTCGCAGCCTCTTGACAGTCTGTGGAACCCGGCCGGCTACATGCGGAATAATATCGAAAAAGTCGACGTCACCGTCGGATAGGAGGGAACATGAAAAAAATCATCGTATTCGTCATGCTAATATCGGCGACCGTGTTCCTTGTTCAGCATCATGTCCCGCTGGCGCAGGCCGAGGAAACGGGGTCTGTACACTCGATCACCCTGCCGACAATTCCGTCCGAACTGAAAGAGGGAGCAGGCAAAGACAAGGTGATGATCTTCTGTGCCATCTGCCACAGCCCCGACTACATTCCCATGCAGCCCCGCCTGTCCGCGAAAACTTGGGATAACGAAGTCCATAAGATGATCAAGGTGTTTGGCGCGCCGATCAACGAAGAGGACGCCAAGACCATCAGCAGCTATCTTGCCGCACAATACGGGACCGGCGAGAAATAAACCTTTAACAGATGGGGCTTCTGAACATGAAGAAAGTTGTTATCCTTACTCTTGCCCTGTCAGCCACCTGTCTTTGGCTGACATCCACGAATACCGCACAGGCGACTGCCAACGGGGAAGAGCTCTTTAAGCAACGCTGTAGCGCCTGCCATGCAAACGGCGGCAACATCATCAACCCTCAAAAATCTCTGCACAAGGCAACTCGGGAGGCCAATAAGGTCAACACCGTGGAGGCGATCATCGACAAAATGCGCAATCCCGGGCCGGGCATGTCGACGTTCGATGCCAACATCCTGCCTGACAGTGACGCCAAGGCGATCGCCGAGTATATCCTAAAAACGTTTTAAGACGAGGCGAAGGGTATTTTCTGAAAAGAAATACCCTTCGCCATACAACTCGGCATGCCGTATCAAGAGACTTCCCCTTCTTCGCGCCCCGGTCCCCTTCTCAATTTTCCCGGAAACAGCTCATCTGCGCCCTGGACTAACCAGTCCGGATATTTGCGCGCCAATCTCGCGCATCCTGTCCAGAACAGCATCCTCGTTCAGGGTGAGCAGCTTCCGGCTCTGCATCACCACCCGGCCGTTGATGACCGAATGCACCACATCGCTGCCCCTGGCCGCATAGACCAGATGCGAAGGAATATTGTACATCGGCGTCAGGTGCGGTTTGTTCATATCCAAAACAATGAGGTCAGCCTTTTTCCCCGCCTCCAGACTGCCGATCTTGGTCTCTGCCCCCAGCAGCATTGCCCCGCCCAGGGTGGCCATCCGCAGGGTGGTCTCGGCACTCATCACCGTGGGATCGAGCCGATGCACCTTATGCAGCTTGGCAGCAGAGTCCATCTCACCGAACATGTCCACATCGTTGTTGCTGGCCGCGCCGTCGGTACCCAACCCAACCGTGACCCCGGCCGCCAGCAACTCCACCACCGGAGCCACGCCCGAGGCTAGCTTCATATTGCTTTCCGGGCAATGAGCCACCTTAACGCCCCGCTTGGCCAACAGGGCGATCTCCGGTTCGGTCAGCACCACGCAATGGTCGGCCACCACCTGGCTGTCGAGAATCCCCAGGGCATCAAGGTGCATGACCGGGGTATGCCCATATTTGGCAAGGCACCCCTCCACCTCGTCCCTGGTTTCGGAGAGATGAATTACATAGGCAACCCCGTGGTTTTCCGCCACGCTCTTAAGACGTTTGAGCAGATCTGGAGAGCAGGTGTACACGGCATGGGGGTCAACAGTGATGGAGATGCGCGGATGATCTCGGTATTCGGCCAACAGCTCCTCCAGGTACGCGATGCCGTTTTCCGGCGCACCATAGTTGGGTGAGGGGAAATCGTACAGCACTTCGCCCAGCCAGCCGCGCATCCCGGAATCCGCCGTAGCGCGAGCTACCTCCTTGGCAAAGAGATACATGTCGCAGAAGCTGGTGGTGCCGGATTTGATCATCTCGGCCATGGAGAGCAGGGAGGACTGGTAGACCATCTCACCATTGAGATTCCCTTCCACCGGAAAGATATATTCGCTAAGCCAGGTCATCAGAGGCAGATCATCGGCCAGCCCCCGGAAGCAGGCCATGGCCGCATGGGTGTGGGTATTGACCAGGCCCGGCATGACCAGGCCATGGGGCTGAACGAGCTGCTCCACGCCCGGGTATTTGGACAATAGACCGGCCCTCTCACCCACCTCAATAATGGTATCACCGGCTATGGCCACACCACCGTCTTCGAACACAGTATTTTTTGAATCCAGGGTCAGAATCTGGCCACAGACCAGCAGGTTTACTTTGGTATTCATGGGTTCCTCTCGATATCTGTAAACAAAAACACGGCCTCCGCTGAATTGGTAAACGCTCAGCAGGGCCACAGATGCGCGAAAGAGGCCTGCGAAGTGCGCTAGTGCACATGAGCAGGCCGATGACAAAGCAGATGTAGTGCTGCTGAACGTTTACCTAAATCTCGGGCATAATAGCGAGGAGGAGCCGCGACAGCCGATCTTCCGCCCTTCTGGTTTCCGCGATGATTTCTTCCAAGATGATGGGTTGGAGATTATCCGGATCATTGACGTTTGCCACCACCGATAACCCCAGCACCCGCATCCCGGCATGGATAGCGACAATCACCTCCGGCACGGTGGACATGCCCACGGCATCGGCGCCGCATTGCCGAAGGTAACGGGTTTCCGCCGGAGTTTCCAGGCTGGGGCCTGGAATAGCCACATAGACGCCAGTTGCGACCTGGAGGATCTGCTCACGAACGGCACAGGCCAGAGCCGTTTCTCTCAAACGCAGGTCATAGGGCGCAGAGAGATCAGGGAAGCGAGGGCCCCAGGCATCAACATTGGTTCCGCGCAAAGGGTTGTCCGGAATGAAGTTAAGATGATCGCGCACCACCATCAAGGTGCCAGCCGCAAAATCCGGATTGAGGCCGCCTGCCGAATTGGAAACGATAAGGGTCTTTGCCCCGAGCAAGGCAAGGGCCCGGATGGGCATGGTCAGCTCGCGAGCGGCATACCCTTCGTAATAGTGAAACCTACCCTGCAACACTGCCACCGACTTGCCGCAGAGTCTCCCAAAGATAAGATTTCCGGCATGGCTGGCCACAGTTGCTTTAGGGAAATTGGGAATCTCCGCATAGGACAAAACCACCTGCGACTCGATCCTTTCTGCCAAGCCGCTCAGACCGGTGCCGAGCACCAGGACAATCTCCGGCACCTCAGGCATGCGATCCCGCAAAAAACTAACCGCTTCATCGACCCTCTGTATAAAATTTTCCATCACCACCCGCCCCTGCTGACTGATCTATAACTCCGCAAATAGTAGACATTACAAAACAGCCAAAGCAAAAGAATACCCGTTCAGTAGCGATGCTTTGCTGCTGCCACAAATGCACGAAAAACCCCTCCGCAATCCGGCCCACAACAAGAAAACAAGCACAGCGCGAGACTGCAAAGCAGATGCGGTGCTGCTGGCCGACCACGTAATTGTTTACCCGATTCGAGCAGAGAAAGGAAGACGGATGGTGAAGGTCGTGCCCTGAACAGGCGTGGGCTCAAAGGTGAGGCGGCCGCAATGGGTTTCTTCGATGATCTGCTTGCAGGAAATGAGACCAATCCCGTTCCCATCTGCCTTAGTGGTAAAGTGGGGCTGGAAGATTTTCTCCCGCACCTCACCAGGAATGCCATGTCCATGGTCGATGATCTTGACCACCGCCTCATCGCCCTCACGGGAAAGAGCAATGGTAATGAGCCCCCCGGTTTCACTGGCCTGGGCGGCATTAAGCACCAGATTTGAAAGGACCCGGCAAAGCCCAAGAGAAGAAAAAGGGAAATCCGGCAGACTGCCAGTAACCTCTACTTGAATATCCCGGCCGCCAATCTCCGGATGAACCATCCAGGCCGATTCTTGAAGATCAATAATCAGCTTGTCCAGGGAGTCAGTATGGATCGGGTTTTCGATGTGGAGTCTCTTGGCCTGGCTCAGGGCATTCTCCATGAGGAGGGTGAGATCGCCCCGCGCCTTGACCATGCAGGCGAGATATCTATTCCCGGCAAGACCTGGCACGGTTCTATCCAGAACCTCCAGAAGATGGAAAGGGGTCAGCAGATTTCTCATATCATGCACCATGATATTGATCTGCTCGTACTCATGCCCGAGAATTTCAAGATCACGCCGAACCCGTTGACTCAAAGTTCGCATCATGGCGACAAGCGATTTTGGCTGTCTGGAAAAATATTCTTGGAACACTGCGAGGGGAACCTGCAGAAGAAGGGAATCTTCCAAGGCTGACACACTGGCGGAGCGGGGCTGGTTTTCAATGATGGCCATTTCGCCAAAATAATCGCCAGGCTTAATAACATCAACTATCCGGTTGCCACGAAAGATCTTAATCATCCCGCGCAACACAATATACATATCCTGACCGGAGTCGCCCTCGCGAAAAAGGATGTTACCCTTGGCGACTTGCAATTCCGCAGCCTTTTCCAAAAAAGCCGCAAGCTCTTCCTCGGAAAAGGAATGAAACAGGTCTATCTTGCTCGAGAATTGCAGGAGTTCTGTTCGGTTCACGAAGGCCTCATTCAGCGGACTTCCAAACTACTTTTCTTTCAGCGCCCACTCCATCGATATGTAATAGTATAGCAAAGAAAAACCGCAGCTCCCCATGAAAAACACACCGCTCTCAATCCTGCTGAAAGAATCTGGCTAAAAAACTACAGCGCATGCTGTTCGACAAACGCCTGCACCGCCTCGACCTCGGCCGCTATCACCTCACAGCGCGTTTCCTGATCGGCCAGCCCGGCAAGGCTTGGCGGCAATTCAGGCTCGTGGCCTATGGCACTCTTAACCGCCGCGCCGAACTTGGCTGGATGAGCGGTAGCCAGGCAGATCATCGGCACCCCCTGCTTCCGATCCCTAAGTCCGGCCTGAACCCCCACGGCGGTATGCGGATCAAGCACATAGCCATGCTGGGTATAAAAATCACGGATGGTGGTGATGGTTTGCTCTTCGTTCACGCTGCGCGAGGAAAAATCCGTCCGTACCCGTTCCTGGGCAAGCTCGTCAAACTGGAGGCTACCGCTGGCACCGAAACGGTCCATGTCCTGACGGGTCCGGTCGGCATCCTCACCATTTAAATAGTAGAGATACCGTTCGAAATTGCTGGCCACCTGAATGTCCATGGAAGGGCTTGAAGTTTGCGCCACAGGGCCCAGGGAATAATCACCGTTTAGAACAAATCGGGTTAGGAGATTGTTCTCGTTGGTGGCCAGGATCAGGTTACGGATTTGCTGAGGCAGCATGCGGCGGGCCACATAACCGGCAAAGATATCGCCAAAATTGCCAGTGGGCACCGAAAAATCAACCTGGGGCACGCCTTCTCTTTCGGTAACCTTGAGCGCGGCATAGATATAGTAAACGACCTGGGCCACAATCCGTGCCCAATTGATGGAATTAACCGCGCCCAACTGGTGCTTTTCCTTGAAATCCAGATCGTTAAAGATGGTCTTGACTATGGCCTGCCCGTCGTCAAAGGTGCCGCGCACCGCTAAATTGAAGACATTGGCATCGGTTACGGTGGTCATCTGCAATTCCTGAATAGGACTGACCCGCTTGTGTGGGTGGAGGATAAAGATGTTGATCCGTTCCTTGCCTCGCACCCCATAGATCGCAGCGCTGCCGGTATCACCAGAGGTTGCACCGAGAATGTTCATCTTGCCGCCGGACTCCTTGAGCAGATACTCAAAGACATTGCCCAAAAACTGGAGGGCCACATCCTTGAAAGCCAGAGTCGGTCCGTGGAACAGCTCAAGGATATAACAGTCCCCCTGCTTAACCAGCGGGGTGATTTCCGGGTGATTGAAGGTGCGATACGATTTATCGACCAATCCGCGCAGATCGTCGGTCGGGATATCGTCGATAAAAAGGCTGAGCACGGCGGTGGCCAGCTCCGAATAGCTAAGCTGCCGCCAGTGGGCCAAAGTTTCAGTGGGAATCTCGGGAATTGAGGTGGGCAACAACAGGCCGCCATCGGTGGCAAGGCCCATCATCACGGCCTGCTTAAAGGATATGGGGGCAATGCCGCCCCTGGTGCTGATGTATTTCATTACAGAGTACCTTTTAGGTGTCAGCCTTTAGCTTTCAGTGTCATTCTTTATTGTGCACCAACAGGCTAGTGCTTTCCATCTCCACCGGGATGGGCAACCCCATCAGCTCAAGAATGGTGGGCGCAATGTTGGTCAGGGTTCCGCCATCCTTAAGATCAAAACCGGGCTTTGCGCCGACCATCACCAGAGGCACCGGATTAGTGGAATGCGCCGTCACCGGACCGCCGGTAATCTTATTGATCATGACCTCGGCATTGCCGTGGTCAGCGGTGATGAGCACCACCCCGCCGAGTTCAGTGAAACGTTCCACCACCCGGCCAATGCAACGGTCCACGGTCTCGACGGCAGTGAT
Source organism: uncultured Pseudomonadota bacterium (assembly GCA_937868185.1). Classification (GTDB taxonomy): domain Bacteria; phylum Desulfobacterota; class Desulfobulbia; order Desulfobulbales; family Desulfurivibrionaceae; genus Thiovibrio. The sequence continues at coordinate 9,415 of CALMMG010000125.1, forward strand.
GGCCGCCCCCATGATCCCGCTATGCCCCACCATGTCGCAGTTGGCGAAGTTGAGCACCACCAGACTGTAAGGGTTGTCCGTAAGGCGGCGCAACAACTCTTCGGTCACAGCATCCGCGCTCATCTCGGGTTTGAGATCGTAGGTGGCCACCTCACGAGGGGATGGGAGCAAGGCCCTGTCTTCCAACGCAAAAGGAGCTTCTCGCCCGCCATTAAAAAAGTAGGTGACATGGGCATATTTTTCCGTCTCGGCGATACGGAGCTGCCGCAAACCATGACTGCTGACCTCTTCCCCCAGGATATGGGTGAGAGCCACCGGCGGGAAGGCCACGGGCAAAGCAAAATCCTTCTCATACACGGTAAAAGTAAGATAATCAGCCAGCTGGGGACGGTGCTCGATGGGAAAACTGGCAAATTCACGGTCGACAAAGGCATGGGTCATCTGCCGGGACCGGTCGGCCCGAAAATTGAAGAAGATAACCGAATCCCCATCATTGATGGTCCCCACCGGCTGGCCGTTGTTCATGATAACCGTGGGCTTGATAAACTCATCGTTTTCACCACGCCCATACGCCGCAGTCATTGCCTCGCCTGCGTCGGCGGCCACATACTGGCCGTGGCCATCAACCATGGCCTGCCAGGCCATGGAGACCCGATCCCAACGGTTGTCGCGGTCCATGGCATAATAGCGGCCACAGACCGAGGCAACCTGACCAACGCCGACACGCTTAGTCGACTCAACAAGCTCAGCCATGTAACCGCCCCCGCTCTGAGGCGGGGTGTCGCGGCCGTCCATGAAGGCATGGACATACACCTTGGCAAGCCCAATTTGTTTGGCCATTTCCAGCAGGGCGATAAGATGGAGGATATGGCTGTGTACGCCGCCGTCGGAAACGAGACCGAGAAGATGCACCGCTGTGCCCTGGTCGGCGGCGCGGCTAAAAACCCTGGCCAACGCCTCATTTTTTAAGAAATCACCGGTCTCAATGTCCCGGTTGATTCGGGTGAAATCCTGATAAACAATACGACCAGCGCCGATATTGAGATGCCCCACCTCGGAATTGCCCATCTGCCCTTCCGGCAAACCTACCGCGCCATTGTGAGCAACCAAGGTCGTAGCGGGCTGAATTGCCTGCCAACGGTCCATATTGGGCGTTCTGGCAAGATGGATCGCGTTGCCCTCCCACGGCTCCCCAATCCCCCAGCCATCGAGAATGGCGAGCAATACCGGTGTGATCTTCTTCATCGTTTCTCCGGAGACATTGAAACTGTTCAGGAAGCTTCGGGCTCTATCTCCACCCTGGGGGCGTCGTGCCACAGCCCTTCAATATCGTAAAAGCTGCGGTCTTCGTTGTAAAAGACATGCACGATCACATCGTTATAATCGAGCAGAACCCAATGCCCCTCGTTCAGGCCCTCGGTGTTGCCATCCTTGACATTTTTATGACGCAGGGCCGTATCCACGGCCTGGGCCAAACCCTGCACATGCCTGGTGGAGCGCCCACTCATGATGACAAAAAAATCGGTAAAAGAAGACAGGCCCCGCACATCAAGAACGACCAGGTCCTCCGCTTTTTTATCCAGGGCTGCCAGGGCGGCAAAACGGGCCAGCTCCAGACTTGACACATCCTGAAAATCCTTGTGGACCTTTTTCATTATGACTCCTTGTTGGGATAGCTTCCCCATTGTTCGCCATGAACAAAATGGGAGCGCTATCATACTACAACAACGGGCAATCTAGCAACCGGTTAGTTCTTGGCTGGTTGCGGGCAAAGGTTGCCGGCGAGGAAGCGCTGTGTTAGATTGCTCTACGTTTTCACCCTGACAACACAGCTTGAGGAATAACAATGCGAGACAGGATTCTGGCGGCTCTGGCAAAGATTCGCCCTACATTACAGGCAGACGGCGGCGATGTGGCCTTGGTTGATGTGAGCGAAGACGGGGTGGTTACGGTCCAGCTGACCGGCGCCTGCAAAGAATGCCCCATGTCCAGGAATACGCTCAAAAACGGGATTGAAAAATTCTTAAAAGGCGAGGTGCCGGAGGTCCGTTCCGTGGAGTCGGTTTAACCTTGACGGCTTGCTACTTATGATACCCGGTTCCGGCCTTGATGGAAAACGCCCGGTACAGCTGTTCAAGCGCCAGTAGACGGGCCATCTCGTGGGTAAAGGTCATCCGCGAGAGCGACAACACATAATCTGCCTTCTGGACCAGATCCGGAGCAAGCCCTGTGGGGCCGCCGATCAAAAAGGCAATCTCCCGCACCCCCTGATCCTCCCAACGACTGAGCAGATCAGCCAGCTCTTCCGAACTGAGCTGCTGGCCGGTGGGCGCCAAGGCGACTACTCTGGCTGCCCCGCCTAATTGTTGCACGCTGCCAAGAAGGATTTGCCCCTCTTCGTTTTGTTGCCGCGCCGTATCTTCCTTGGCCGCGTTCTTCTTTTCTTTGAGCACCGGCAGATCAAGCTGGGCAAAATGCCTCAGTCGCCCGGCATAATCATCGATTCCGGCGGCAAGGTACTGCTCCTTGGTTTTACCCAGGAGCGGAAGAATAATCTTCACCGACCTGCCTGCTTCCGGGCAAGGATCGCCGCAAACCTAGCCCGAAATTCCTCGTAGCCCATCTCCCCCTTAATGCCTGGGCATGACTCCCTGATGGCCTCGAAATTGGCTTGATCTTCAAGGATGCTCGGATGCAAGGGCCATTGCGTACAACGCCACGGCTTGCCGGGATGCACTGTACAGCCTTCGTTAAAAAAGATGCAGTGTCCGTCCACGGTCTTCATCTGCACCACCCCGTCGGTGATCCGCAGATACCGCTCCTTCACCTGCTCCACCGGCAGATGCAGATAGGCGACCAACCGCGCAAGGTCGTCGGGAGTCAAAGAGACCGTGGTCTCGCCATGGCAGCAATGGCCGCATTGCCGACAGTCAAATATCCGTTGCTCATTGTCAATATCTTCATACTGGTCGTTCATTTTTGTCACTTCCTTGCGGCAGTATTTGCCTGAAAGATATAGCCCAGGGCCCGGTAGATCAGCTTAGCCACGGTAAAGGCGGCATGTTCCGCGCCAGAACGCGGAGAAAATTCAACAAAATCCATCCCCACAATGCGATGGTTGCAGGCAAGCTCACGCAACAGGTCAATGGTCTCCCGCCAGGTCAGGCCGTCCGGCTCCGGAGTGCCGGTGGCAGGCATGATCGCCGGGTCCAGCCCGTCCACATCGCAGGTGAGATAGACAGGTCCCTTGATCCCGGCGCAAATCTGCTCGATCCAGTCCGCCTCTGCGTGGATACGGTGCATGAAAAATGGGTGCCAACCCTTGGCCTGGACAAGTTCGTATTCCTCCTTGGAAAAAGAACGAATGCCGACCTGGGTGAAAGGAATACCCAGATCATCAAGCCGCCGCATCACGCAGGCATGGCTGTTGGGGTTGTCATCATATTGAGCACGCAGGTCAAGGTGGGCGTCGATCTGCACCACATGCAGATCTGGATATTGAGCCAGGCAGGCCTGTACCGCAGGCACGGTCACGGTATGCTCGCCGCCCAACAGAACCGGGAAAAAACCCCCAGCCAGTTCCTCAGCCACGGCGGCCTCTATCTGTCGACAGGCCTCTGCCGCAGTTGTCGCCGTAAAATTTGGAACCGGCCTGGTGACGATCCCCAGGCGCACGGTCTCAGACAAAAGCTCGTCATCAAACACCTCCAGGGCCGGGGAGGCGTCGATGATCGCCCGCGGCCCAAGCTCGGTGCCGCCCAGCCAACTCACCGAAGAGGCCAGCGGTGCCGAAAGAATGGCGATGCGTTTTTCAGGGCCCAGGTCGGCCTCTTCCCCAAGAAATTGTGATATGTGTGTCATTGTCTTTGCAGTAATCCTTGTTCAAGTTCCCGGCCACTCAGGCCGTACCCACCACATCGCCGAACAGGGCGATATCAATGCCGTGCCGCTGGGCCGCCTTATGCCAGCGCAACCTATCCGGCGTGTGGAAAATAATGTCGTCATCCGCAGGCAGGGTAAGCCAACCGTCCACGGTGAGCTCTGCCTCCAACTGCCCAGGACCCCAGCCGGAATAACCCACGGCCACTAACAAATTTTTCGGCCCCTGGCCAGCAGCAAGATCATAAAGCACCTGCGGGTCGCTCGTTAAATGAATGGTCTTGCTTACCTCAAGAAAATGCTCCGTCTTGTACTCGGAGCTGTACAGAAAAAAAGCGTTTGCGACCTCCACCGGTCCACCTTGATACACCGTCGGCAATAACCCCGCCGGCAACGGAATATTGGCGCTTTTAAAAACATCAGCCAGGCTAATGTCGGTAATGGGCTCGTTCACCACCAGCCCCATGGCCCCCTCATCGTTATGGGCACAGAGATAGACCACCTTCCCGGCAAAACGAGGGTCCGGCATCTGGGGGGTGGCAATGAGAAAATAGCCTTGCAGGGTTTCAATCATCTGGGAGAAATGCCCATGTCTGCGTTTAAATTGATAATCGCCACAGGCGATCAATTAAAATCCGCAACCAACTTAGCATTTGTCCTGGCTGTCAGTCAAGAAATCCCGCACCTACAACAAATTTGCCCCTCACAGGAAAAGAATTGGAGTTTCCCCTCTGATCCGTGCTACAATTTCTTATCCACGCTTGCGACAGCAGACACGACCCCAACAACCCAAACCAGACAGAAACCACACATATGACCTCCGATATCAATTCCGAAATCAACCGGATTATTGCCTCCGAACACCATGACCCCTTTCAGATTCTGGGCTTCCACGTTCTGGACCACGATGGTGCCTCTTCGGTTATCAGAACCTTCCAACCCAACGCCAACGCCTGCTGGCTGATAGCCAACGGGGAAAGAAAGGAGATGTACAAGACAAGACCGGAAGGTTTTTTCGAGATTGTCATCACCGATTGCACTGAACCTTTCCCCTATGAGTATGAGGCGGCCTATTACGATGAAAACCGCCACGTCTTCAAGGACCCTTACCGTTTCCTGCCCCAGATGTCCGAGTATGACCGGTACCTCTTCAATAACGGCACCAACTATGAAATCTACAACACCCTTGGCGCACAGCTTGTAACCATAGACGGCATAAGCGGGACCATTTTCCGAGTCTGGGCGCCAAGCGCCAAAAGGGTCAGCATCCTAGGCAACTTCAATTACTGGGACGGCAGAGTGCACCAGATGCGGGTTTTAGGCAATTCCGGCATCTGGGAGCTGTTTATCCCGGACATTGGCCAAGGCGAGCCATACAAGTTCGAAATCAAAACCCAGCAGGACGCACTGCTCGAAAAGGCCGACCCTTTTCAGTTCTTCTCAGAGATTCGGCCCAAAACCGCCTCGATTGTCTGGGGATTGGACGGCTATGTCTGGAACGACGCGGCCTGGAGCAAGGAGCGGAAAAGCCTGAGAAGTTATGAACAGCCCATGTCCACCTACGAGGTCCATCTGGGCTCCTGGCGTCGCGATCCGGCAGACCCCACGCGGATGCTTTCCTATCAGGAGCTGGCCGGCTCCCTGATCCCGTATGTCAAGGAGATGGGCTTCACCCATATCGAGTTGATGCCCATCATGGAGCATCCCCTCGATGAGTCCTGGGGATATCAGGTCACCGGCTATTTTGCCGTCACCAGCCGCCACGGCACGCCCCAGGATTTCATGTACTTTGTGGACCAGTGCCATCAGCACGGGATCGGGGTGATCCTCGACTGGGTGCCGTCGCATTTCCCCTCCGACGGCCATGCCCTCAGCAGATTCGACGGCACTGCGCTTTACGAGCACGAAGACCCCAGGCAGGGCGCGCATCCCGAGTGGGGCACCCTGATTTTCAACTACGGCCGCAAGGAGGTGCAGAACTTCCTTATTGCCAACGCCCTCTTCTGGATGGACAAATTCCACATCGACGGGTTGCGGGTCGATGCCGTGGCTTCCATGCTCTATCTGGACTATGCCCGCAATGAAGGGGACTGGGTACCCAACATCTATGGCGGCAAGGAAAACATCGACGCCATAGAATTCATCAAGCACATGAACGCCATCATTTACAGCCGCTATCCCGACACCCTGATGATCGCCGAGGAATCGACCAGCTTCTACGGGGTTTCCAAACCCCTGGACTGGGGCGGCTTAGGCTTTGGCTACAAGTGGAACATGGGTTGGATGAACGATATTCTGGGCTATTTCAGCAAGGAACCGATCTTCCGTAAATACCATCACAACGCCCTCACATTCTCGCTACTTTATGCATTCACCGAAAACTTCATCCTGCCCATGTCCCACGACGAGGTGGTGCACGGCAAGC
>CALMMG010000126.1 GCA_937868185.1 uncultured Pseudomonadota bacterium
CCAGCACCTCTTCTCGCCTGAAACCGGTGACCCGTTCCGCCTTGTTGTTCCAGCTAGTAATTGTGCCATTCAGGTCAAGGCTTACGGCGGCACTGGGAATAACCCTCAAGGTAAGCTCAGCCAGGGCAAGCTCCCGCGCAAGACGCACCTCGGTATGACGTTGCTCCTCAAGCTCCTGCTGCAAAATCCGATTGGCTTCGCGCAAGGCCGTGACTTCTTCGTCCCTGGTCTCGCCGCACTCCTGTTTTTTATTTCCCATCGTCCACCTGTTTTATTTCCAAGGCCGCATGGCAGCCTTACCCTTACAACACCTTATCCAACGCATCGGCCAGGTAGGCGAGATGCGCTTTTTCCTCATCGGCCAGACGCAGAAAAAGCGCCCGAACCTCCTGCTGCGTACTTTTCTGTGCCATGCGGCTGTATAAATCAAGGGCCTGGGTCTCAAGGGCCATGGCCAGCTCCAGGATATCCCGCTTGCTGTGCAGATGGGTCTCGACCTGGGCGAGAAAATCCTCCACCCTGATGCCGCCCTCCATGATTCCGGCCACCGCCTTGCCCGGCATGGCCTCCGGTCCGTGCGCCTGTTGGTACTCGGCAAGGAGCCGAGCCTTGTGCATATCCTCAAAGCCCATCAACCGGGTGTAGAGCTGTCGCTCATCCACATCCTTTGCCCGGTCGGCCATGAGCCGGTAGAACTCCTGCAACCCATCCTCCATGGCATAGGCCAGGCTCACGCCATCCTCATACTCTTCCTGACCGGTAAAAAACTCCAGTCCACCCTCTTCCGGCCCCTTGGCCTGATGTCCCTGCCAAGCCTTGATGCCTCCAGCCATATTGTAAACGCTTGCAAAATCCTTGCCAGCGAGCAGCTGAGCCGCTGCTTTACTTCTGCCGCCGACGGCGCAATAGACAATGACCGGCTTTTCCTTTTCAAGCTCACCAAGCCGGAGGGGCAACTCCTTGAGCGGGATGAGCTTGGCCCCGGCCAGATGCCCCTGCTCATACTCCTTGGGCTGCCGGACATCCAGCAACTGATACGTATCCGCCCCTCGCGCTTCCATGTATTCCTTTGCCTGGGCCACACTGAAATCCTCGCCCGGCAGAAACAGATTCTTCCAGTTCATTGCTCACTCCATGGTTTTATATTTCCCGCTGCGTCCATCCATGCTCACGGGGTGTTGCGCGTGAAAGGCAGCGCCAACAGCCGCCAGAATCCCAACTGCTCGATTTTTCGATGCGAACCGATGCCGATGACGATTTGCTCCTGCGCCACCTCGGTGGTCAAAGTGCCCAGCATCCGGTCCCAGACAGAAAAGATCACCCCGTAATTTGAATCCCGCTCTTTGATCCGCACCGAATGGTGAATGCGGTGCAAAAACGGCGGAACAAAGAGGAGCACCCACACCCGTTCAAACCAGACCGGCACCCGGATGCTGCTGTGGTGAAACTGCACAGAAAGGTTCACCAAGATTTCAAAAAGAATGTAGGCGATCAGGGGGATGCCGAAGGTATAGATCACCGCCAGCCTGATCAGGCCGGTAAAAAGGAACTCGCCCAGATGAAAACGATTGGCCGTCGTCACGTCCATGTTCATGTCGCTGTGGTGGACCCGGTGAAACCTCCAGAGGAAGGGCAGCGCATGGGTGAGCAGATGCCAGAGATAGATGAAAAAATCCAGGATCACAATGGAGGCGACAATCTTCAGCCACTCGGGCAAGACCCAACTATTAAGCAGACCGAGATTTTTTTCCTGTGCAGCGAGAATCAGGGCAACAATGGTGCTGGTGTAGAGCAGATGGTAAATCGCGCCGTTCATGACGGACAAGGGCACATTGGCAAGCCAGCGCCGGGTGCGAGCCACGGTGGGCGCACGATAGGAAAATCCCTGCTCACACAGCAGAAAGATAGAAAATCCGACCCAATAAATATAGGGTTTAAGCGCATACAACTCCATGACACTTCCTCCTTTTTCTACTTCCCTTACTATATGGTGATTACCGTATACCCTGCCTCCACATAGCGGGCCATAGCCGGGTGCCCCTGCATCTCGTCGGCCAGGGGCAACCCCTGCGCCTCGGCTGCGGCCAGGGCCCCCATTTTATTGGCGCAGGCACGACAAACACAATCGATGAGCCCACCCTTTTTCACCTTGTCAAAGAGGGGGGCAAAAGGTGCGCCCGATTCGGCCAGCTCTTTAATCAAGGCGGTGGCCCTCCCTTCGATAACGAGTTTGACCTCCCAACCCCTGGTCTGCATATCCAAAGCATTCAGCAGAGCATGGGCAAAACAGGGTGCTTCCCCGGCAAAGGCGACGATAACAATCTTATGGTTCATGGCGTTCTCCGTTCAGAACTAGGTCAAACACAATAATAGCTGCGGTTTCTGTTGCTCCTGAAAAACTACCACGTTTTTTTCCAAAAACAGGAAAAAATCATGTCCCATCTCTACTCATCACAGCATTGAGCTGTGTCTCAGCAACAAGAGAGAACAACCGGAGAATTACTTGGAAAAAATGAGGAGAACCACACTGCGGAATATTGAGCCGAGTGGAATCAAGACAGCATCTTGCGGATTTTAATGGCAAGTTCGCCTGGAGAAAGCGGCTTGCTGATGAAATTGGCGTGCGTTCGAAAAACGCCGTATTCTTCGAGCATGGAATCGGTGTAGCCAGACATGAACAATACCCGTATCCGGGGATCAGCCGCCTGCACCCTGGCTGCCAGCCCGTGCCCGGTCATCCCAGACATGACCACATCGGTCAGCATGAGGTCGATCTTTGCCCCGCTCTCTTCAATAAGGCGCAACGCCTCCCCGGCGGATGCGGCGATAAGCACGGTATATCCCATGGCTTCAAGGGAATGGCGGATAACGGCAAGAATATCCGGCTCATCATCAACGACCAGAATTGTTTCGCTTCCCTGCAATGCTTCCAGGACTGCACCAGTCACTACGGACTCCACCGGAGCCTCCACTTTGGGGAAATACAGACGGAAGGTGGTTCCCTTACCAAGCTCGCTCTGCACCACAATATAGCCACTGTGCTGTTTGACAATGCCATAGGCCGTGGCCAGCCCAAGGCCCGTCCCCTTGCCTTGGGCCTTGGTGGTAAAAAACGGTTCGAAGATATGCTCCTGCACCTCGGTGCTCATGCCTTCCCCGGTATCACTGACCACCAGAACCACATACCGTCCAGGGGCGATATTATCATACTTGGAAAATTCGCTCTGCTCCAGAACCTCATCAATGCAGGAAATAGTCAAATCCCCCCCGTCCGCCATGGCATCCCGCGCATTAATGACCAGATTCAGCAACACCTGCTCGATCTGATGCTGGTCGGCGAGCACCCGGCCCTGTCCGCCGGGCGCACCCTCTATGGTAAAATGAATGCAGGGGGGGATGAGATGCCGGATCATGGAGCTTAGGCCAGAAACAACACTGCTTAAGTCGATAACCCGCACATCGACAACCTGATGTCGGCTGAAGGTAAGCAGTTGGCGGGTCAGGGCCGCCCCTCGGACACCGGCGTCACGAATAGCTTGCAGGGCCTCCGCCAGAGGGTCGTTGTCCGGCAGACGCCTCAGACACAGCTCGCTATAGCTTAAAATTGTGGTGAGCAGGTTATTGAAATCGTGGGCCACACCGCTGGTCAGCCGCCCGATGGCCTCCATCTTTTGAGACTGGAGCAATTGGGCCTGCAACATTTTTTCCTCAGTGACGTTTCGAAAGATGCAGCGGACCATTTGGGGCTTGCCGTTTTCGTACCGGCAATTAGCCGCGCCCTGGATCATGATCTTGTTACCATTTTTTGCAACAAAGGTCGTGTCGATCCTGTCGACCCGTCCCTGCTCCAGAACTGTCTGAAAGGTCTCCATACAGTGACCAGTACAGCCCGAATCGATAAGATCAAAGATGGTAATCTGCTCGACCTCTTCCGCCGAGTAGCCAAAAGTGGCCCGCCACGCCGGGTTGACCATAAAAAAACTGCCTTCTGGCCGAACAAACTGAATGAGGTCGCTGGCGCTTTCAAAAAGATCGCGATATTGCTCCCCGCTTTCTAACAGGGCTGCCTCCATACGCTTGCGCTCGGTGATATCCCGGACAAAGGCACAGATATAGTCGGTGCCGCCAAAGGCGATGCATACCGCATCGACTTCTTTCTGGACCATCTGCCCGCTCTTGGTCCGGTGGATGGTTTCAAGGTGCAACTCTCCCTGCTTTTTCCACTCAGGCCAGAGTTGCCTGACCCTGGGGCCAAACTCCGGATCAATATCGGCAAGATTTAAAGCGAGAAGCTCTGCCTCGGAATAACCAAGATTCCTGGCCGCGGCCTGGTTCACATAGCCAAAGCCACCCTCAGCGTTGATCAGATAAAACTCCACGCTCGCCATCTCGACAATACGCTTGAACAGTATGTACAATTCCTGATTATCCATGCTGTAGTCGACTCACTTATTTCATTGATACGTGTTAGCCGAAGGGTTCATTTATTTTATTATACCCGCCCTCTTCTCTCTGGACGAGAATTTTAGCCCCCATAACCAGACACATCCTTTTCTCAACCCTTGGCCCGGATGAGCGTTTCAAGCTCCTGCCAGTCCACGGAGCTTTGCCGACAGTTGCAATCCTTGAGCAGACAGACCTGGGGAATAACCTTGAGCCCATGCCCCCCAAGGGAGCCCTCCGGCGAGACATTGGCAGAACGCAGATATTTTTCCCGCAAGTCATGGGTACACAGGCAGCCCAACACTGCCTGCGGCTGGCGCTGCTCAATCTGGCGCACCAGGAAATCCCGGCTGCGCAGCACCCCATCTTTCTTGTGCAGCCTGCCGCTCACCACCACCAAAACATCCCGGTAGCCCAAAGCAAAAGCCAGCTCCCGCATCTCCCGCAGCCGGCAAGGAACACGGCAATCGTCCTGACACAACAACCCTTTTTCCTGGTCGATAACCGTGGCACACCCTTCCGCCCGCAGGCAGTATGGCAAAAAAAGCATTCTTTCGCCATAAGGGGTCTGGACAAACCTCCGCCGGAAGAAGCGGTTCCCCGCCGTCACGACCTTGCGGACATAGGCATCCTTGTCCATCTTCGGAAAAAAAAGGACCAGGGGCCGGTAGAGAAAAACCAAAACGGGAAGGGTCAGCCAGGAGGGAATGGATAGTGTCATGATCTCAATGGGGATAATGTTTTTCTTGCAGACGACGGTAGTCTTCAACAGGGTTACCATGATCAACGTACCATAATATTCCAGCTCTGGCAGGCAGTTTTCACGGGGTTAATTTCACCTGGCCCTGATTCCCACCGCCAGGCGCAATCCCCTGCCACGCCTCCAGCAGCCCGACCAGCCATTTTTCGGCCAGATCCAGCGCTGCCGCGGAATTTTCGCTATTGGCCAAGCTCAACTGGGCCAGGACCATCTGATAGCTATCGTGCAACGGCTGCGCGGCTTCCGGCTTGTTGGCATCAAGGGCGTTGTCGAGGTAAAAAAGGATATCCATGGCCTTGCGCAGACTTTCCGCCTTGGAGGCAATATCTCCGGCGGCTAGATTTTTTCGCGCACTCCCCAAGTGAAACAGGCACTTTTCGTAGAGCGCGATGATATTGCGCACCGGACTTGCCGTCTCAACCATGGTTTTCAAATACTGCGGGCCTGGCTGTTTCATCCCCATCGCTTCCCTTGCCTATCTCCTCTGACTGTAAACATTGAGCAACGCCGCTCCACTGCTACCATAGATGCGCAAAAGAGGCCGGCGCTTACACCCGGATGCGGACCTGCCGATGACAGCTAAACGAGTGTAACAAGACTGCGAAGCAGATGCGGTGCTGCTGAATGCTTCCCTTCATCCTCGCATATCAGGCCGGGATTCCATAGCGCCTTTTTGTAAAAAATTCTTCCCATTTTCCAAAACCAGCCCAAGATATTCACGCCCCAAGGACAATGGGGTGCACGGAAGGCAGACGGATATGGTATCCTGTTCCGGCAAACAATGGCTTGCCTTTACACAGCCAGCCCCAGAAAAATCATCCTCCATGAACAGGACCAGACATGCTGAAGCTTGTTAAAACCACCTCGCGGAAAGCCGGGCTTTCTCCGGGCAGCCCCGTGTTCATCGGCGAAAAAGTCACGGAAAAATTCGGCCTGGACATGGTCGATTACAATGCCGATAATTTTTCCGTCAGCACCCCAGTCCGGCTTGACGAGTTTCATCTGCTCAAAGACACCCCCAGCAACACCTGGATCAGGGTCCACGGCCTGCACGATGCCGCAACGGTAGACAAATTCTGCCTCAGTTTCGGCCTGCACCCCCTGACCATCGAGGATATTCTCCATACTGGCCAGCGTCCGAAGATTGATCACTACGAGGACTATCTTTTCCTGGTCATAAACCTGATAAAATATGACGATGCCACCAGGGAGATGAGCATGGAGCAGATCAGCTTCGTCCTTGGCTCCAGCTATCTGCTCACCTTTCACGAAAAGGACAGCGATATTTTCAACGATATCCTGGCCCGTCTCCAGAACAACAAGGGCCGCACCCGAAAAATGGGGGTTGACTATCTGCTGTATGCCCTGCTCGATAGGGTAGTGGATAATTTCTTTTCCGTACTCGAAAAAATCGGTGAAGAGGTCGAAGAGTTGGAAGAGGAGCTGATTGCCGATCCTTCCCCGGAAACCCTCCAGACCATCCATTCCCTGAAGCGGGAGATGATCCTGCTCCGCAAATCAGTCTGGCCGCTGCGCGAGGTGATCAACGGATTGCAACGGGATGAAACCGCATTCATGGGGGAATCAGTCCGGGTCTACCTCAAGGATCTCTACGACCATACCATCCAGGTGCTTGACACGGTGGAAACCTTCCGGGACATCATCTCGGGCATGATCGACATCTACCTTTCCTCGGTGAGCAACCGGATGAATGAGGTAATGAAGGTACTGACCATCTTCGCGGTAATCTTCATCCCCCTCACCTTCATCGCCGGGTTGTACGGCATGAATTTCAACACCAGCCAAAGCCCCTTCAATATGCCAGAACTCAACTGGTATTTCGGCTACCCCTTCGCCCTCTTGCTGATGGCCGGGACAACCATCACCATGTTGATCTACTTCAAAAAGAAAAAATGGTTCTGACAAGCCCGCAAGTCGGAATAATCACAGCCTGACAATATGCCAAGGTCCCGGCAGGGGGAGCGCCCTTTTTCCGTCGATTTCCCCGCCAGAGAAAACCCCTTGCTCCCCGTCCATTCCTTTATGCTATAATGATATACGGCTTGTGGTAACGATACAAAAAACGATTCCCCCGCAACCATGCTCAAACGAAAAAAAATGTGGCAGATAATTTGGTTTGTAATTATATAATTAAATACTGAATATCATCCGGGTTCACCTCCCCCCGGGGTGGATTAACAGAAGAGACCACTGAACCATGACCCGTCGAAAATCACATCCCACATACACCAATCCCCTCCTTGCCTCTCTGGGCAGGATCAGTATTCTCTGCGTCAGCCTCCTGTTCTGCGTCGGCCTTTCCCAGGCCGCTGAAACCAGTGGTGCCACGGCAACGCCCGAGGTGTGGACCCTCCGCAATGCGGTGCGTTTTGCCATACAGAACAACCCGGACAGCCGGATGGGTCGAAATCGGATCGAAGCGGCCCAGGCCGCCATCACCATGGAGAAATCCTCATTTTACCCGAGGCTTGACCTGAACTCCCGATACGACCAGACCAACAACCCCATGTACTCCTTCGGCAATATCCTGAACCAAGGGGCCTTCAACAACACCATCGATTTCAACAACCCCGGCCGCACCGACTCGCTGAACGCAGGGGTCCGGCTTGGCTACCGGTTTTTCAACGGCGGCCGCGACCTGGCCGGCTTGAAGGCCGCCGAGGCCCAGGCCGTTTCCTCGCACATGGAGCTGGCCGCAGTGCAGGCGCAACTTACCTTTGAAGTGGTCCGAACCTTTCAACTCATTATCCAGGCGGAGGAATTGGTCAAGGCCCAACAATCGGCGGTGGAAGCGATTACCGCTTCCCTGACGGTGGCGCAGGCCCGCTACCAGGAAGGGGTTCTGCTGAAGGCCGACCTCCTCGATCTGGAAGTGCAACAGTCCAAGGCACAAGAAAATCTGAGCCAAGCCCGACACACCCTTGCGGTAAGCCAGAGGATACTCCTCAGCCTGATGGGGCTTGACGATGGGCAAGTGGTCCTCGATGCGGCCCAGGGCATTGCCCAGGAGATTCCGCAGACCACCACCCATGACCAGCGGTCTGAACTGAAAAGCATGGAGGCCCTGATCCTGGCGGCCAAGGCCCGGGTCCGGCAGGCGCAGGGCGGCTATTACCCAACCCTAGAAGGATATGCCGGCTACGATGCCGACAAAGGCTACGTCACCGATGGCTCCGGCGACTCGTGGCAGGCGGGGGTAAAATTGCAGTTCAATCTTTCCGAGGGAGGGCGAACCAGTGCCGAGATTGCCAAGGCCTCTGCCCTACTTGCCGAAGCGCAGGAACGCAAACGCAAAACCGAGCTGGCCATCATCCTTGAAGTAAAACAGGCGGAGTTTGCCGTCCAAGAGGCGAAGGAGCGTTTAGAGGTTACGGAAAAAAGCGTGGCCCAGGCCCAGGAAAGCGCCCGCATCAACCGACTCCGGTTCACGGAAGGGAAGCTGCTCTCCTCGGATCTGCTCGGGGTGGAAAACCGGCTGACCGACGCCCAGGTGCGACGCATCGTGGCGGAAACCTCCCAGCGCATTGCCGTTGCCGATTTGCGGCGCGCCCTGGGGTTGCCCCAGTTCCCGGAAACAGCAACCGACCCCCAACCTGAAAAAAATGACGCCCACAAATAAGCCATGAAACAGGAAATGAAACCCATGTCGCACAAGCTTCTTTCTTCCACGCTCCTCCTATCTTTGCTCCTCGGCACCGCCGGTTGCAAAGACTCCGCCCAGCACGGCGGGGGCGGGCAACCCCTCCCCACTGCGGAGGTCCGGCTGATCACCGTGGCCGACCAAACGGCCCAGCAACAAAACGAGGTGGCGGGCGCCGTGGAGTCGGTGCAGAGGGCGACCATCGCCGCCAAGATAGCCGGCCCCATCGAGGAGATGCCGGTATCTCTGGGTTTGGTGGTAAAAAAAGGCGTGCTTTTGGCCAAGATCAGCGCCGGAGAGATTACGGCCCGGCTGTCCCAGGCCGAAACGCAACTCGCCCAGGCACAACGGAATTTCGAACGCGAAAAGCGGCTGCTGGAAAAAGATGCCTCCACCAGGGAAACGGTCAAATCCCTGGAAGAGGCCTATCGGGTGGCGGAAGCTGGCGCACATGAAGCCAGGGCCATGCGCGACTACACCCAGATCACCGCCCCCTTTGCCGGGATCATCTCCCAGAAAATGGCCAACGCCGGTGATCTGGCCACCCCCGGAATGCCTCTCCTGGTCTTAGAAAACACTGAGCAATTGCAGGTGGTCGCCGCCATTCCAGAGGGTTTGGCCCTAAAAATCAAAAAGGGGGATACGCTTGCGGTAAACGTCCCAGCCGCTGAGTTTTCCAAAACCGGAACCGTGGCCGAAATCAGCCCGGCGGCGGACACCATCTCGCGAACCGCCCAGATAAAAATCCGGATCGACAACGGCTCCACCTTGCGGCCGGGGCAGTATGCACGAGTCGGCCTTCCTGGCACTGCGGGGGTCAATACCGTCTTGGTGCCGGAGGCAGCGCTGCTGCGCTTCGGCCAGATGGAGCGCATCTTTGTGACCCAGAACGGTATCGCCCATCTGCGCCTGGTGCGCAGCGGCGAACACCGGGATGGCCAGGTGGAGATTCTCGCCGGCCTCAACGGAGGAGAGCAGGTCGTGGTCCAGGGCGGCGAGCGGCTTGTTGATGGCCAACCCGTGCGCAGCGTGCAATGATGAACCACTCCCCCAGCA
The DNA here is from genome assembly GCA_937868185.1 of uncultured Pseudomonadota bacterium. Lineage (GTDB taxonomy): Bacteria > Desulfobacterota > Desulfobulbia > Desulfobulbales > Desulfurivibrionaceae > Thiovibrio. The sequence continues at coordinate 9,921 of CALMMG010000126.1, forward strand.
AACAAAAAGGTTTTGCCGGCAGGCTCGCCTCGATTTTCGTTGAATCCCGGTTGACCCCCATCATGATCATCGCCTCCCTGCTCCTCGGGGTCATGGCCGTGGTCATGCTGCCAAGGGAGGAGGAGCCGCAGATCAAGGTGCCGATGATCGACGTCATGGTCGCCATGCCCGGCGCCACCCCCAAAGAGGTGGAGGAGCGCGTCTCCATCCCCATGGAAAAGCTCCTCTATGAATTGCCCGGGGTGGAATACATCTATACCACCTCCATGCCGGGCCAGTGCCTGCTCGTTGCCCGTTTCTATGTGGGCGAAAAGATGGAAGACGCCATCGTCCGCCTCAACCAGAAGCTGGCCACCAATTTCGACCGCATCCCCTACGGCGTCGTTCCGCCCTTGGTCAAGCCGCATACCATTGACGACGTACCGGTGCTCGCCCTCACCCTGCACAGCCCCCACTATGATCATTACACCCTCCGGCGGCTAGCTTCCCAGCTTGACGATGCGGTCAAAAACATCCCGGAGGTGGCAGAGACCAAGCTCATCGGGGGTGCCCGCCGACAGGTGCGGGTGCTCTTCGATCCCGCCAAGCTTGCCGCCCGGCGGCTGACCGCGACGGAGATCATCCCCAGACTGCAACAGGGAAACCAGCAATCGTACTCCGGCACCCTGCAATCCCTGAACAAGGAAATCCTCCTGCAAACCGGCCAGTTTCTTGCCTCGGCCAAGGAGATTGGCCGCATCGTGGTCGGCGTTTACGCCAACAGGCCGGTGTATCTGGATGAAGTGGCCAGCGTGATCGATGGCCCGGAAGAGGTGACCAACTATGTCCTCTTCGGCCAAGGCAAAGGGCACCCGGAAGAGGCGGCCGTTACCCTCTCCCTGGCCAAACGGCCGGGGGCAAACGCCGTGCAGGTGGTGGAATCGGTGCTGGCCAAGGTCGAGACCCTCAAGTCCACCCTCATCCCCAGCGACGTCACCGTGAGCGTGACCAGAAATTACGGCGAAACCGCGGCGGAAAAATCCAACGAGCTGCTGCTGCACATGGGGATCGCCGTGTTCGGCGTAACCCTGCTCATCCTTTTCTTTTTGGGCTGGCGGGAGTCGATCATCGTCATCCTCGCCATCCCCTCGACCCTGGCCCTGACCCTGCTGCTCTTCTACCTGTACGGCTACACCCTGAACCGCATCACCCTGTTCGCCCTGATCTTTTCCATCGGCATCCTGGTGGACGACG
>CALMMG010000127.1 GCA_937868185.1 uncultured Pseudomonadota bacterium
CGCACCTTGTCGCCGCCTTCCAGCTCCTTCATCTTCTTTTCGCGGAACTCCTCGGGGATGCCGAGGCCCTTGAGCAGAACGGCCGCCTCGGATTCCACCTCGTAGCCGTTCATCTCGGCAAACTCCGCCTCGATGTCGCCGGCCCGGATGCCATCCGCTTCGCTGAGCTCTGGCTTGGCGTAGAGCGCCTCCCGTTCATGCATCAATTCGTAGAGCTGTTTGTGACCCATGACCACCGTGTCGAACACGGTTTCTTCATCAAAGGCGAAATGGTCCTGGCGCAGCATGGCGATCCGCTCCTTGGGGCCGACCACGATCTCGCCCTTGTCCGCCTCCTTTTCGCCGGCCAGGATCTTGAGGAAGGTGGATTTGCCGGAGCCGTTGGCACCGATGAGGCCGTAGCAGTTGCCAGGGGCGAACTTGATGTTGACGTCCTTGAAGATAATCCTTTTCCCGTAGGAGAGGGCGATATTGACTGCGGTGATCATGGGCGGTCCTTGGGTTCAATGAAAAAACAGGGTGTGTCTCCGGCGCCCTTCGTGGGGATGGGGGCGCCAGTTATTGTAAACCACGCACTATACTCTGGTCGGCAGGAAATGGCAATGATTGTTGTGGATAACGACACGAATTTGGGTGTTTTTTGGAGGGTTGGGATCGTCGTTGTCTTGGTGTCGATGGCATTGGCGGGGTGAACGGCGATCTGTGGCAGCTTGGAAACACCACCCTGTGCCAAGGCGTTTTCCGGCGAAGCCGGAGGGGTGCCGCTCATTCTGCCAGTGCGGCGATTTCTCTGGGCGGCAGCTCTGTGGATGTCTGCTGATTCCCCTTGACAGTGGTATGGGATTTTTTGTATTATTTCAGGACGATCCAGCCTGTGGCAGGTGTTTTTTCAAGGGGCGCAGCGCCGCTGCCAAAGCAGGTGACGGTTGGTGCAATTCCCCGGAATCTCCCAACAGGCTTGCCCCTGTTTCCCTCCTGCCGACATGCGGACCCAGAGCTCTCAGTGACTATTTTGCCAACTACCTCCATGCAGAAATGGCTTTTTCGTGGCGCCTTGCTGCTGTTTGCAGTCACCGTCGGAGCCCTTGGCTTTTATATCTTCTGTTCGTACCAGGCGTTTTTTAACTCCGACGCCGCCATTGCTAATGTCTTGGCGGAGGAGATCGTCCGCTCCGGGGAGTTTTTTCCGAAAACCTGGTGGTACGTCAACAACGATCTCTGGGTGTTTTACAAGCATCTGCTGCTGATTCCCTGGGTTATGGCAGGGCAAAACAGCTTCTTTGCCCATGGGGTTTCCGTTGCCCTGGTGATCGGGATCACCATGATCTTGCTGGCCTTGGTGCTGAGGGCGTTGGGGCTCTCAAAAACCGCAGCCTTGATGGGTTGCGTTGTCATCGGCTTGGGATATTCCCCCCTGTATCTGCGGGAGGTTTACGGCGAGGCCGCCTATACCTGGTATTTCGCTTTCATCCTCTCCTTTTTGCTCCTCTGGCTTAAGGCCAAGCCGACAGATTCCGGCAGGTTTGCCAGGCCAGTCCTGTTTGCCCTGCTGCTCCTCTTGCTCTATCTGGTGGTGATCGAAAATCCGGTGCGTTTTCTGGTGTACTACATCGCCCCGTTTTTTGGCGCTCTTCTGGCGTTGCTCTATGTGGAACGAGAGGCGTTGTTCGGGGGCGGAAAGGCTGGCTGGCGGACGGCGCTTCTTTCTAAAAGCGGTTCTGCGGCAGCCATTGTCGGGGTGTTCTTGCTGGCGGCGTTCTCCCACAAGCTGCTGTTTGCCGGACTCAATCTTGCCGGAGGCGCCAACAATGCGCTGCTGGTTCCGTTGCAGGATCTGCCTTTTCATCTCGCCTATTCGGTGCTGGGGCTGGTGAATTTTATCGGCGCGGAGTGGGGGAACAAGGTTGTGCTGGCCTCGCTGGAGGGGGTACTTTCCCTGCTGAAGCTGGGGCTCTATCCCGTGGCTCTGGCCCTGCCCGCCTTTTATGCCCGGCGGAATTTTCAGCATCTGGACCAGGGACAGCGGTATTTCCTGCTCCTTTCCTACCTTGGCTTTGCTCTGATCTTTTTTCTCTATTCGGTGAGCACCCTGCACGAAGGTGCCTATGCTGCCCGCAACAACATCCGCTACATCATCCCGTATCTGATGATGATTCTGGTCTGCCCGGTGGTGGTATGGCGTTTTTTCCCTCCGATTGCCAAAGTGGTGCTGGTCGTGGCCTTTGTGCTCGCGCTCGGCGGTACTTGGAAAAACATCTCCCCCGAGGGCTGGCAGGATACGGCCAAGGGGCGGGCCGAGCTGGTTTCCACCCTGGAAAACCGTGGGTTGCATTTCGGTTACGCCCCCTACTGGGATTCACACATCTACACCGTGCTGAGCAAGGGTGCGGTGGCCATCCGGCCCGTTGACATCGACTGGCGGGGGCTCGGCCTCTGCCTCTGGCTTTCCAGCGACCGCTGGTATGAAAAGGATGCGGCCCCGGGCAAGGTGTTCTTTCTGGTGCCCAACGACAAGCTCGGCAACTGGAACAGTGGCCTCAAGCAACGCGCCATGCCCAAGGCCGCCGAGGAATTTCCCCTTGGCGCCTACACGGTGTTTGTCTTTGCCGAAAACCCCATCCGCCTGCTCGGAGAAGAACGATGCTCCCTGAAAGAACGATGAGTTCCGTGGATATCCCCACATCCCACCGCACCGCGCAGGAGGCATAACAATGGCTGCCCCGGTAAAAATCAGTGTCGTTTCGCCTGTCTATGGATGCAGGGAGTGTCTGGGTGCGCTCTGTGAAAGGGTTGCCGCAACCCTTTCCCCCATCACCGAGGATTTCGAGATCATTTTGGTTAACGACGCCTGCCCCCAGGGTTCTTGGGAGCATATCCAGGCGCTTGCCCGGCAGGACAGCAGGATCAAGGGCATCAACCTCTCGCGTAATTTCGGTCAGCATTACGCTATTACCGCCGGGCTTGATCACGCCCAGGGCGATTGGGTGGTGGTGATGGACTGCGACCTGCAGGACAAGCCCGAGGAGATCGCCAAGCTCTACGCCAAGGCCATGGAAGGCTACGACATCGTCTTCGGCCAGCGGGTGGAGCGGCAGGACAGCTTTTTTAAGAAATTCGCCTCCCGGATGTTTTACGGGGTGCTGGAGTATTTCACCGACACGGAGCACGACAGCACCATTGCCAACTTCGGTATTTTTTCTAGGCAGGTGATTGCCACCGTCAACCGCTACCGGGAGCAGAACCGCTCCTTTCCGCTGTTTGTCAAGATCGCCGGCTTCAAGCGAACCCAGATTCCGGTGCAGCACGACGACCGCTTGTACGGCAAGTCGTCCTATAATTTTGCAAAGCTGATCAATCTTGCCATCGACTCCATCGTGGCCCACTCCAACAAGCCGCTGCGGCTCTTCATCCAGTTTGGCTTCTT
>CALMMG010000128.1 GCA_937868185.1 uncultured Pseudomonadota bacterium
TGGAAATCAGCGGCAAATCCCCCACCCCGAGGCAGCTTACCGCTCTTATCCGCCAAGCCAGGGAGGATCGGGTGCAGACCATCTTTGTTCAACCGCAATTCGACAGCAAGAGCGCCGACACCGTGGCTCAGGCCATCAACGGGGCCGTGGTTCCCATCGACCCGCTGGACAAAGAGGTGCTACGCAATCTCGCCGCCATCGCCGATGCCATCGAACAATCGCTGAAACAGTGAAGGAACAAGCCATGACCGCCGCAAGCACACAAGGAGCAGCCATCCGCATCCGGGATCTTGATTTTGCCTACAACGGCACGCCCATTCTCGAAGGCGTCAGCCTGGACATCATGGCTCGCGATTCCCTCTGCATTGTTGGCCCCAACGGAGGCGGCAAGACCACCCTGCTCAAGCTCATCCTCGGGTTGCTCAAGCCGAACCGGGGCGAGATTGAGGTGCTGGGACAAACGCCGGAGAAAAGCCGATTGCGCATCGGTTATGTGCCGCAGTATGCGCACTACGATCCGCAGTTTCCGGTGACAGTGCTCGATGTGGTGCTCATGGGGAGGTTGGACCGGATATTCTGCGGAAACTACGCAAAGGCCGACCGGGAGGCCGCCCTGGCAGCCCTTGCGGAAATGGACTTGGCAGATCTGGCAGGCCGCCTGTTTGCCGAAATCTCGGGGGGGCAGCGGCAGCGGACCCTCATTGCCAGAGCACTGGCAGCCGAGGGAGAGCTGCTGATTCTGGACGAGCCTACGGCCAATATCGACGCCGCTTCGGAAGAACATCTCTTCGAAATCCTCACCAAGCTCAACGAACGCCTCACAGTCATGCTGGTCACCCACGATGTCGGCTTTGCCTCGAAGTTCTTCAAGAGCATTGTCTGCGTCAACCGCCAGGTCGTGCTCCATCCCACCAGCGAGCTGACCGGCGACCTGATCCGCAACATGTACGGCGGCGACATCCGCATGATCCGTCACGATCACCGCTGTTCACCGGAGGGCCACTGCAACCATGGAATTTCTTAACGCCCTGGCCGACCCGGCCATTCCCTTTCTGCGCTATGCCTTTGGGGCTGGCATCCTGGCCAGCCTCTCCTTCGGCATCATCGGCACCTACGTGGTGGCCCGCCGCATCACCTACATCGCCGGGGCCATCGCCCATTGCGTGCTGGGCGGCATCGGAGCCGGGCTTTACTGTGAGCACAAGCTGGGCATCACCTGGTTCGGGCCGCTTTCCGGGGCCATAATCGCGGCACTCCTGGCGGCCATCATCATCGGGCTGGTGAGCCTGCACGCCAACCAGCGGGAAGACACGGCCATCGGCGCCCTCTGGGCCATCGGCATGGCCATCGGCTTGCTATTCATCGCCAAAACCCCGGGCTACATCGAACCGATGAGCTACCTGTTCGGCAATATTCTGCTGATCTCGAAGTTTGATCTCTGGATGGTGCTGGTGCTGGACGCAGTGGTGGTGGGAATTGCCACCCTATTTTACCATAAGTTTCTGGCTGTCTGTTTTGACGAGGAGTATGCCAGGCTGCGCGGGGTGCGCACCGACCTGTACTACCTGCTCCTCCTCTGCCTGACAGCCCTGACCGTGGTGCTGCTGGTCCGGGTAGTGGGGATTGTGATGGTCATTGCCCTTCTGACCCTGCCCGCCGCAGTGGCGAGCAATTTTGCCAAGGGCCTCTGGCAGATGATGGTGCTGGCCACCCTGTTCTGCATCGCATTCATCGGCTCAGGACTGGCGATCAGCTACAACAACGATCTGCCCAGCGGCCCGACCATCATCGTTATTGCGGGGTTAGTCTACCTGGGGGCAACCGGGTTGCGGCAATTCCGCAAGAACAGCAGGGTGCGCTCCGCAGTTTGAACGGTGGCGCGGAACAATAAAAGCCGGATCGACTCCCGCGCCTGCTTGACCTGCCACTCCTCCTTGATTTTCCCCATAAACTGAAAAAATCCTTCACCTGGCCTTCAGTGTCCGGCTTGGAAGCGGATTTTTCACAAAAAGAAAGATAGTTGGCAACCCAGCGGAGAAAAAAATGGAGCTGTTTTTTCTGGACAAGCCGCCTATCCGTAAGATACGCTTCAAAATCATGCAGCGAGGTCATAAATAATTCTCCAGCGAGATTATCTAGCGCTAGATAATGATAAATATTTATCATTATCTGCTGTCGGTGCGAAATAATGACAAAATATGCTGCATTTTATTGCAAGGAACATTGTTAGGCAGACAAGTGGGTCACAAAATCTCGCGCTAGATAACAATATAGTTAGATTCAGAAAAGAAAAAAATGGAAAAACTACGAAAACTTCAAGAAGTAAGAGATGCCTACAATCAAGCGAGCTTCTGGAGACTCATTCGAGCGGCCTATGGTGTTAACATCCAGTGGTTACGCTTATCTTTATGGCTTTTTTCGCTTTCCTCTATAATGCTCTGTATTCTGTCCGCCTTCAAAAAAGGAAACGTAATTCAAGCTTTAATGACTTCATCCTTTTTAGTATCTGCACTATTAATCACAAAATCAATAAGGACAATATTTTCAAGTTACTACAATAAATTTCCGGACCTACTTGAAGCTTACAAGAAAAATAAGATTTTCCTTCGATACCTAATTTTCAAAAGCAACTTGCAGAACTCACTCATTGGTAACAAGTCAGAAATCGAAGAAATTCAAAACTTATTGGACATTGAAAAGCAATTAAATGAAAACACAATTTTTACCAAGCATCCAGTCACCGTTACCTGCCTTGGCCTTATAACAGCAATTTTAGGTGGTGCAGCAAGTCAACTTTCAAGTTGGAACTCTGGCTTAATGTTCATCGTAATATTTGTTTTATTAATCATAATTTTCTTCAACTACCAAGTAACAGAAATATTTCAAGCAAAATCGTACAAAGACAAAGAACTTCGTCAATTTTTGACATGGTTATCAATTGAAGAAAATTAATCTAGCAATTTAATCAACCGGACGAGATA
>CALMMG010000129.1 GCA_937868185.1 uncultured Pseudomonadota bacterium
GATCTTCGGCAATCCTGACCTCGGAGATGTCGATGGGCAGGTTGAAATCCTTCAGCGCCTTCTCGAACTGTTCCTTGAAGCCGTTGGGTAGGGCGGTGCCGCCGGCCAGCACGATGGGGATGGGCTTGGCAATCTTCGGAATCTTGTCGGAAGAGTGCAGCACGTCTTGAAGGCTGTGCAGCAGGGTGTGGATCAGATCGTCGTAATAGATGTGCAGGGCGGTCTCGATCCGGTTTTTTGCTGGCTTAGCCAACCGGAAGGTGCTTTCCTTGATGGTTTTGACCTTGGTGGCCGGTTCGCCCACTGAGATTCCGACCATCTGGTCGATGTAGTCGCCGCCTTTCTGGATACTGTAGGTGATGACCGGTACGGAGAGATAGGCCAAGCAGATGTTGCACATGCCGCCGCCCATGCTGATGCCGATGCCAGTGAAGTTGTCTTCTGCCAGCTCGGCCATGACCGTGGCCAGCCCCTCGTTGATGGAGATCGGGTTGTAACCCAGGGTTGCCAGGTACATCTTGATGATGGATTCGTGGTAAATCACGGACTGGCCGCTGTCAACCGGGGTGCCCGGCATACTGAAACAGATGATCTCGCCGGGATTCTTGGGCCGCTTGATCAGGGTGCCGATGATGGCCTGGAGCACGTTGATCCCTTCATCCTCACGGGCGGAGAGCAGACCTTTTTCCATGGTGCGCCGGGTGTTGGTGTTGAACATGTTGGCGAAGTTCTCGGCGGAATAGCCGAGGATGTAAAACATGTCGCCCTTTTCAAAAAAGGTCACCTCGTTGTCCACCAGAATCTTTTTGGTGAATTTTGAGTAAGGGATGGTAAAAAATGCGTTGAGCTGTTTGATGGTGTGGATGTTCTTGCCCTTGTTCTGGGCCATAACGATATGGCTGGTGCCGATATCGAGACCCACCGGGCCCTTGGGGCGTTCGGCATCCTCGCCGGTCTCCTTTTCACGGGAGACAACGGTTTTTTGTGATGCTTCAATGGCAGTGTTAATGTTTCCCATTTCTTCCGTCATTCTTTTCCTCCTTGTCCTCTCTTCCTCGCCTGATAGCGGGTTTTGCCACATAAGCCTGTCAGTTTGTTGCCAGTGTTTGTTCGTTTTGCTTGTATTGTCGAGTTCATCCCTGCGTTTTTAGCAGAAAATTTGTATTATCGCTGAAATCCCATGTCAAGCTACGGTAGTCTTTTATAAGACTGGAGAGTATTGTACTTTCGGAATTTTAAAAATTCTACTTTATTTTCGGACTGTTCAGCATTCTTCTTGAAGAAAAGAAAAAAATAATTCTCCTGGCGTGGTGAATGCGCCACGCGGAAGGTATGCCGAGCCATTGTTGGGCGTGCAAAGCCAGCAGTGCCAACGGTGAAGGAACAGGCCCCATTGACCAAGGAAAATGAAGTGCATATGCACTACCCTGCCGAGTTGCCCATCGTGGCGCACCGGCAGGAGATTGTCGCGGCGATCCGTACCAGTCAGGTGGTGATCGTTGTCGGGGACACCGGTTCTGGCAAAACCACCCAGCTGCCCAAGATGTGTCTGGAGGCTGGGCGCGGCGTGCGCAAGCGGATCGGCTGCACCCAGCCCCGGCGGATCGCCGCCATTGCCGTGGCCGAGCGGGTTGCCGAGGAGCTGGGCGATCAGGCTGGGCTGGTGGGCTACAAGATCCGTTTTAAGGACCAGACCAGCCGGAGTACCCGCCTCAAGTTCATGACCGATGGCATCCTGCTGGCCGAGGCGCACCACGATCGGAATCTTTCTGCTTACGATACGATCATCATCGACGAGGCCCATGAGCGGAGCCTTAACATCGACTTTCTTATCGGCCTGCTCAAGCAGCTCTTGAGCCGCCGCCCGGATCTTTCGGTTTTGATCACCTCGGCCACCATCGACACCTCTCGGTTTGCTAAGCATTTTGGCAATGCCCCGGTGATCGAGGTGTCGGGTCGGACCTACCCGGTGGAGGTCCGTTACCAGCCCTTGGACCCGGAAAAGGAGGAAGAGGGGGAACAGAGCTATGTGGACCAAGCAGTTCAGGCGGTTTGTGACCTGCGTCAAAATGAAGGTCCTGGCGATATTCTGGTCTTCATGCCCAGTGAGCGGGATATCTTGGAGGCGGTGGAATCTTTACAAGCCAGGCTGGGCAATGGGCGAGGGCAAGCTGCCCCCCTGGTACTGCCCTTGTTCGGCAGGCTTTCCCCTGGTGATCAGAAAAAAATCTTTCAGCCGGTAAAAGGCCAAAAGATCGTGGTCGCCACCAACGTGGCTGAAACCTCCATCACTGTGCCCGGCATCCGTTATGTGGTGGATACCGGCTTGGCGCGCTTGGCCAGCTATAATGTCCGAGCCCGAACTAGCAAGCTGCCCATCGTCCCAATTTCCCGGGCGAGCTGCGATCAGCGCAAGGGCCGTTGCGGCCGGGTGGCGCCAGGGGTCTGCGTCCGCCTCTATGCCGAGGAGGATTACGCCAACCGGCCCGAATACACGCCGCCGGAGATCCTGCGAACCAACCTGGCCGAGGTTATCTTGCGGATGACCAGTCTCAAATTGGGCGATCCGGCCAAGTTCCCCTTTCTCGACCCGCCTTCGGGCCGGGCCATCCAGGACGGCTATGGACTGCTCAGCGAGCTTGGCGCTCTGGACCGACAGCACCACCTTACCGCGTACGGCAGGCTCATGGCCCGGTTGCCCTTGGACCCGAGAATCTCCCGAATGATCATCGAGGCCCGCGACCACAACGCCCTGCGGGAGGTGACAATCATTGCCGCAGGCTTAAGCATTCAGGATCCTAGGGTCCGACCGGTGGACAAGGAGGCGGCGGCGGACGCGGCCCATGCCCGGTTCGCCAAGACGCCTTCGGATTTCCTTTTCTTTCTCGCCCTCTGGGATGCCTACCATACGACCTTTGACAAGCTGCAAAGCCTTTCCCGGATGCGCAAGTTCTGCGTGAGCCATTATCTTTCCTTCCTGCGGATGCGAGAATGGCGTGATATCCACGAGCAGATCTGTCAGGTGCTTGGTGAAGAGGAGGGTTTTGCCATGAACACGCAGCCCGCCTCCCCGGAAGCCATCCATCGGTCGATCCTGAGCGGCAATCTCCGGAACATCGCGGTAAAGAAAGAGAAGAATCTTTATCTGACCGGGGGAGGGAGGGAGGTCATGATCTTTCCCGGCTCAACCCAGTACGGCAAAACCGGCGACTGGCTCATGGCCGCCGAGATGGTGGAGACCTCGCGCCTCTATGCCCGGACCGTGGCCGAGATCAATCCCGAGTGGATCGAGCCCCTGGCCGGGGAGCTTTGCCGTTCGTCGTACTCCGAACCCCACTGGGAAAAGGGGCGGGGTCAGGTGGTGGCCTTTGCCAAGATTAGCCTGTTTGGGCTGGTTATCGTCCCGAGGCGTAAGGTCAATTACGGCTTGATCAAGCCGGAGGAAGCGCGGCAGATCTTTATCCAGTCCGCTCTGATTGAGGGGGAGCTGAAGGGGGAGTACCCATTTCTTACTGCAAACACCGCGTTGGTGGCTGAGCTTCAGGACATGGAAGACCGGCTGCGGTTGCGGAGTATCATGGTGGATGATCAGGTGCTCTTTGATTTCTACGAGGAACGTCTTGGCCCAGAGGTGCGCGACCAGCGAAGCCTTAATCAGTGGCTGAAAGATCCTGAAGCCCGGGCGCGGCTTGTTATGACCGTCGATGATATCCGTCAGCAATTGCCCGAGGCTGCAGCTCTGGAGCAGTTTCCCCTTAGCCTGCCCGCAGGCGAGTGTGCGTTGGCCCTGTCATACCGGTTTGCCCCAGGGGAAGAGGATGATGGAGTAACTGTTCGGATTCCCCTTAGCTTGGCGCCCCATCTGCGTCCTGAGCTTTTTGAATGGCTGGTGCCGGGGATGCTTGCCGAAAAGGTGGTTTTCCTGCTCAAGGGGCTTCCCAAAGCCTTGCGCCGCCAGCTGGTGCCCATTCCCCAGACTGCGGCGGAGATTATTCGGGACCTGCCCTTTGGTCGTGGCTCCTTGTACCGGGCGCTGGAACAGGTGGTCGCCGATTCTTTTAAGCTGAGGATTGGTGGGCGGGATTGGCCCCTGGTCGATCTGCCGCCCCATCTCAAGTTTCGCTTCTGCTTGCTGGACGGGCAGGGCGAGGTCGTTACCGTGACCAGGGACTTCAGCGCTTTGCAAGGCGGGGCGGTGGCGCAGGCCGATTTTTTCAGCCCAGGGCAAATGGCCGAGCTCCAGGCGCGGTGGGAGCAAAAGAATATCACTCCGGTACAGTTCGGTCAGACGCCTGCCTCCCTGCCGGTGCAAGGGGCCAATGGCTCCTTGCAGGGCTATGTTTATCCCGGGCTGTGCCTTGAGGAACAGGAGGGCGTGGGGCAGCGTCTTTTTATGCAAGAAAACGAGGCACGGCAGAGCACCAGGCAGACGCTGCTTCGGCTGTTTTCCAACGAGTTTTCCCAACAGGTCAAGTCGTTGCGTAAGGATCTGGCCATCCCTCGCGTCCACTGGGCACTGTACGAGGGGCTTGCCTCCCATGAGCAGATCAACGAAGATCTGTGGCAGTTTATTTTTTTCCATGCCTTTGACATCCGTGACGGACTGGTACCCTCTGCCGAACAGTTTGCCTCTAAGGTCGAGGAGGTGCGGCTTCATGGGCTTTCTCCGCTTTGCCGGGAAATCTTTGAGGCTGTGATGATGGTGCTGCAGGAACGACGGAGAACCCTGGACACCATTGCCAAGATTGTCGGGAAGGGTGGAGGGGACGGTGGTGAGGGCGTGCGGTTAGCCGAATACCGTCGGCAGGTGTCGCAGATTGTCCCTGCTGATTTTTTACAATGGGTCTCCAGGTCTCGTCTGCCAGCCATGTGCCGTTATCTGAAGGCCTTGCGGATCAGGGTTGAACGGGCCCAGGTTTCTCCTGGTAAGGATGCACTTAAGGCAGGGCAGATTGCCATCCACGAGGAGCGTTATGCCCGGGCTGTCCGTGGGGAAAACCTTTCTGCGGTCCTCAGAGAACATTTACAGGAATACTGGGAGATGATCGAGGAGTTCAAGGTGTCGCTTTTCGCCCAGGAGTTGGGAACAGCCTATCCCGTCTCAGAAAAGCGTCTGGATAAGAAATGGCGGGAGGTGGAGCAGCACTGTTGAAGGCGGATGCTACATACCTCTCTGTATTTTTTGGGGATCAGTCTTTTTGTCTGTGATAAAGTTCGTGTTTTTGATAGGTTAATTTGTTTTGTATCCTTGCTTGTTTTTTAAAACTGTCGCGGGTTGTGATTGTTATGGGGGAATCCGGCGTGTTTTTGCCAGACGTGGAGATTCAGGAACTGCTCAATGCCGTGCAGGCAGGGCTTCTGCTTTGTGATCAAGACTGCCGTTTTGTTTTTGCCAATGGTGCCGCCCTTGATTTTTTCAGCAGGGCAGGTTTGGAGATGGACGGCCAGCCCTGTCACAAGGCGTTGTTTGGCAATGACACGTGGTGCGAAGGGTGTCCCGCCAGCGGAGAAGATTCGGTGGGCAAGCGCCAGGCCCTGACTATCAAAGGCTACGACGGAGACATCTATCTGAAGGTTTTTTGCCACAGATGGCAGGAGCAGTATCTACTCACTATTCACGAAATAACCCAGGAGATTACTCTGCTCCGGCGCAGCGATCTTGACCGGAAGGAGTTGCAGGCTAAGAATATTCTTCTTGAACGTCGTCGCCGTCTGAATCAGGAAGAGCAGGAATTTCTGACCCAGCTCATGGATAACCTTCCTGAAGCCCTTCTCGCCGTGGATGATAATTTTTTGGTGCAGCGGCAGAACATGGCGGTTTTGGACCTGTTTCCCAGTCAAAGCGGCACTTATTGTTATAATCTCTTCGGTAATAACGCTCCGTGCCCCGACTGTCCTGCCCAACGCAGTTTTAATGAGGCTAATGGACAGAAGAAAAGTCATGAAACAGGGGGGCGGGTTTATACGGAAATATTTTCTGTTACCCCCAACGGCAAAGGTGGGCTGCTTCTGTTTCGGGATATCACCCGACAGGTTGATCTGATTGGTCAGATTCGTAGCCAGCGAGAAGAAATTTCAAGTAAAAACAAGGTGCTGTCCATTCTCGTCGATTTTGGTATCTACCTCCAGAAAGGAACTGGGATCAAGGAGGTGGCCGGATATTTTCTCGATGCGATTTTGCCGGATCTCCATGCCGGAGCTGCTGGCATCATAATCAACGATATCCGGGCAGGGAATATCTGGCTTTCCCATCAGAGTGGGATGACAATTGCGGAGTGGACAACCGTGACCAAGGCCTGCATGTCAAGGGATCATCAGCAATTCAAGGCTGATGGACTTCTCGCCGATACTGTTTTGCCTTGGCAGAAGAGCACGCAGATTTCTCTGGTGGGGGCGCAGGGGCAGCGGGTGGGGCTGGTGTTGCTGGAAGGCAGCCTTGAGCCTGAAGATCTGGAGATCCTTCGCTTGGTCACGGAACCGTTGGGCGCCTATTTCCAGAACCAGCTGCTTCTGCGCCAGCTTGAGGAAAAAGCGAACAAGGATGCTCTAACCGGACTCTTCAACCGTGGTTATTTGACCCAGGCCTTAGAAGAAGAGCAGGAGAAATTTTACGGATATGGAATCCATCATGCCCTGGTGCTGGGTGATATTAATCAGCTCAAGAAACTTAATGATAAGTACGGGCATGAAAGCGGAGACCGGTTGATTGTTACCGTTGCCGAGGCCCTGCTGAATACCCTGCGCGGGACTGATATCGCGGCGCGCACCGGTGGCGACGAATTTATTGTCCTGCTCACGAACAGTACGGACGAGGATGCGGGGCATTTCATCGAACGGCTGCAAAAGCAGGTTTTTTTCGGCCTCAACATTCCTGTGTCGGATGGCACGGAATTTCCGGTTACGGTCAGCCTTGGTAAGGCTGGCACGGACAGGCATCCTCCCGAAGCTCTGGCCAAGGAGGCGGACAGGCAGATGTATGCCGCAAAAGAGCAATTTTACGCGACGGCGCCGCGCTACCGCTAATTCTGTTAATGGGTGTTTTGTCGCGAACGGGGCATGGCGATTGCTTTCCCCGAGATCTGCCGCTAGATTTTTTAAAAATATACAACTGGCTGTTTCTTGGTGGCTATTTAAATTCTAATGGATTTTTTATAATAAAATGGTGGTCTGGATGGCAAAGAACAACAATGTAAATTTTGAGAAAAGCATTGCCTCCCTAGTGGAGATTACCGATTCTTTTCTGCGGGGAGATTACAAGGGCGCTGTGCCTGAGGTTGATGCCGAGGGCGTGCTTTCATTGTTGGCCAAGAAGATTAACGTCATGCTGGTCAACATGCAGACAGTGCAGGTGCCCTTGACCAATGCTGGCGAACAGGCGCCCTTTGTACTGAGTCACGCGCTGGATGTGGTGCGGCTCATGGAGCAGTCTACCGGTGCCGTTCTTGATAAGTCGGACAGGATTATCATGCATATCGAGGAGCTTGAAAATATGCTGCGCCAGACCGGCGGAGATAACGCCCAAGCCAGGGCGGCCATTGTTGAGATGAAGGCTTCCCTGTACGATATTATTGCTTCCCAATCTTACCAGGATGTTGCTCGGCAGAAGATGGAGAAAATCATTGTTGATCTCCACCAGATCCGTGATTGGCTCCTTGAAGTTCTGGTAATTTTCAACATCAAGAAGGATGGTTCTCCTGAAAACCTGGAAAAAAAGAAGGAATTGCTGCGCGAGGTCCATGCTCACACCACTCCTTCTACCCTCAAACAGGACCTGGTCGACGATCTCTTGTCGGAATTTGGTTTCTGATTTTATAACTGTTTAGCACCACATACGAAGTCTCGTATGTGCGCAGTTCTGCTTTGTGTCTGGGCAGCATCTTCCACTGTATTTCTTTATCCCTTTTTTTTGCCAAACTGCAGTTCTGCGTCTGAGGCCCTGACATAGATGGGCACTGCCGTGGCAGGGTCCAGGAATGCACCCTGCCGGAAAAGATGCCAAGCTGCGGAGCCAATGGAGGCTGACCTGGCAAAGCAGATTTCCGTGGGCGCAAGCAGGACAGATTCACCCAGCAACTCTTTGAGCATCTCTCCATACAGGGGCAGACCGTCGCCCACCAGCAGGGTGGGGGAGGTAATGAATTCCTGCAAGCGCTGAGGCTTGATAACCATGGGTTCGGTGGTTTTTTCCGGAACACCTTGCTGGTTGCAACGGTACAGGGCGGTGTAGATCTCGTTTTTGCGGGCATCAACCACCGGGCAGATGGGTAGGGAGGAAAAGGGAAACTGGTTGGCGAGTCCGACCAAGGTCTCCACCCCGATAAGCGGTTTTTCCGCAGCCATGCACAGCCCTTTGGCTGTGCTCAAGGCAATGCGCAACCCGGTAAAGCTACCGGGGCCAAGGCTGACGGCAATGGCTTCGATCTGGGGCCAGTTCAAGTCACACTGGGCAAGGAGCCAGTGGATCCCGGCCAGGAGGCTGCGGGAGTGGGTGACGGAGGTGTTGAGGGAATACTCGGCAAGACAGCGGTCTTCTGCGACCAGGGCCAAGCTACCGCAGGTGGTGGCGGTTTCCAGGGCGAGAATAACTGGGGTAGGTGCGGAGGAGGGGGGCATTGGCCTGCCTCAGCCCCCGTTGCCGAGAAAACGAAAATCGTTGTAAAAGACAAAGAGCATCAGGGAGATAAGCAGCACCAGGCCGATCGTCTGAAGGCGTTCCCGGGTTTCCACGCTCAGCGGTTTGCGGCGGATGGCCTCAACGGCGAAAAAGACGAGATGCCCGCCATCCAAGATGGGAATGGGGAAAAGATTCAACACTCCGAGGCTGACGCTGAGAAGACCGGTGAAGTGCAGCAGGTTGATCCAGCCTGCCGCCATCTGTTGTCCGGCGATCTGGGCGATGCGGATGGGGCCGCCCAGTTCGCTGGCTGGGACTACCTTCTGGATAATTTTGACAATGCCGAGGAGGGTGATTTTGATCAGGGTCCAGGTGTGCAGCGCGCCGGTTTGCAGTGCTTCGACAGGGGAAATATGGATCAGTTCATCGGCTACTCGGATGCCGAGCATGTAGCGGGTGTCAATTACCTCGCCGAAGATATTCTTGTCCTGTTCCATTTTCGGCTGCCCGGTAAGGGTCAGGGTCTGGTCGCCCCGCTGGACCACGAGGGACACGGGATTTCCTGCGCTGAGCTTGATAAGGCGAGCGACATCGGCCCATTCTTGGACCTGGGTGCCGTTGATGCTCAGGATAAGATCGTTTGGCGCGAGTCCTGCCTTGGCTGCCGGAGAATCTATGTTGACTCCGCCGATTCTCGCCTCGTTGACCGGCTGGGAGATGCCCATGATCGCAAAGATGGAGGAAAAAAGCAGGACTGCGAAGATGAGATTGAAGAGCGGGCCGGCAAAGACCACCAGGAAGCGCTGCCAGATGGCCTTATGCGAGAAGGAAAACCCTTCTTGGTCGCTGGCCACCTCATCAGTGAGGCTCTCGCCATACATCTTTACATAGCCACCAAGGGGGAAAGCACTTACCAGGTATTCGGTGTCGCCGATGGTGCGGCCAAATACCTTGGGACCGAACCCCAGGGAAAATTTGAGAACCCTGATGCCGAACAGCTTGGCACAGATAAAATGGCCGAATTCGTGGATAAAGATCAGGGGGCCAAGGACGAGGAGAAAAGCAAAGATAGAATTCATAGTCTCTTCAGATGGTTAAGGGTATGTGTCCGGGCGGCAGCTCCGGACTGAGAACGTCTTTGCCAAGACGTTGTTGGGTCTGCATGCGCAGGGCCTCGATAATGGAAGCCGCCTGCATCCGGGCGGCAAGGTCGGCGTCAAGGATTGCGGTCAGGCTGGCCCCCTCTTCCCTGGGCAACCGGCTTACTGTTTCCGCAACTACCAGGGCGATTTCAGGAAAACGGATGGTGCCCGCGAGAAAGGCATCAACTGCCACTTCATTGGCACCATTGAGCACGGCTGGTAGGCTCCCGCCCCGTTTGCATACCTGATAGGCAAGTTTCAGGGCGGGGAATTTCTCGAAATCCGGGCGGGAAAAGCTTAAGTCTGAGGCTGATGCCAAGTTGAGGCGCGGCAGATTCATCCGCAACCGTTCCGGGTAGGACAAGGCGTAGGCAATGGGGATGCGCATGTCCGGGACACCCAGTTGTGCGACCACCGAGCCGTCAACATATTCCACCATGGAATGGACGATGCTCTGCGGGTGGATGAGGACCTCGATGTTTTCGATCTCGATATCAAAAAGCCAGCGGGCCTCGATGACCTCCAACCCTTTGTTCATCAGGGTGGCGGAGTCGATGGATATTTTTTTGCCCATTTCCCAGTTGGGGTGGGCCAACGCTTGTTCCGGGGTGACTGCCCAGAGGTCACGCTCGGCAAGATTGCGGAATGGCCCACCGGAGGCGGTGAGGATGAGCTTGCTGACATCCGCTTGATTCCCGGCTTCCAGCGCTTGGGCAATGGCGCTGTGTTCGCTATCGATGGGGAGTAGGGTTACTTTGTAACGTTTTATCGCAGCCATGACCAGATGGCCAGCCATGACCAGGGTTTCCTTGTTGGCCAGGGCGATGTTTTTCCCGGCCTCGATGGCGGCCAGGGTGGGGGTAAGCCCGGCGGCGCCAACGATGGCGGAAACAACCGTATCCGCGCCAGGCAGGGTGGCAACGGCAACATTACCTTCCACGCCGGTCCGTATTTTCTCAGACCAGCCGGAAGGCAGGCTCTGGGCCAGTTCGCCAGCTAGTTTTGTGTTGCCAATGGAGACCATCTCAGGATTGAAGGCCTCGATCTGTTCGCGCAACAAGCGGCCATTGGTGCCAGCGGCCAGCCCGACAATGCGGAAGCGTCCGGGGAATTGGCGGACTACTTCTAAGACATTGCGGCCGATGGAGCCAGTTGAACCAAGCAGGGAAATATTTTTCATGGGTTCTTTTGTTCTCTTGAAAAATGATCTTCAGTGGGGGGTGCGACCGGACTCTTCACGGTTAACACAGCCCTGTTTGAAGATACAGCAGGTAATAGAGCACCGGCGCGGTGAGTAGCAGGGAGTCGATGCGGTCAAGCAATCCGCCGTGCCCTGGCAGGAGATTGCCGGAGTCCTTGACGCCAAAGGCCCGCTTGATGACCGATTCCGAAAGATCTCCGGCCGCGCCGAGGCAGCCCAGCAGGAGGACGATAAGGCAGATCCAGACCAATCCTTGCCCGGGCAGGAAAAAATGCTGAACAAGCAGGGCTGCGCCAAGGCTGCCGATCAGACCGCCGATGAATCCTTCCCAGGTTTTGCCGGGGCTGATCGAAGGGCAGAGCTTGTGCTTGCCGAATTTGCTACCGGTATAGAAGGCGGCGGTGTCCGAAGCTGCAGTGGTAGCGGTAAGCAGCAGCAGCCAGAATCGTCCCTGGGGTAGAGCCATGAGCAGAACCAGATAAGCAGAGCACAGGCTGAGGTAGAGGTAGCCAAAGCCACTGCGGCTGATAACTTCGTAGGGCTGGGTAAAGCTGGTGTACCGGGAAAGGGTATGGAGCAGGAGGGCTACCAGGGCAAGGGTCAGGCCGCAGAGTACGCCGGTGGCTTCACCGGAATAAGCGCCCAGTAGAGGTAACAAACCGAAAAGGATAAGGGGGATTCTTGTCTGTTTGCTGAGGTCGGGCAAAACAATGGTCAGGTATTCAGTTAGCGCCACACCGGCCAGGGCGGTAATGGCCAGCCAGAATAGCGGGAATGGCCCCAGGAGGAGAAGGAGTAGCCAGGCCGCGCTTGTCAGAACACCGGTAATGAGTCGTTTCATGCTGATCCTGTCATAGGCGTAACCTGGGCCTATGATCAATTGGCGGGGGGATGTTCCGCCTGTTTGCCTGTTTTGCCAAAACGCCGCTGCCGTTTTTGAAAGTCCATAATAGCCGTCAGCAGATCCTGTTTTCTGAAGTCTGGCCAGAGTATCTCTGTGAAATAGAGCTCCGCATAGGATGCCTGCCACAGGAGGAAATTGCTCAGTCGTGTTTCACCGCCAGTGCGGATCATCAGATCCGGGTCTGGCAGGCCGGCCGTGTACAGATGCTGTTCCAGAACGGCCTGGTCAATCGCCTCGGGGCTCAAATCTCCATCCACGCATTTTCGGGCAATTGCCTGCGCGGCCTGGGTAATTTCACTTCTGCCGCCATAGCTCAAGGCGAGGTTGAGGATCAGCCCTGAATTGTCTGCGGTTTCTTGGATCACTCGGTCCATCACCTTCCGGACTTCCGGAGGGATGCGGTCTTTCTGGCCCAGGCAACGCAGGCTCACATTGTTGTGGACCATGGTGGCCAGCTCGCTTTCTAGGAAGGTCTTCAGCAGTCCCATAAGGGCTTGCACCTCAAGCGGCGGGCGTTTCCAGTTTTCCGTAGAAAAGGCATACAGGGTAAGCACGCCGATGCCAAGTTCCCGAGCGGCGCGGACGATATCCTGCACGGATTCGACTCCGGCCCGATGGCCCATGATGCGAGGTTTACCCTGCTGCTCTGCCCAACGGCCATTGCCGTCCATAATGATGGCAATATGACGGGGCAGGGCTGCGGGGTCGAGCTTGGGCATGGGGAAGTTCTCAGCTTTCAGCAGATTAAGCAAAAAACCGGCAGAAACAAGGCCTGGCAGGTAAGGGGGATGTCCAAGCCGTTGTAACCAGGGAATATTGTCATTTGGATAGCAAGAACGGCATAAGGATCTGTAACGAAATAATCAGGTAAGCACTTATTTCGTAACGGTTCCTAGACCGCCATGACCTCTTTTTCTTTATCAGCAAGGATTTCATCAATTTGTTTGATGAACTTGTCGGTGGCGTGTTGCGCCTCCTCCTGCATCCTGAAAAAGTCGTCTTCCGGGATTTCCTTGTTGTTTTTCTGTTTTTTCAGGGTGTCGATGGCTTCGCGCCGCAGATTGCGAACGGCTACCCGGTGCTCCTCGCTGATCTTTTTGACATTTTTGACCAACTCTTTGCGCCGCTCTTCGGTGAGCTGGGGGATGCTGATCCGGATCATCTTGCCGTCGCTTGAAGGGTTGAGGCCAAGATCCGAGGAGAAAATGGCCTTTTCAATAGCGGGCAAAAGCTTGGCATCCCAAGGCTGGATAACCAGCATCCTGCTTTCCGGGATGGTTACGGCGCCGACCTGATTGAGCGGGAGCGGCGAGCCGTAGGCCATTACTTTTATCCCGTCAAGCAGGGCAGTGGTAGCTCGGCCGGTACGGACCTTGGTGAGATCGCGCCTGAAGGCCTCGATGTTTGCCGTCATTCTTTCAGTCAGGGCATCGATAATCTCATTCATTGTCCTCTCCCTGTATCAACGTGCCGATCTGGTCGCCGCAGATGGCCCTTTTCATATTGCCGGGGATGTTCATGTCGAAAACCATGATGGAGGTGTTGTTGTCCATTGCCAGAGAGATTGCCGCCGAATCCATAACCTTGAGCCGCCGATGCAGAACTTCGCGGAAGCTGAGGTGAGAAAACTTGACCGCCTCTTTGTGTTTGAGAGGATCCATGTCATAGACGCCATCAACCCTTGTGGCTTTGCAGACCAGATCGGCATTGATTTCCAAGCCGCGGAGTACGGCGGCTGTATCGGTGGTGAAGTATGGGTTGGCGGTACCTGCCCCGAAGATTACCACCCTCCCTTTTCTGAGATGATGGACAGCTTTTTGCTGGGAATAGGGCTCGCAGACTGTGAGCATGGGGATGGCGGAGAGAACCCTGGCCGCGATGCCCTTTCTTTCCAAGGCGTCCTGCAGGGCCAGGGCATTGATGACCGTGGCCAGCATGCCCATGTTGTCGGCGGCGGCACGGTTCATCCCGGCAGAGGCGCCAGCTACCCCACGAAAGATGTTGCCCGCACCGATGACCAGGCTGGTTTGCACCTTGAGATTTACGAGGGTTTGGATCTCTGTGGCGAGATAATCAAGCACCTTGGTGCTGATGCCGAAAGCGGCGTCACCCATAAGGGCTTCGCCGCTCAATTTCAGAAGAACTCTCTGGTATTTGGCTTTGGTCACGGTCAGCTCATCCGATGTGTTGGTAAAACAGCGTTATGCGCCAACCTGAAAACGGGCAAAGCGTTTGATACTGAGGCCTGTGCCAAGCTTGGTTGCCACTTCCTTGACCAGATCCTGCACGGAGATATCGGGGTTCTTGACGAATTTCTGCTCGAGGAGGCAGCTCTCGGCAAAGAAACGGTCCATCTTGCCGCCCACCATCTTCTCCGCAATGTTCGCGGGCTTACCGGAATCGATGGCCTGCTGGATGAAGATGTTGCGTTCACGTTCCGCCAGGTCCGCGGGAACCTCTTCGCGGCTGATGGAAACAGGGTTGGCTGCGGCAATATGCATGCAGATATTCTTGGCGAACTCGATGAAATCGGCGTTCTTGGCAACCGAGTCGTTCTCGCAGGCTATCTCGACCATAACGCCCAGTTTGCCGCCGGCATGGATGTAAGTTTCGCTTACGCCTTCGTTAAATTTGGCAAAGCGTTTGACGCCGATGTTCTCGCCGAGCTTGGCTACCAGTTCGTTGAGCATATCCTGAATAGAAAGGGCGGGGTTTTTGATGAATTTCTGCGCCATGAGGTCGGCAGGGGAAGCGGGCGGTGTAGTCTCTGCCACGTGCAAAACGACATTTTTGGCAAACTCGATAAAGGCGTCGCTCTTGGCGACAAAATCGGTCTCGCAGTTTACCTCAACCATGACGCCCAGCTTGCCGTCGGCCTGGATGTAGGTTTCCACCAAGCCTTCGCTGGTTGCCCGGCCGGCCCGTTTTTGAGCAACAGCCAAGCCTTTCTGGCGGAGCAGATCAACAGCCTTTTCCATGTCGCCACTGGTCTCGGTCAGGGCTTTTTTGCAATCCATCATGCCCGCGTTGGTTTTGTCGCGGAGTTCTTTTACCATCTGACTTGTAATATTCACGTCTCTACCTTCTTGTTCTCGTATAATCTGGAAGCGTCTCTGGAGCGAAGTTCCCGGCCGGGCTCACATGAGTCTGGCCGGGACGCTTTTAGAGAGGCAGGTTCATGCGTCGCCTTTTGCAGCCATGGCTTTGGCTTCGATGTCCTTGTCGGTGGCCGCCTGATGGACCGCGGCAAGTTTTTCCTGGCCGCTCAAAACGGCATCTGCCATTTTTGAGGCGATCAGTTTGATGGCGCGGATGGCGTCATCGTTGCCGGGGATCAGATAGTCGATGCCCTTGGGATCACAGTTGGTATCGATCAGAGCAACCACGGGGATACCGAGGCGGTTGGCCTCTTCGATGGCGATCTTCTCCCGTTTCGGATCGATAAGGAAGATAGCGGCAGGCAGCCCCTTCATGTTCTTGATTCCGCCCAAGTTGCGGTCTAGCTTGACTGCATCTTTCTGGATCTGAAGGGCTTCTTTCTTATGGTAATGGCTGATGGTGCCGTCTTCCTGCATGGTCTCGTATTTTTTCAGCTTATCGACACTGTTCTTGATGGTCTGGTGGTTGGTCAGCATGCCACCCAACCAGCGGTTATTGATGTAATACATGCCGCAACGTTCGGCTTCTTCCTTGATGATGTCCTGGCCCTGGCGTTTGGTGCCGACAAAAAGCACGGTGCCGCCCTTGGCTGCAGTCTTGGCAATAAATTCGTAAGCCTTGTTGAAAAGCGGCAGGGTCTTGTCAAGGTTGATGATATATATCTTGTTGCGGGCGCCGTAGATGTACGGCTTCATTTTCGGGTTCCAGCCACGGGTCTGATGGCCAAAATGCATACCGGCTTCCAGCATTTCCTTCATGGTAACGTAAGACATTGTACTTCTCCTGTTGGTTTTGGTTTGGCTTCCACCCCATCGTTCCAACCCGAATATGGGCACCAGAGGAACATTTTCAGGGATGTGATTATTTTTGAACCCGAATTTTTTAACATCCGCGTTGATTTTTTGCAAGGAAGAAGAGGGTGAATTGGTCTTTTTTTCAGTTAAAATTAGGCTTGGAAGAGATTGCTTGGGCCAGATGGGTATAGTTGGTGGGCGCTTTGTGAAAAATACTTGACGCCTTCGGGAAAAAAAGCAAAGGTCCCATCTTCATTTCAGGCAAGACATCCCAGGAACAGGTATGACGAAAAAAATTAGCGACCTATCGCCCAAAAAGATTCTGATCCGCTCAACCAACTGGATTGGCGACGCTATCATGACCACCCCGGCGGTGCGGACCATTCGGGAAAATTTTCCCGGAGCCGAGATAACTATCCTGGCATACCCATGGGTGGCTGATATATTCAGGGGTTGCCCCCATGTGGATCGGGTCATGCTCTATGAGAAAAAGGGCAGGCATAAGGGGTTGGCCGGGATGTGGCGGCTGGGTCGTGAGCTTGCTGCCCAGCGCTTTGATATGGCTATCCTTTTGCAGAATGCCTTTTCTGCCGCTTTGCTTGCCCTGTTCGCCGGAATACCGGTTCGGGCCGGGTATCGCAGGGATGGCCGCGGGCTGCTGTTGAGTCATGGGGTGACCATTCGAAAAAGTACCAGAGCGCGGCATCAGGTCTATTATTATCAGGAGATGCTCAAGGATCTGGGCTTGATATGCGGGCCCCAAGAACTGTTCCTTACCTTACCGGATGCTGTCAATGCTTGGGCCAGGGATTTTTTTGTCGCCAAGGCGAAAAGGCCGGTGGTGGGCTTGAATCCTGGTGCTGCCTATGGCCCGGCCAAGCGCTGGCCGGCAGAAAGGTATGCCGGGCTGGCCAAGCGTCTGGCCGAAGATTTGGGCGCCACTATGCTGGTTTTCGGTACTGAGGCGGATGGTGAAGCCGCGGCGGAAATTAGTGCGGCGGCAGCGCCCGGACAGGTGCATGATCTCACGGGGAAGACCTCTTTGGCCCAGGCTATGGCCCTGATCGGGTTGTGCGATGTCTTTGTCACCAACGATTCGGGGCTCATGCATGTGGCTGCCGCCCAGAAAACGCCGCTGGTCGCCATCTTCGGTTCCACCGACAGCGTGGCCACCGGGCCGTTCTCCCCCAGAGTGGAGGTGGTGAACAAGAATCTGCCCTGTAGTCCGTGCATGAAAACCCATTGCCCCCAAAACGATTTTGCCTGCATGCTGAAAATCGGGGTCGATGAGGTGTTCGCGGCAACCTGCAAACTTTTAGTAACCGAGGACTGAGCATGCGACCGGCCGTATTTCTCGACAGGGATGGAACCATCAACGAGCAGATGGGCTACATCAACCATATCACCCGTTTTGTTATGCTGCCCCGGGCTGCAGCGGCCATCCGCCTGCTCAACGAGCAGGGGATTCCGGTGGTGGTAGTCAGTAATCAGTCAGGCCTGGCCAGGGGTTATTTTCCCGAGAGTCTGATCGCAGAGGTGCATGCCAAGATGAACGGGGCATTGGCTGAGGCAGGAGCCTATGTGGATGGGATTTATTTCTGCCCCCATCACCCCGAGGCCAAGGAAGAGCGCTTCCGCCTCGCCTGCGATTGCCGGAAACCAAAGCCGGGACTGTTTCTTCAGGCGGCGGCTGAGCTGGACCTGGATCTTGCTCGCTCCTATGTGGTGGGCGATCGTTGGTCAGATCTCAAGGCGGCGGCGGCAGTGCAGGCCAAGGGGGTTTTGGTCCTTACCGGTTATGGCCGGGGGGATTACGAGTACATTGGCCCAGTACAGACGGTGCAGCCGATCTATGTGGCAGATGATCTCTATGCGGCGGTGCAGTGGATTGTGCAGGATATGGCGGGGTAAGAGACCAGGAGGGCGAGCCGAACTACTCGTGCCGTTTCTTTTTCTCGGGAAATTCGTAGATGACCTCATTCTTTTTAATGAGGCCGAATTGCCGACGCGCCACATCTTCCAGATAGACCGGGTCGTGTTTCAGCTTGTTGATTTCCTCTTTCAGCGCAGTATTAGTCTCGCGCAGCTGTTCATTCTGGGTCAGAACCTCGTTGAGTTCCTTGGCAACCCTGTAGTATTTCAAAGCCCCGTATGGCCCAAATACCGACCAAAGGCCAACCACCGTGACAATGAGCACGCTGTACAGGAGGACTTTCTTGCGATCAGTCTCTGAAAAGTTCGCTAGCATGGTAGGCCGTTGCAAAGGGTTTTTCCCGGTTGAGCCTGGGATTTGACTAATTTTTTCTCTTATTATTTCTGTTAGATAGCATAGATGCGCAGTTCATGCAATCGGTGAGTTTGGCGGCAAAATGGGACAGGTTGCTTTTCTGCAAGTTTTGGTGCTCGTCCCGGAGGATTAAGCGTTGATTCCAGGCTATCAGCTTGCGTCTCTTGCTCTGCCCTTCGGGCGTTCCGAACGGCGGCGCCTGGCCATCACGGCTCCGATGCATATATGGAGCCGTATGCTGTGGATATCTGAATATTGAGCTGCTGTCAAAATGTTTCGTAGGAATCGACGGACGACCAGCGAAATGGGCAAAAACGTCGCGTCCGGTGAATGAGCGGAACGGGTAAGGGCGATAGTTGCAATGTAGTTGCTTATGCGATCCGTAGCAGCTTCAACACAATGATCCCCACTTCATACAGCATATAGAGGGGGATGCCCATGAGCATCATGTTGAACACATCGGGGGTTGGGGTAAGGAGGGCGGCGATGATGCTGATCACCAGCACGGCGTAGCGGCGGTTTTTTTCAAAGAATGATCTGGGCAGGATTTTTATCTTGGCCATGAAGATCATGAAGATGGGCAGCTCGAAGATCAGCCCGAAGGCGAGGACAAAGATGGAGACAAAGGAGACAAACTCGCTGATGGAGATAACCGGTCTGAGCTGTTCGGTCTGAAAATCCAGCAAGAAATCGATGCCATAGGGTAGGGTGACGAAATAGCAGAAAGCGGCTCCGCTGTAAAACAAAAAGCAGGTGAAGAGCACGAACCAGAAAACCAGGAGGCGGGAGAGTTTGAAGGGCTTGGCCAGGGCGCGCCAGAGAAAATAGCTGAGCATGGGCATGATGGTGAAGATCGTCATGGCCAGGGAGATGGTGAGATGGGCGAGAAAGGGCTCGGCCACCGTGAAGAAGGCGAGTTTCTGGTGGAGATGGCTCTGGATGCCGCCCAGCAGTTGGCGTGAAATGCTGTAGAAGCCTATGCAGCCCAGGAGCAGGGCAAGTACCATCGCCAGGAGCGCCCGGCGCAGGTCTTTGATGATGATAGCGAGGCGTTGGGTTGTGGTGTCCAAGGGTATCAGCCGGATCTATCGGGAATTATCGGAGGGGTTACGGGGGCTGCCGTGGATCTCTTTATCCAACCGTTTAAAAAAAAGTTCCATAAATTCATGTCGTTCGGCGGCCAACCGTTTGCCTTCCGGGGTGAGCATCTTGTCTTTGATCTTGCAGAGTTTTACCAGGAATTCCCGATAGGCCGTGTCTTCGG
>CALMMG010000130.1 GCA_937868185.1 uncultured Pseudomonadota bacterium
AGGAACTAGTCCAGGCCGTGGCTGCTCAGGGCACAGATATCTTCGGCAAACCATTTGAAAAATAAAGAGGTTCGTGTCTCTCCATGAAATTTGTTGATGAATACCGCGATCCGGCCCTGGCCAAGCGTCTTCTTGAGGAGATCCGCCAGACCGTGACCCACCCCTGGGTGATCATGGAGATCTGCGGCGGCCACACCCATGCCATCATGAAAAACGGGTTGGATCAGCTTCTTCCCGCCCAGGTGGAGCTGGTGCATGGGCCGGGTTGTCCGGTCTGTGTGACCCCGGTGGAAACCATTGACCGGGCCGTAGCCATCGCCGCCAGGCCCGAGGTGATTTTTACCAGCTTCGGCGACATGCTCCGGGTGCCGGGCAGCAGTTCCAGTTTGTTCATGGCGAAATCCGCCGGAGCCGATGTGCGCATGGTGTATTCGCCCCTGGAAGCCGTGGCCCTGGCCCGACAGAACCCCGAGCGGGAGGTGGTTTTTCTGGCCGTTGGTTTTGAAACCACGGCGCCGGGCAATAGTATGGCCCTGCTGCAAGCCAGGCGAGAGGGGCTGACGAATTTCAGCCTGCTGGCCAGCCATGTTCTGGTGCCGCCCGCCATCCGGGCGTTGCTCTCTTCGCCCGGGAACCGGGTGCAGGGCTATCTAGCCCCAGGGCATGTCTGCACAATCATGGGTTGGCAGGAATACGAGCCTCTTGCCGAGGAATTTAAGGTGCCCATCGTGGTCACCGGTTTTGAGCCCGTCGATATCCTCGCCGGGCTGCTCATGGTTCTTCGTCAACTTGAGGCGGGGTGCCATATTGTGGAAAATCAGTATGGTCGTTCGGTGAGCCGGGAAGGCAACCGTGCGGCGCAACGGGT
Organism: uncultured Pseudomonadota bacterium; assembly: GCA_937868185.1. Lineage (GTDB taxonomy): Bacteria > Desulfobacterota > Desulfobulbia > Desulfobulbales > Desulfurivibrionaceae > Thiovibrio. The sequence goes on from CALMMG010000130.1 coordinate 869, forward strand.
TATGGACGAGGTGTTTGCGGTGAGCGACCGCGCCTGGCGGGGGATCGGGGTTTTACCTGCAAGCGGCCTGGTGATCCGAGATCATTTCGCAGCCTATGATGCCGAGCAGAAGTTTGCCGTGGAGACCATTACTGTGCGGGAATCAGAGTTGTGCAAGAGTGGCAGCGTGTTGCAGGGTCTGATTAAACCCGATAGCTGCCCGGCCTTTGGTCGGGAATGCACCCCGCAGCATCCCTTGGGGGCGACCATGGTTTCGGGCGAGGGCGCTTGCGCTGCGTACTATAAATATCACAGGACATCCCATGCATAAGGTGAATCCGGAAGATTTCAGCTGTCCTCTGCCCATCATGGAATATGAGACCATCCAATTGGCGCACGGGAGCGGGGGGCGTTTGTCTGCCGAGCTTGTCAGTCGGTTTTTTCTGCCGCGCTTCGGCAATGAAATCCTGAATCGGCTGGAGGATCAGGCGGTTGTCGCTTTTCCCTCAGGGCGTTTGGCCCTGACCACCGACTCCTTTGTGGTGGACCCTCTTTTCTTCCCCGGCGGTGACATTGGCGATCTGGCGATCAACGGAACCGTGAATGATGTCTGCATGAGCGGTGCCACGCCGCTCTATCTGGCCGCCGCCTTTATCATCGAAGAGGGGTTGCCCATGGCTACTCTGCATCGGGTTTTGCTCTCCATGGAAAAGGCGGCGAAGGCCGCCGGGGTGCAGATCGTGACCGGGGACACCAAGGTGGTCAACCGGGGCTGCTGCGACAAGCTCTTCATTACCACCACTGGGGTGGGCCAGGTGCCGGAAGGGGTGAACATCTCCGCCGCCAATCTTAAGGTCGGGGACAAGATCATCCTCTCCGGCACCATTGCCGATCATGGCATGGCGATTTTAACCTCTCGTGAGGGGCTTTCCTTTGCCTCCCGGGTACAGAGCGACACGGCTGCTTTGAATGGTCTTGTGGTGCAGATGCTGCGCGCATCTTCTGATATTCATGCCATGCGCGATCCCACCCGGGGGGGGCTTGCCACCACGCTCAATGAGTTTGCCGCTTCTTCCCAGGTCGGTATTATGCTGGAGGAGGCCGTCATCCCGGTGAGGCCCGAGGTTCGGGGCGCCTGCGAGGTGCTGGGCATTGATCCAATGTATGTCGCCAACGAGGGCAAGCTGGTGGGGATTGTTTCGGCGAAGTTCGCCGATAAAGTGCTGGCCGTCATGCGTAGTCATCCTCTGGGCCGAGAGGCCGCGATTATCGGTGAGGTTGTTGAGGAAAACCGGGGGGTTGTAGCCATGCGTACCGCTCTGGGGGCGCATCGGATTGTCGACATGCCGGTGGGCGAACAATTACCCCGGATTTGTTGATCTGGTATAAATGAAAGCCGACCTTAGAGCAATAAAGGATTGCCGGCAGGTAGAAAAATAAAAAAAAGCAGATGATATGTTGACTTTTTTTAAAGTAACCAGTTATAAACTTTCAGGAAACAGAATTTCTGTTGTCAATTTTTAAAAAGGGAGGTGAGTTGGTGCAGAAGCGAATCGTAACGATGTTGACAGCAATGTCGCTGATGCTTCCTGCTATCGCTATGGCGGCCAGCGGGGACGCGCTCTTTTTACAGAGCTGTGGCGCATGTCACAAAAAGGGAGGCAAGGCGGCTATCGTGAACCCTGCCGATAAGGCCGGTTCGGTGTGGGATAAATACTTTGCCCGGGGACGTCATACCGTTGATATGGGCATGAGTGATGCCGACCTGCAGGCGGTGGTGAAGTATTTGGTGTCGCATGCAGCCGACAGTGATCAGCCGGCAGCTGCGGTTATCCCCAAATAATTCACTGGCGAAAAAAGATATTCACTGGGAGGAGGAGAATAAGTGAAAAAAATATTATTGACTGCAGGTGCATTACTGGCCTGGACAGGCTGTGCCGTAGCAGGAGCGGGTGGCCAGACTGTATCCATACCGACAGAAGACTATAAGGCGATTCTGCAACGCCTGGACACCTTGCAGAAGCGTGTTGATCAGATGGAGAAAGCCGAGAGCCCTTCCGGTAAGGCAGCTTCCGCCGCTATGCCGAGCAAGATAGCCAAGGATGTTGAAAACATTTTTGACACTTTGGACAAGGTTGAAACCAAAACACTGAAAGATCGGATCAACTTGGGCGCTGAGTTGCGCACCAGGGTAGACAGTTTTAAATTGAAAGATGATATGGTGACTGGTGGTCTTGGCACCGTTGACCACAATGATAATTACTGGACCAACCGCTTCCGTCTGAACATGGATGCGGAGATTCAGAAGAATTTGTTGTTCACCGGTCGACTCGCCGTTTACAAGGCTTTTTCCAACACAACTAATTATGCTCAAAATGACGCCAGCCAAGCCCATGTACCTGGCGACACTAGCATGAAGCTGGACCGCGCCTATGTGGACTGGATTCCCGAGGGGATGCCCATCCCGCTGGCTCTGACCTTTGGTCGGCATCCCTCTTCCGAGGGCCCACCATCCGAGTTGAAGGAAAATCGGCTCCGCCAGTCCACCTATCCCTCCCTTCTGTTTGACGGCGAGGCAGACGGCGTGGTGGCCACCGTTGGTCTGGAGCGCTATCTTGGTTGGAAGAATTCCGGCATCCGTTTTGCCTGGGGTAAGGGCTATCAGGATTCTGGCGCGATAAGTTATCTGGACAACGGGGGCAACTCGTTTGATGACATCAATGTCTATGCCATGTTTTTTGAAACCGAGATTCCGGGGGTGCGTGACAGTCTGCTGGTCTTGAGTGCTCTCGAGGCAACAGATATCAACGGCATGCAAGCTGGGACCGATAAGATAGGCAATATGAGCCTGTTCGGTGCCCATGTCCAGGCCAATAATGTTGCAGATTCCGGTTTTGATATCTTCCTTTCCACTGGCCTGAATAAAACTGATCCCAATGGAAGGACGTTTATGGGGCCGGGCGGCGCAACTGGGCTACTGAATAGTGATGGGACAAGTGAGCATACCGGTTGGTCGGTATACACCGGGTTGCGCTACAACATTCCCTACAAGCCATGGAATAACCCCAAGGTTGGGTTTGAATACAACCATGGTAGTGAATACTGGGCCAGCTTTACCTGGGGTCCCTCTGAGTTGTACAATAAGCTGGCCACCCGTGGCGACGCTTATGACCTCTACTACATCCAGCCGTTTAACGACAACCTCTTCGGCCGCCTAGGTTATACCCATATCAACTATGATCATGGGTCTATGTCTCAGGTTTTTGGTGAGCCTGGGGATTCGAGTGCCGTTCTGGATAATGTTTACTTCTTGCTCGACGTCCGATTCTAAAGCAAGAACTAGAGTGTTTTGTTAACTGAGGGTGGCCGTTTGGCCACCCTTTTTTTGTCCTCTTTTTTCGATTTTGTTGATCCTCGCGTCCTGCCTCGTGCAGTCAAGGTGTAGCTTGCAGGTGACCGTTGAATTGAATAAACTAAAAATTATTGTCAATATCATTCCTCAAGACAAGCCTGACAGGTATTTCGCCATGGGTATTCGTTTACTTTTTCTCTTTTCTGTGCTGGTCTCGTTGGCATTTCTTTCCGGCTGTGCCATGAATCCCGTTACCGGTAAGTCCGAGTTAGCATTTTACAGCCTGAGTGAACAGGAAGAAGTCTCCCTCGGGAAAAAAGCCTTTCCCGAGGCGATCCAGCGGATGCAGGGGGAATACGATGATCAGCACCTTAAGGACTATGTCACTGCAGTAGGGATGCGTTTAGCCAAGGTCAGCCACCGTCCCAATCTTCCCTATACCTTTAAGATCGTTAACGATTCAAGCCCCAATGCCTTTGCCATGCCCGGCGGCAATATCGCCATTACCCGCGGTTTGCTGGTCGCTCTGGAAAATGAGGCCCAGTTGGCTGCGGTGTTGGGGCATGAGCTTGGCCATGTCACGGCCCGGCATTCGGTGCAGAACCTACAACGCGGAATTTTGATGAATATGGGCTTGCAGGTTTTGTCCGTTTCGAGCAGCGGTACATCATACAACGGAGTGGCGCGGCAGGCGGGGCAAATAGCGGGCTCGATACTGGACAGCTCATACAGCCGGGATCAGGAGCGTGAGGCGGATCGGTTGGGTATTGATTATATGGTCAAAGCTCAATACAGCCCCAAGGGGGCGGTTGAGTTGCAGGAGTTTTTAGCCAAAAAAAGTGGGGAGGGGGAAGCTTCTTGGATGCAGGGCTTGTTTCGCACCCATCCCTTTTCCAAGGAACGGATGCGGGATAACCAGTACTACATCGACAGTAAGTACAGTTGGGCCATGAACAATGAAGCGTATGCTGCCGGGGCTGGGGATTTTCAGCGGGCGATGGAACCGTTGCGCAAAACCAAGGAGGCATACGGCGATTACGATAAGGGTAGGGAGAAAGAGCAGGCCAAGGATCTGGCCGGAGCCATTCTCTTGTTTGAGCAGGCGGTTCATAAAGCTCCGGAGCAGGGGTTGCTGCAAAGCGCGCTGGGAATGGCCTATTTGAAGAATAACAGCTATGACCAAGCAAAAAAATGTTTGGCCAAGGCTGTACAGCTGGACACGGATTATTACGAAAGCCATTTTGGCCTGGGCTACCTGTATCTGAAAGAGAACAATCCCACTTTGGCCAAGGAGCATCTGCAAAAAAGTATGAAGCTCATGCCCACCCTGGGCAGCGCTTTTTTTCTAGCGGAAAGCTTTGAGAAAACAGGGGAGTTTGTAAAAGCTCAAGCCTTGTACGGTCAGGTAGCAGCGGCTGACCCTGGCGGCAACTTGGGTAGGTCGGCGGCGACCAGAGCCAGAGCGCTGGGGGGCGGGGGACGTCTGCTAGGAAGATGATGGTTTTCCCGGAGAACCGACGGTATTCAAAAATGGCTCGAACAGGTAACGGAGTTCGTCGAGAGATTGTTTGATCACATAGGGCAGGGCTTTGGCGTACATGTCGAGCAAGACAATGGCATTGACGGACGAGTCGGTTTTTGACATGCTCCGCACCCTTTTTGCCATGGCCAGATTGACCTCCTGCATGGTGCGGTACAGATTCGTTAATTTCTCCAGGTTGAAGTCCGCCTGGCCCCCCTCATTTTTTACAAAATATTGGGCCAGCATATAGGTTGCCGTGGCGCGGAACATGGTTTCTTCTTCATTGGCCAGCGGTAAATGAAAGCGGGCCATGGGTTTGAAAAAAGCGGTGTGCGGACAGCCGCTTGTCGCGATGACAAGCCCCATCAGGGAGCAGAGGGCCCGTTGCGCCGTGGTTTTCTGGAGGCTTATCCTTTCAGCGGTTGTCACCTGGAGATCCACCAGATCAATGGAGATAAGTTTTTCGCCCCGCTGGACAATGGGGGCAAGGTTGGCGGCAGCCGGGCAGTGGGGAGAGGAATCTTCAGTCAGTGGGCAACTTGTGCACTGAACAAAGGAAAGCGCCGTCCAGCTCGGCAAGGGCTCTGCCGCTGGGTCGGGTAGGGCTTCAAGGGTGTGTGGATCAAGGCGGACGGTGAATAGCTCTTCGCTGTTGTCTTGCAGGCGGAATCGGTATTCGATGATCAGTGGCTGCGGTTGCATGTGTGTACTGTTCTCCTGAGGCATTTTCCTAGAAACAAAGGGTGCTCCTATGTTAGGGCAAATCGTTCGGAAAAGCAACATTTCCCCTTGGCCAACAGTTATGCTTGAAAAATGGAGATGTCCGGAGGTTTTGACTTTCCCGCTTCCCCTCTGTACACTGATAGCAGGTCGGTTGTGCAATGTTTAAGAAAAGTGGGGAGCTACAGAGGAAATTTATGCACTGTCGGGAAAATGTATGACGCCGAGTCAATTGCTGTCCATCATCCTGGTGATTCCGGGGATAATTTTTCTGATTGCTGCAGCGCGTCTTTGCCTGCAGACCCGGCGGCAGGTTCCTCTTTCCT
>CALMMG010000131.1 GCA_937868185.1 uncultured Pseudomonadota bacterium
TCGCCGATCCAGAGCATGTGGGCCGAGCAATCGTACCAGTCGCCGTTTGTTGAGTCCTGGCGGGTCAGGGCCTGCTCGTAGCCCAGGAGTAAAGCTTCATGGGAGGTGTAGAAGCTGGCCTGGTTGAGCTGGGGGATATCGGTGGCGATGCCCACGATGCGCATGAAGTTGATGGCCTGGTCGATCTGGCGGGCCAGTTTTTCATACTGTTGGCCCTGGGGCGAGTTTTTGACAAAGGCGTTGTTCCAGGAGTGCACCCGCTCCAGGGAGGCGTAGCCGCCCATGGTGAAGGCACGCAGGATGTTCATGGTGGCGCAGGCCAAGTGGTAGCCCTTGAGCATCCGCTGCGGGTCTGGCCGCCGGGCCTCGGGGGTGGGATCGATCCCGTTGACCATGTCGCCGCGGTAGCTGGAGAGCTCCACGCCGTTTACCATTTCGGTGTCGGCGGAGCGGGGCTTGGCGTACTGCCCGGCCATGCGACCCACCTTGATCACTGGCTTGCCGCCCGCGTAGCTCATGATCACCGCCATCTGGAGGATAACCTTGAGCAGCTCCCGAATGGAGGGGGCGGTGCACATGGAAAACTCCTCGGCGCAGTCGCCGCCCTGGAGCAGAAAGGCATTGCCCTCGGCGGCCATGGCCAGCTGCTTCTTCAGGGTGCGGATCTCCCCGGCAAAGACCAGGGGGGGGAGCTTGGAGATGGTCTGCACCGTCTCGGCAAATTCGTTTTTATCCGGCCAGTTGGGCTGCTGCAGGGCGGTGAATTGCTGCCAGCTCGTTTTGCTCCAGGTGGGTTGTGTCATGGTGCTTTCTCCGTGTAATAACATCTGGCAAAATTTCAGCCTTCTTTCGCATTTGGCAGAGCGCAGGGGCCGCCGACGCAACAGGACTCCACGTCAAAGGCATTTAAGATCCGGAGTTCCGGTTCCCGCCGTTCCGGCGGCACTGGGCTGAAGTCCAGGCCGGGCAGCATGGCGACAATCGCCTCCCTGGTGGGGATGGCCTCAAGCCCGGTTGCCAGCACCTTGCCGGTTCTGGCGTTCAACAATTCGGCGTCCTCGCCGTTGGTCACCACCACCAGGGGGATCATTTGGCTCTCTTCCAAGACCCTGGCTGCGGCAATAGCCGGCCGTTCCCGGGTTACCAGCGAGCCGGGACCGTAGCGAAGCACCATGACCCGTTGGTCCGCGATGCTTACCACGATATCGATCTTCGAGGCCACAAATTGGTGGGCGAACAGGGTTTCAATCCTGCGCCGCATGGTAAGCTCGCCTTTGGCAAACCCCCTTTCTTCCACCAGCAGTCGTGCCAATTTTTGGCGGTAGCGCTCGTCGTCGGTGTCCACCAGCGGTTCACCGGTGACAAAATCGACCAGACTCCCGTAGATCATGTGGTGCGAAGGGATGTCCGCCATAATTTTCTACCCCACAATAAAAAAAGAGGAGGCCGTAGCCTCCTCTTTAAGCAAAGGCCGTCCCGAAATCGAGAAAGCAGCCTATATAATACCGCTTTCTTACAGAGTCAGCCAGGACTCACTGAATACGTTCTGGCCGCTCAACACCTTATAGGTTTTATAATGTTCAATGGCGGTGCCGGTCAAGCCTGCGGGATCGGGATCGTTGCCGTCCATCATGTTGTGGACCATGTCCACCAGGCTCTGGCGCTCGCCCTTGCAGATGGCCATGAGCTCGGTGTCATAGGCGTTGACTATGGCGGTGGTGATCCCGTACTTCATCAGCATGATGAGGTAGGTGCGGTCTAGGTACTTGCGCAGATGCTCGGCCACGCCGTTGGAGACATTGGACAGACCTACGGTGGAACCGGCGCCAGGGGCGATCTCCTGCAGCATGGACATAAACTCAAGACCGGAAGCGATCTGGTCGGCGCCCAGGGTGATGGGGGTACCGATCGGATCGAAGAGCATTTTTTCGTTGGGGATGCCTGCTTCGGCCAGGGCCATCATCAGGTCAACAGCCATGGCGCAGCGTTCGTTGGAGTCGCGGGGCATGCCTTCCGGACCCCAGAGCAGGGCGATAACATTGCAGCCAGCCTCAGCGGCAACGGGGATCAGCTTTTCCATCCGCTCGGGCTGGGCGGAGATGGAGTTCATGATCGCGGCTTCGCGGTTTTTAACGACCTTGAATCCGGCGGCCATGGCATCGGTGTTGGTGGTGTCCAAGCAAAGGGGCACGGAGCTGGCCGCTTCCACGGTCTGTACAATCCAAGGCATCAGCTCGATCCCATCCTTGCGGGCCGGTCCGATGTTGAGATCCAGGTAGGAGGCGCCAGCTGCGGCCTCTTCCTTGGCCATCTCCTGAACCGGGCCAGGATTACGCTCTTTCATGGCGGTGCCGCTTCTTTTACCCATGATGTTGATGCTTTCCGCAATGGCTGCTACCTTCATTGTTTTCTCCCGTGCTGTAGGTTCAATCTATATTTTACCGCTCCCGATGGAAACGGCGGTTTTCCCCGAGTGTTAAGAGGGCATGGTAACGTGGGAAAATAGCGTTTTACAAAAAGGATGTCAACAGACAACAGGGCGAAGTGGTGTAAAAAATATCGTATTGGCGCGGAAATCGGTGGATATACCTAGGCACCTGGCCAGGTTCAATCTGGGTTTGCCACCTGCCGGAGTGCTTCAAAGATATCCATGGGCGAGGTGTTGTTGGCGGCGGCGATCTCCTTGATGCTCATGGTCTCGGTGGCCGTGAGCTTGCGGTCGGCAAGGGTATTGAGGACCATTTTGAGGTCGAGCTGGTATTCCCGGCAGATATCACCCAGGGGTCTCTTGCCGAAACCACTTGGCGGACTGGAGGGAAAGGCCTTGACCTGTCCGGGTTGTTCCGGTGGCAGCATGGCTTGATAGACCCCCTTTGGGGTCAGGTTGTTCATCCGGGCGATATTGGCAATGGACTGGCTTGGACTGTTGACGCGGATGTTCGCCGCGGCCAAGCGGCGCAGGCTGGCATCCAAATCCAGCGCCACCGTTTTGCTGAAGGTGGCGAGCGAGGAAAGTTCGGCATGGCCGTAGGGCGGCTCCCCATATTTTTGGGCACCGGCTTCCTTGATCTGTTCTCCGATTGTGATGATGGTGGAAAACGGTGGCAGCTCCCAATAGGTCCCCAGGAGACAGAACAGGGTCAGGAAGAGAGCGACCGTGAAGTCCACCGTGAAAATCCTCAGTTCCGCACTCTTGTTTTTTAGATAGGCGACAATGGGGCTCCAGTTGTAGTAGAGATGCAGGCCGATGGCGATCAGGAAAAGAACGCCCAGATTCACGTGCAGGCTGCCCCACTGGGTTTTGCTCAAGCCCCACAACCGCCAATCCGACCAGTAGGCCACCCGCCCCTGGGGGACGATGTAGAGAATGACGCTGGTCAGCATCTCAAGGACAAAAGAGACCAGGGCGGTAAGGGAGGTGATTTTGCGCATGTTCATGGGGCGTCTCCTGAGGGTGCAGACAATAAACCATGGCCAGACAACCTTAGGCTGCCTGGCCATGGTGGGTGGAAAAAGGTCTTGGGGCAGGATTAACGCCGTCCGCCGCCCATGCCACCGCCCATGCCACCCCCCCGGCCCATGCCACCACCAGAGCCCATCCCGGAGCCACCGGAACCCATGCCGCTCCCTGTGCCGGAGGAGCCGGAACCCATACCTTTGCCCTGGCCATTTTTCTGGCCCGATCCGTCACGGGGGGCATTATCTGGCTGACCCATGAATTTCTGTTTTTCTTCCTGGCTCATCTTCTGTACCCGGTTCTGCCATTCGTTCTGGAAGGCGTTCCGTTCTTCCAGCGTTGACTGTTTCATGCTGCCGCGTTGTGCCGCCAACTCTTCGGTGGTCATGGCACTATAGTCGGTGGCCGCAAAGGCGAGGGTGGCGCTGAGCAGGGAGCCTGCCAGGATGGTGCTGATCCGTAATATCGTGCTTTTCTTCATGGGAACAATCCTCCTCTGGTTATAAAAAATGGGTAAACACAACTCTGTGCCGCCAGTATATCACGAACCATGCCATTATTTTCGGCCATAGTGTTATCTCGCTGAATCAGCGCGTATAATTCCATGCCTGGCTTGCAGGGTCATTCTTGGTTCTTGGGGAATCCTGAGTAAAATGTATTCAGGCGGACAATAGCATACGGATAATTTTTGCGCAGCGTGGCAGTTTGTCGCGGGGGGAGCTTTTGGGGTTTCACGTGAAACGTGAAAGAAATCAACAGGGGTTGGCTGGCTGGCCACAGGATGCCAAGGAGCCGTAATCCAACGCATGCCAAAGAATTGTGGGGAGCGATTGGAGGAATCAACAGAGTTTCAACAACCAATCAACAAAAAATAAACAGGTTTTCAACACCTCTTCCGGAGGCAAGTTAACCGGGCAATTGGGCGGGGCGCAGCCATTTTTTCAAAAGCAGCCGGGTGCAGTCGCCCACCAAGCGCGAGGTGTCGCTGGCAGAGGGTTTTGTCGTCATTGGGAAGGATTCCGGACCACTCTGGATTGCCACGGCCTCAGCCAGATAGTGGAGGTGCCAGCCCGCCTGGTGCGCCCTCAGGCAGTAATCGGCATCGGCGTAGTGCGCGGAAAAACCCTCGTCCAGCAGGCCGATCTCCTCCATCACTTCCCGGCGGATTACCAGGCAGGTGTCCAGGAGCCATTGGGCCTCAAAGGAGTGCAGGTGGTCCTGTTCCAGAAGCAGGTGCTGCCTGAGGAGGTGAGGCGCGGCCGAGAGTAGCCGAGCCAGGGGGGTGTGCTGGCAGAGAATGGTGGCCAGCGAAGGGGCAGAGCGCACTGAGGGTTGGACCATGCCGTGGGTGTCAACGATTCGGGGTGCGGCCAGACCCGTCTCCGGGTTTTCATCGAGAAAGCGGATCAGGGTGGCGAGGCAGCCGGGCTGCGGACGGAGTCCTTCATCCCAGAAGGAGAGATAGCGGGACGCAGCCAGACGGCAGGCGTGGTTGCGGGCCTTGGCCGGCTGGTCGGCCCCGCTGTTTTCCAGAATGGTGATCTCCGGGAAAGCCCGTTCCAGCCGGGCAAGGGCGGGATGCTCCGGCTGGCTGGCCACCACGATGATCTCCAGGGCCACAGGGTCGGCATGGGCCAGGAGCGTGTCCAGAAAGGGGAAAAGCCCTTCGGGGTACCCAAGGTTGTGGATGAGGCAGACTGCCAGGTCGGGTTCAATCTCTTCCATGATTACTGACGGGGCAGCTTGTCCCGCACCGTGGGAAAGAGGGCCATGTCGGTGTGGGGCAGAAAGAGTGAGGCCATGTAATGGTTCATGAACTGGGCGCTCTCCGAGAGCTCCAGATTGGTCATCAGCGAGCTGACCATCATCCGTTCCCGGAAGCGGACATGGTCGGTGAGGCTGATCTGGCAACCGAGCATAGAGGCGTTGCCCAGATAGTAGAATTTGTCGCGGTCGATGTCCGGCAGCAAGCCGATGCAGATCGCCTGTTCCAGGTCGATGTAGGCCCCGAAGTTTCCGGCCATGATCACCCGGTCCAGATCACCGAAGGTCATGCCCACCGACTCCAGCAGGGTAACGTAGCCCGCGTACATGGCGCCTTTGGCCCGGGTCAGGTTGTCCAGGTCGACCTCGGTGATGGCGATGTCCTCGCCCATGAGGGTGTCCTTCCCCCAGGCCAGCACATACTCATGGCCGTCTATCCCTTCCCGGATGCGGGGATGGTCGAGGCTGCGGTTGAACTTGCCCTGTTGATCGATGACTCCGGCCTCCAGCAGCTCGGCCACGATGGCGATGAGCCCGGAGCCGCAGATGCCGCAGGGCTTGATCCGGTCGATGGTAATGATCATCGGCTCAAGGGTCTCGGGATGGATATGGAAGTTCTCGATGGCCCCGGCATTGGCCCGCATTCCGTGGCGGATGCCGCCCCCTTCGAAGGCCGGGCCAGCGGAGCAGGCGGCGCAGACCATCCACTCCTCGTTGCCCACCACGATCTCGCCGTTGGTGCCGATGTCGATGAACAGGGTGAGTTCGGGGCTTTTGTACATTTGGCAGGCATGGACCCCGGAGATGATGTCCCCGCCCACGTAGCTCGCCACCGAGGGGTAGAGGAAGAGGCGCACCGAGGGGTGGGCGTGGATGCCTAGTGCTGCGGCGCGGGTCAAGGGGAAATGGCTGCAGGTCGGGACATAGGGCGACTCGCGTAGATACTTGGGGTTTAAGCCGAGGAGCAGGTGGCTCATGATGGTGTTGCCCGCGGCCATTATGTAGCTGATGTTGCTGGGGCTGATCATCACCTTTTTGCACACCGTTTCGATCACCGAGTTGATGGTACGGACCACCTTTTCCTGGAGGCTCTTGAGGCCGCCGGGACGCTGGGAATAGATGATTCGGGAGATGACGTCTTCGCCGCAGCCGATCTGGTCGTTGTAAGCCGAGGCCTCGGCGATCACCTCGCCGGAATTGAGATCGATCAATACCCCGCACACCGTGGTGGTGCCGATGTCCACGGCCAACCCGTAGAGGTTGCCCGTGGTGTCGCCCGCTTCCAGGGCGATGATTCGGTCCGGCTCCTCGGCCCGCTTGCCGCGCAGCATGATCGCCGTTACCTGCCAGTTCGCCTCCCGAAGGAGGAAGGGTAGCTCCATCAACAGCTCCGGGTGGTCGTAGGTGGGCTCGGAGCAGTCGTGGCATTTTTTCTTGATGGCCCGCATCAACCGCTGCAGATCGGGGACATTGTCTTCCAGGGTAGGTGGTTCCAGGGTAAGGAAGCGCTTCTCCACCGGCGGGGCCACCTGCCAGGTGCCGATGAGATGGTCCAGCGAGCGGGCGGAGATGGAGCGGGTGGTTTTGGGCTTGGCCTTGAGGGCCTTGCCGTCTTTGCTGGTCGCGGCGGGGATGGAGACTACCAGATCCTGAATGATTGAAGACTGGCAGGCCAGACGGAAACCCTCGGCGTGTTCATCTCCCTTGAGTTGCATGGCCTTGTTGGCGGCAACTTCGCCCTGTTCGATTTTGACCTTGCACTTGCCGCAGACCCCGTCGCCGCCGCAGGAGGCCTGGATATAGACCCCGGCCTTGGCTGCCGCACTCAACAGGTTTTCGCCGGAATCCACCTCAATGGTGACGTTGTCGGGCAGGAAGGTTACTGTGTTTTTCATGGATTTCCGCTCTCCGGGGAAGTGTTGGCAATGGTCTGGATTATTGCCACAAAGATAGCAGGAAGGCGAGGCTTGTCAAGCATCCTTTCCGGGGAAGAGGTGACTGTGGTGCGATGAGCGCTTTGCAGCTCTTTGCTTCAAGAGGGAGAGGGTGGGCGAGGTCAGGCGGTGGGGGTGGGCAGAAATGCCGCGAGCTGCTTGAGAAGATTGCGGGTCACCGGTTTTTTGATCACCGTTAATACCAGCGGACTGTCGTTCAGGGGATGCATCTGGTCGATCTGCATGGTATCGAGCGTGGAGACCAGCACCACCTTTGGTTTTTTGATGAGCTGGCCGCAGCGGTAGCATTCATTCAGGGCGTCCAGCACGGCCCGGCCATCCATGATCGGCATCAGCATGTCCAGAAAAACGAGGTCCGGTTTTTTCTTGAAAAATTGGAACAGTCCCTGGGCTCCGTTGGGCGCTTCGCTGGTCTTGCAGCCGGGAAACATGGCGACCAGGTGGTTTTTCAGGGTGGTGCGGGAAACAGTGTCGTCGTCAATGATAAGGAAATGCATGGGTAACACCTGATGCTGATCTTTATGATAGAGATTGTTAATGTGCCAATATGGCAGATTGTTTGGCCGGATGCAATACGGAAAAAATGCGAGGGATATCGAACAAAATCTGGTGGTCTATCCTGCTCTTCTGAGGGCGCGGCCAAGCTTGGGATCGAGGTGTCTTCGTAATCCTGCTTGCAAACGATGGGTATTTCCAGAGCCTCTTCAGGCGCAATTGTCTTGTCAGGCCGTTGGGAAATGCGATAATACAAACCTATATTCTAGAATTTGTCCAAGACCGTGCCGCAAGAATCCGGAACAGAAAAGGAGGCCCCCATGCTTGATTTTCGTATCGACGAGGAGCGCTGCATCCAGTGCGGCGAATGTGTACTTGAATGTCCGGCGGGCGTTATCGCCATGGATGGTCATCCGAAAATGACCAATGAAGCCGGGTGTTTTCAATGTCAGCACTGTCTTGCCGTCTGTCCCACGGCGGCGGTTTCAATCCTTGGCAGGAACCCAGACGCGAGTACCCCGCTTGCGGGAAACATGCCGGACCCGGTGCACCTGGCGACTCTGATCAAGGGCAGAAGGGCGGTACGCCGCTACCGCGACAAGGATCTGGCTCCGGAGCTGATTGATCATTTGCTGGCGGTCTCCTGCCATGCGCCCACCGGGGTCAATGCCCGGTCGGTGCTCTTCACCGTGGTCAGGGAGCGGGTTGTGATGAACCGGTTACGGGAGCATTTGATTGGCCGCCTTGCCAAGCTGAAGGAGGGTGGTGAGTTGCCGGAAGGTCTGGCTGGCAAGTATCTCGGCTGGACGGTCAGTGCCTGGCAGGAAAAGGGTACGGATATCCTTTTTCGAGGTGCGCCGCATCTGCTCATCACCAGCGCTCCGGCCGAGGCCCCTTGTCCGGTGCAGGACACCCACATTGCCTTGGCCACCTTCCAGCTGTTCGCCCATGCCCACGGGGTCGGTACAGTTTGGGACGGCATCTGCATGATGGCCTTTGGTGTTTGCTCCGACGTGGTCGGCAAGCTCGGCATCCCGGAAAATCATACCCTTGGATATGCCATGGCCTTTGGCGAGCCGGCGGTGGAATACCAGCGGACCGTGCAGCGGGGTCCGGCTCTGGTGAATGTGGTGCAGTGGTGATCAGCGTGGGGGGTTTGTTTGCGCAACCCGGAGCATAAGGCGGGGTGGCGCTCTGCAAGCGACTTTCCGAAGGGGGTGCTGAAAAGTGCTATACTTCCGTGAGCGGGGTGGATGCTGTTGGCAGCTCCGGCGGCAAAAACCACTGGTGCAGCTGATTGAGAAAGGCGGTTTTTAGCTCGCTCAGCGCGCTGGCGGTGTCCGTTAGACCCTGATCGGTTTGGCGTGCGGCTGTATCCATGGCCGTGGTGGCCAGGGCTTTGGCAAAGGGGGTCAGTTTCGGGTGGTCGCTGAGGAGCTGTTCCATGTGGGATACCATCTGTCGGGCCAGATGTTTCTCTGTTGGGACGGATGGCAGGCTCGGCGGTTCGGCTTTTACCTCTGCCACCGCTACCGGCTTGGGCTCCATCCGTTGGGCGAATAGCCCATCCATCTCTTTTGCTTTCATTTCATCCAGGGCCTTAAGAATCTGCTGCCAGCGCGCTTCAAGCACGGTGGCGTAATCCGGCTCTCCGCTTTGCTCTGTTCCCAATTTAGCGTAGAGATCCTTGAGTTTCAGGTCGTTGAGATCCGCCATGGCCGGCAGCGGCTGGTGGCTGGTGAGCTGGGTCTGGCTAACGGTTTGTCTGCTGAATGAGGCGGCAAGGGAGGAGATCGAGCCCATGGACATTTGGCCGAAATCCATCGCCTTGGTTATGGCACCCTGCTGGTCGCCGGAAAAAAAGGTGGAGGCAATGGAGGTTAGTTCCCCCACCAGCCTGGTGATGTCGGCCAGCTCCTGCTCATTGAGGTCGCCCTGCACCGAGATCCCCATGGCGTCGGCAGAGGTGGCGCTGCTGGTATAATTCACCCCTGAGGATGCGGGGGAAAACCAGCCGACAGCCTGGGTGTATTGGTAATTCTGGCTCAGGCCCGAGAGGGTGACCCGATCGCCTTCCGCAGTGGTCAGGGAGAAAGAGGTCGACTGGACCTGGGCAAGGGTCTGCTCGAAGGTGGACTTGCCGGAGCGGGCGGAATACAGGGATTGGTAGTCGGTGTTGGCGGCTGGTCCCTGGCCGGATTGGGCTGGAATGTTCATGGTACGCTCCCGGTACTGGTTGCGGTGTGGCACGACGGATGGAAAGCGCGCACGTGCTACTGTACTTTTCGGGAGGTTAGTTGGCAAACTTGAGGGGAAAGTGGGCGGCTTTCGTCGAAGAACAGAGTTGCCGGGTGTGTTAAAATCTTATAATTCAATATGTTATATTGTATGATTGACCCCGGAAAACCTCTGTCGTTGCGTGCGGATGCGGGGCAGGATATTTCCTCGGTTCAATGGGTAACGCGGGTGTTTTTCATCATTTTGTATCCGGCAGTCCGGCTGGGTTGCGGCGGGATATTGCGCGTTTCGAGTTGCTTGACCACGAAAGCAAAGGCGGCCTCTTTTTCCGCAGCACTCCACCAGCCGGGGGATGAGAGGATAAAGCGTTTATTGCTGCCGTGGAGCACCAGAGTGCCTTCCACTTCGCCAATCTCAACCCGAGTGATTTCATCCCAGAGGATGTGCCATTTGCCAAAGGATGATTGGTGGGTGAGGCCCTGTCCGTCGATGTCGAAGCTGCCGGAACTCAGCACCGCATACACCCCAAAGAGCGAAGCGAGGGCAAAGCCCGTGCCCGGCAAATAGAGCTGATCCAGGAAGGCGGCAATCATGCCGAGAGTGCAGAGTATGAGCCAGACCCGGCCGAGGAGGCGGTATGAGCGCATTTCGATGTGATACGTGTTCATTCGGCACCTAAAAGATATGAGGGGAGGCGGCAGGCGAAAGGCTTGGGGCAATGGTTGGAAGAGTTACTACCCGTCAACAATCCCATAGGTCGGTGCGGGTGTCAATACGGAAACAATGCCGGCCACTGTGCCGGGCAGAGTAGGCAGGCAGTTTGCAACCTCATATTGACAAAAACAGCAGACCGGGTCATTCTTATTCTATGAAAAACATCAGCGAAACCACCTCAGCCCGGTATCATGCCGGGTTTCTCCAGTTTGCCGTGCAGCTGGCCGAGCCGGAGGCGAATCTTGCCGCGGTGCGGGCGGGTCTGGCCCGTTTGGCCCCCGCTGGTCCTGGTATCCTCATGCTTCCCGAGCTGTGGAGCTGTGGCTTTGCCTACGAGCGGCTTCAGCATTTTGCTCTACAGACCGAGGAGGTGCTTGCCGAGATGCAGCGCCTGGCCGGCCAGTATGGGATCCATCTGGCCGGGTCTTTGCCTGAGGAGGTGCTCACCGAGGTCGGCGGCGCTATCTATAATACCCTGTACATCGTCGGGTCGAGGGGAGTTTGCGGTTCGATCCGCAAGCAGCAACTTTTCGCGCCCATGGCTGAGGATCGGTATTTCAGCCATGGGGATAATCCTCAGCCGGTGGATACCGGGCTTGGATTGGTGGCTGGATTGGTCTGCTATGACCTTCGGTTCCCGGAGTTGGCCAAGACCCAGGCCGCCCAGGGCGCGGGGTTGTTGGTGGTGAGCGCCCAGTGGCCCGAGGCCCGGCGGGAGCAGTGGCGGACCTTGGCTATGGCGCGGGCTATTGAAAATCAGATCTTTGTGGTGGCCTGCAACCGGTGCGGGATAACGGGGAAAACGGAGTTCGGCGGCCATTCTCTGGTCATCGGTCCGGATGGCACGGTGCTGGCCGAGGGTGGAGCAGAACCGGATACCGCCTGGGTTGAGATTGACCCCGCCAAGATGCAGGAGCTGCGGCAACGCTTTAATACCGTAGGGCCGGTGCCGTACCGCTTTGATGATCAGAACAAGATCATGGAGCTGGAGGAGTTGGCCGCACTGACAGCCAGATACCGGGCGGTGGGCCGCAAGGTGGTATTCACCAATGGCTGTTTCGACATTCTGCACCAAGGGCATGTCACTTATCTGGAACAGGCCCGCAGGGAAGGCGATTGCCTGGTGGTCGGAGTCAACAGCGATGCCTCGGTGCGTGCTCTGGGCAAGGGGGATGACCGGCCGGTGAACCATGAGCAGAGCCGGGCCAGGATTCTCGCGGCCCTGGGCTGTGTGGATCATGTGGTGATCTTTGGGGAAGAAACGCCCCACAGGCTCATCACCACCCTGAGACCTGAGGTTTTGGTCAAGGGTGGCGACTGGCCGGTGGAAAAGATTGTCGGCGCCACGGAGGTGTTGGCTGCTGGTGGCCGGGTACTTTCCATTCCCCTGGTGGAAAATTATTCCACCACCTCCTTGCTCAAAAAAATCCGCACTCTCTAGTCCTGGGGGCAGAAGAGGCTCTCAAGGTCTTCCGGCAGCTGCTCCGGCTGGATCCCTATTTCTCTGGCAAAGGTCTCCAGCTCTTCCCGGGTGCAGTTGAGGCAGGTTTGCCTGAGCCCTACCCGGACCTCCATTGTCTCCTGACGCAGAAAGCCACGTAAGGCCTCGGCAATCTCCTGGCGCAGTGTCTCCTCGATTACCATCTCCTGCCGGGTGTAGAATTTACCCAGCCGCTCCCAGTTGAAGATACAGCGTTTCAGCCCCCGGTAGATGCGGGCATCCCGGTTTTCCGGGCTGAGATCCCGCAGCAGGATTTCCCGGTAGCGGGCCACCACCTGTTGGCGCAGGCTATCCAGCTCCTCCTGGCTCAAGGTGAGTTGCGGCCCTGCCGGGTCTTCGCAGAGATAATAGAGGGAGCCGTGGAAGGCGATTTCCGGAATCTCCCCGGAATGGCGGACAATGAGCATCTCTTCCGCGAGCAAACTTTCTGTTTCGGTCATGGGCGCATCTCTTAAGCGAAAGGCAGAAAAAAATTCTTCGTTGTAGGGTGTTTTGATTTTCCGCAAGATATAGCTGTCTGTATCAACTGTCATACCACATGTGGTTGCCAAAATGCATCGTGGGCTTCGGCAGGCAAGATTCGAAGACCCTTAAAGTCTCTATCCTCTCAATCTGCAACGCATTTTTTGTTAAAGACAAACCGTCAGCCAACCGATGATTAAAGACAAACCGGGAACTCTTTTTCGCCAAAGGCTTTTGTCGGCGCGGCGGCAGCGTTCCAGCGTCACATAATAAAGGAGAACGGCGACATATGCAATTCCCAAGGAAACGATGCTCTGGCTGTCCGACCCCTTCTTCCCTTCTGAAAATAGTGGCCTTGCTCCTCCTTGTTTTTCCGGGCCAGGCTTCAGCCTTCTGGCCCTTCACTCAGGAGACGCCCAAGAAAGCCGCCCAGGTGGAGGCCGTGGTCCCGCCGGCGCTTACGGTGAATGAAGCCGCCGCTTTGCATACGGAGATACAAGGTCTGGCCAACGAACTGTTCCGCAACCTGGCGGATGCTGATCCGGAAAACGGTGATCTGGGCAAGGGGGTGCTGGTCTGTACCTTTGTCGAGCTGAAGAAGCTGACCCGCACCTCGTCTCTGGGGCGGTATGTGGCGGAGCAGCTGATGAGCGAGATGCAGCACCACCATTACGAGGTGGTGGAGATCCGGAAAAGCCAGGCGATAATGCTTCAGGAAAAGCGCGGCGAGTTCGGCCTTTCCCGAAATCCGGCTGAGGTCGGCCAGGCGGTGGCGGCCGGGGCCATGCTCACCGGCACCTATACCCCCAGCAAAGACAGCATTGTCATCAATGCCAGGATCATCGATAACCGGAGTGCCAAGCTCCTCTCCTCGGCCACGGCCATCATCCCGAGAAATCAATTGGCGGAGCAGCTGCTTGCGGACACCGCCTCGGTCCGGATGGAAAAACCAGAGCCGCTGTATTTGAAAAAATTGGAATTGTGATACGATATTCGCAGGGATGAACAGAAACATGGCTTTTCATGGAAAGAAGAGAGATCAACGGTTCAGGGAGGACAGGATGAAAAAGGGAAGGAGAGAAGCGATACTCTGTTGCGTGGGGCTGGTTCTGTTTGCCGGTGCAGGGTGTGTGACTGTTCAGCAGGATGCTAAGCCCGCAGCCAAGCCGGAAGTTAAGATGGCGGATGCTACCTATACGCCGGTGCCAGAGGCTTCTGGCAAGGTTGTTGCCACTCCGGGGGGTAATGTGGCGAAAGACAAGGGCAGTGCTCCGCCGCCTCCGATGGAAGTGCGTCGGGTGCCGACCAAATACAATGTTTATCAGTACATGCCGGATACCTCGAAAACCTTGGGCACGGAGATTCTTCTCTCGGAAATGTCCAAGGACGTGGCTGGAAAGGTGTTCTATGAGATGCAGGAGGAAGGCGAAAAGAATTTCACCGCCAAGATTGCAGTGGTCAATGCCGTCCCCCTTTCCGACCTCAAGCGGGACACCGAGTTTGGCCGGGTTATGGGCGAATACCTGCTTACCGACCTGGCGGACCGCGGCCTCAAGGTAACAGAGCTTCGTCTGGGCAAGGACATCACCATCCTGCCCCAGACCGGAGAATTCATCCTCTCCCAGAATATTAGCGAATTGGCCAACAAAACCCCAGAGCTCGAGTATGTTGTGGTGACTACTTTTGCCAATACCCGCAAGACGTTGATTATCCAAGGCCGTTTGGTGCGGCTTGCCGATGGGGCGGTAAAGACCTCCTGGCGTTATTCGATGCCCCTCAATCGGGAACTGCTCGGTCTGTTTCAGCCGGCTGAAGCGCCCTATAAAATTGCCGTAAAAGGCGTTGGCCGGTAAGAGGAGCATCGCGCATGAAGATATCTGGAGCCGTGAAAAGAATTGTTTTTCCGACGCAGACGGTGCTGCTTGTTCTGCTCTGCATTTTTTGGGCGACCGGGGCCTGGGCTGGGGAAAAAGAGGATGAGGGGAGGGGGTCGGCGACCGAAGGCGTGGTCAGCCAGAGAAACTACTCGTCGCTCACCAGCCTGGTGGCCATGGTTGGCAGTGACGCTATGGAACATCTGCACGGCTTTTTTGCCGCCGAACCGGTGACCATCGAGCCTTTTATTGTGCTCAGTGAATTTTCCACCCGGCAGCGGATTTCCTTGCTGGGTGCGACTCTGGCCGAGCAAATGGCTGCGGTGATCAGCAATGAATCGCTGGCCGTGTGGCGGCCTGCTGCAGCAGGCGAGAATGAGCAGCGTGTTTCCGGGGTGCTCCAGGAAGTGGACGGGTATCTGCGGATTCATATTTTCGCAGCCAATACCCGGGGCGACCGCCGTTCCTATGTGGTGAATGTCGAGATGTCGGAACCCATTTATCGGGCGCTCCACAGTTATGTCTATATGCAGTAAGCGATTATGTGAGCCGCGGAGTATCGGGTGAGGTTATGGCAGAAGAAAAAGCAGGACTTGAAATAGACGACTGGCTTACCGATCTAGCAGAAGACAAGCCTGACGCCACAGTAGAAGAAGCGTCGGGCGAACTGGATCAGTCTGACATCGACTCCCTGTTGGGCGGTGGGGAGACCACCGGAATCGCGGCCTTTGCCGCGGTCGGGTCTCCGCCCGCTCCTGAGGATGGGGGGGGTGAGCTTGATCAGTCGGATATCGACGCCCTCCTTGGAGGTGGTGGCGGCTCTGCTGCGCCTGCGTCCGCCGCTGGCGGAGGAGGGGAAGGGTTTGCCGAGCTTGATCAGTCGGATATCGATTCTTTGCTTGGCGGGGGGGGGCCTGCGGTTGGGGCTACGTCCGGCGCTGGTGATGATTTTGATCTAGACCAATCGGACATTGATGGTCTTTTTGCCACAGCAGGAGAAGGAGAGAAAAAGGGCGCGGGCGAACCAGCCAGGGCTGAGGCTATGGGTCCTCCCAGCAAGGATGATCTGGACAGTCTTTTTTCCGATCTCGGTGGCGAGGAGGTTGGTCGCCCGGAAAGCGTGAGTTTTAGCGAGGTGGCGCAGAACGGCAATGCAAAATCGGGGGATGTCTCTCCAGGAGAAGATAATTTCGGTTTGCCGGATGATGGCGGGTTTGATAACGATGAGTTTGATTTTGGCGACCTGCCCGATATCCCCGATGAATCAACAAATGATGGTGGCACAGCATCGCAGGGAGGGCTGGGCGAAGAAGATATTTTTGCCACGGTTTCTCCTGCTGCTATGCCGGATTTTTTAGCGGAGGCCACTATGGATTCCAGCCGTGATAAGCCCTCGGTTTCGGGCTCAGATGATCACCCTTTTGTCCCAGGGGCTAAAGCCGGAAAGAAAAAAGGCATGATGGCAGGTATTGCGGTCTTCTGTCTTATTCTGTTGGCGGGGGGCGGGGGGTATTTCTTCATGAAAAACCAGAAGGGTGTGATGCCAGTTCCCGTGCCGCCGCCCGCCCAGGAAAAGATAGAAGGGCCGCCGGTTGTTGCCCCGCCCATGGGTCCGCCGCCCAATGTGGCCCCGGTGGCAAACGAGTCCCGCTGGCGCATGACAAAACCCAACGAGGCTCTGCCAATCGAGCTTACCGGCTCGGATGAAAACAACGATCCCCTGAAGTTTGAAATTGTGACCCCTCCCAAATTCGGCAGGCTCTCCGGCGATCTGCCCAAGATCACCTATCTGCCCAACAAGGATTTCCCCGGGGAAGACAGCTTTGAATTCCGCGTTTCTGACGGGCAGTTGGCCAGTGGCCCAGCCAAGGTAGGGGTGATGGGCCCGGAAGAAGCCAAGCCGGTGGTGGCAGAAGCACCCCCGCCGGAAGAAAAACCGGTGGTGTTGGCGAAAAATATGAATCTCAAGACCCTGAGTACCGCTCCACTCACCATTAATTGGAAAAAGATATGGGCTGGTGCCAATACGGAGCCCTTTAATGCCAAGGTGTCGGTGGAAATTCTCGGAGGGTCGCCGCCCCTGCGCGGCACCTTGCACCGTCTCGATAGCAGTCGGCATCGCTATGAGCCGGACAGGTATTTTGGCGGCAAAGAGGAGGTGCGCTATCGATTTAAGGCGGCGGGCGTATATTCCAAGGCCGCGAAATTGACCATCACGGTTAAGCCCAACGACAAGCCCCCCGTGCTGGTGCTGAGGCCGGTGGGTGATTCGTACAAGGTGGGAGAAAGCGTGGTCCTTGATGCGGGCCTCACCAGGGATGATTCTCCTGGCGGCGTGCGGTATAGCTGGGAGCAGCTGGCCGGTCCGCCGGTACTCATGGAGCAGTTCCACGGGGAAGCGTCGGCGGTTTCCTTTGTAGTGCCTTCTTTCTTTCACAGTGAGCAAAAAACCAGGATTGTTATCCGGGTAACCGCCACCGATCCTGGCGGGCAGAGGGCAAGCAAAGAGATCGGTATTACCCCGGTTTCCAAGCGACAAAGCCCCCTGTGGGGGATTAATCAATAACTTTTCCGCATCCAGCGTATAAAAAAAGCCCGCTTGTAGAAAGCGGGCTTTTTTATGTGAAGAATTTGTCGAGAACCAGGTCAATGGTGTATAGATTCTTATCGGGGCAATACTCTGTTGCCCGGCAGTTGACCATGGGAGGGGATTGTGAACTGTCCAAAATGTGGCCATGTGCAAGCGGGCGCTCAGGAATGTGAAAGATGCGGGGTACTCTTTGCCCGACTCCAGAAAAAAGAAGAGGAGCAGGGGGCGCCGAGCCAAAGCGAATTGGAGCTTCCTGTCGCACCCCAGAAGGCTTCTGGGGTTGCGGGCTGGGTGGTTGCTTTGTTGGTGGGAGTGCTGGCTGGCTGGTATGTGTTTGGCCAGCAACAAAAACCAGTGGTGAATGGTGGCCAGCCAGCGGTTGTTTCTTCCCTGGAGCCGGAGCAGGCGCGAAATAATGTCTCGCGGATGATCGTGCGGCAGGATGGTCCCGATCAGCCGCAAGTCAATGAAGGCCTCGCCGGAAAACTGGCCGCTGCTTTTCCGGCGGGCAATGCCCTGGAGCAGGCCAGGAATGCCACGGTTTTTATCAAGACCCCTTGGGGCAGCGGCTCTGGTTTTTTTGTCACAGCCAATGGCTACATCATCACCAACCGCCATGTGGTGGAGGTGGACGCCGCCCAGCGCAAAACCCTGAAGGACGAGGTGGACAAGATGGGTGCTGAGCTGGAGCGGGACCAGCGGAACAGAGCGGTGGTGGAAAGACAGCTTGCCACCATCCGGGACGCCGGGATGCGCCAGCAGGTGGAAGAGTCGCTCCAGCGGGGACAGGAGGCGCGTGAGAAATACAGCGCTCTGCGTCAGGAAAAAATCGATCAGCTGCAACGGATCGAACGCTCCTCGTGGAGTGCCGATATCAAGGTGATCCTCATCGATGGCAGCGAATTACCCGTGCAATCTCTCAAGATGAGCGACCGCACCGACCTGGCCCTGCTCTCGGTGGATTGCTACAATGCGCCTTTTATCCAACCAGTGACGGACAGCCACCATCTCGGCCAGGGCCAGAAGGTTTATTCCATCGGGAGTCCCATGGGCTTGCGGCATACCGTGACCGGCGGGATCATCTCCGGCTACCGTGAACACAAGGGGAGGAAGTTTATCCAGACCGATGCCCCGATCAACCCGGGAAACAGCGGCGGTCCGCTGATCGACGAACAGGGCGGTCTTATCGGCATCAATACCATGGTTCTGCGTGACGCCCAGGGAATTGGTTTTGCTGTGCCTTTTCAGGAGGTCAAGACGGAATTTGGCCAGTATCTGGGGGGCATGTGAAACAGTTGCCTGACGAGCGCACCCGATTTTTGCTGGGTGATAAAGCCGTGCGCGGGGTACTGGTGCGGGGCACTGATTTGGTCAACGAGATGCGGAGTAAGCATGGGCTTGGCTTGTTGGAAACCCTGGTGCTGGGGCATGCCTGCCTGGCCGCGACCTTGCTGGCCACGACCCTGAAGGGGGACAAGGATCGGCTTGCTCTGCGGGTGGAATGTTCCGGCCCGATCAAGGGGTTGGTTGTCGAGGGTAACGGGGCAGGCGAGGTGCGCGGCTACCTGCGGCAGAACCCGATTCCCTTGGAAAACCCCCTGGAATCCTTTGACCTGGCCCCATTTTTCGGGGCGGGATTTCTCTCGGTGAGCACCCATTTGGCAGGCGCCAGCCAGCCGTTTACCGGCACCATCATGTTGGAGCATGGCAATCTGGCCCTGGATCTCAGCCAGTATTTCCAGACCTCGGAACAGACTCCCACCGCCATTGCGTTGAGCATCCAGTTCGACAGCGAAGGGCTGCCGGTGGGGGCTGGCGGTCTGTTGTTGCAGGCCATGCCAGGGGTTGAGCCTGTTCTGATGGGGGAATTGGAGGAATGCTTGGCCGGGCTGCCGTCTCTGGGCCGCTATTTTGCCGAGGGCGGCGAGCCGGAGGATTTACTTGCCGCTCAGTTCGGCGCGTTTCAGCCGGAAATCCTTACCACTGCCCCGGTTCTTTTTGCCTGCCCCTGCTCCAGGGAAGAGATCAGCGCCCGTCTTCTCACTCTTCCTAAAGAAGATTTGGATGAGCTGCGCAGCGGCCCTTTTCCGGTGGAGACTTGCTGCCATTACTGTAACACCACCTACCTCTTTGACCGGCAGGACATGGAAGCGCTCTGGCAGGAACGGATATTCAGCAGGCACCCTTGAGTTCTGCGATGACCTTTGCGTAGTCATTTTGGCCGAAGACGGCGGAACCGGCCACGAAAATGTTGGCCCCGGCTGCAGCAATGGGGGTGATGGTTTTCGGGCTCACCCCGCCGTCCACCTCGATTCCCACCCGCAGTCCACGGTCATCGATCATCTTTTTAAGCTGCCTGATCTTGGCCAGCGAGCTTTCGATGAACGACTGCCCGCCAAAGCCGGGATTTACGGTCATCAGCATGACCAGGTCCAGATCGGGCAGAATTTCTTCCAGGCTGGTAAGGGGGGTGGCCGGATTGAGCACCGCTCCTGCCTTCTTGCCCAGTTCCTTGATGCGGTGGATGGTCCGGTGCAGATGATAGCCGGTTTCTACATGCACGGTGATCCAGTCCGCCCCGGCATTGGCAAAGTCTTCCAGATAGGCGTCGGCGTTTTCGATCATCAGGTGGACATCGAGCGGCAGGTCGGTGATCCGGCGCACCGCCTTGACCACCAGGGGGCCGATGGTGATGTTGGGCACGAAATGGCCGTCCATCACGTCGATGTGGATCACATCCGCGCCACCCTTGGCTACGGCGGTTATTTCTTCTCCCAACCGGGCAAAATCCGCGGAAAGGATGGAGGGGGCGATCATGGTTGTAAGCATCTTATTCACCGATTTTTTCTGAAGGAATGGTGGGGCCGGTTTCGGCTTGCGGTTGTGCCTCCGGTTCCGGGGTCTCAAGGAGGGGGTTGGCCCCCACCGTGACCTGCACATAGTTGGAGGGACGGATGTATTTGCGGGCCATGGCTAGGACGGTTTGGGCATCGACCTGCTCAATGGCGTGCACATAGCGGTTACCGAAATCCTGGCCCAGACCATAGGTTTCGTTCAGGGCCATTTCCAAGGCCTGATTGCCGCGGGTCTGCAAGCCCAGCTCGTAATTGGAGATCAGGACGTTCTTGGCCTTGGCCAGCTCCTCCTCGCTGAGCGGCTCTTCCATCACTCGGTAGAGCTGTTGCCAGACAGCCTTGATCGCCTCGTCCTGCTTGTCGGGGCTGGTGCCGATGTAGATGCCAAATGAGCCGGTGTCCAGCCCGAGAAGAGAGAAAGAGGAGAGGCTGTAAGCCAGGCTCTGCTTGTCGCGCAGCTCGGTGAATAACCGGCCACTCTGGCCGGAAAGGGCGGTGTCCAGCACCTCAAGGCCGTAGCGATCTTCGCTGGTCAGGGTGGTGCCGACAAAGCCGATGATGATATGCACCTGCTGCTTATCCCGAGGGATGCTGACAATATCTGGGCCGGCAGGCACATCGGGGGGCAGAACGCTTTCCCCGCTCTGGGATTTTTCTGCCTGGGGTTTGTGCCAGGAACCAAAAAGCTGCTCCACTGTATCCCTGACCTTTTCCGCGTCAACGTCGCCAGCTACGGCCAAAACCAGGGCATCTGGTCTGGCCTGCTGTGCGTAGAGGCTTTTCAGGTCGGTCACGGTGAAGTTGCGGATGACGGTTTCGTTGCCCTGGGTGTTGAGGCCATAGGGATGGCCCATGAACAACCGTTTGTTGAATTCTTTAAAGGCCAGACTGGGCAGGGAGTCTTCCTGATTTTTAAGCTGGGAGAGCAGTTCCGGCCGGATTTTTTCGGCCTCTGCTGGAGAGAAGGCCGGGGTGAGGAGCACGTCCCGAACCAGACCCAACCCCTCACTGGTGTAGCGGGACAAAAAGTCTCCCTTGACCCCGAAGGTATTTTTGCCGTTGAAGCCGCCGAGAGACCCGGCCATGTTGGCAACTTTTCTGGCCAGCTCCTCCGCGCTCAGCTGCTCCGTACCCTTGGGCAGGAGTTCGCTGATAAAGGCAAAGGCCCCGTTGGTGGTTTCGGTTTCGCTGCGGAGCCCGCCGGGCAGGACGGCCCGGATGGAAATGGTGGGCACATCATGATTTTCTCGGACCAGGAGCCTGATGCCGTTTTTCAGGACAAAGCGGTGGACCCCGGTGAGAAAGGCGTCGCTCACCTGTGAGGCGGGCTGGCCCAGCTTGGCTGCTGCCTCGGCCCGGGCGATACTCTGCGCAAGTTGCGCCTGATTCAGTCCCAGAGTGGTGCCCAACGGGGCAATGGTGCCCACGGTGAGATGTTCTCCCTTAAGATAGAAGGCGGCAACCCGCTGGATATCTTCCTTGCTCACCGCTCGAACCCGGGCAAGGTATTTGTCTTCCCGCGGATCGCCGGTCAGAAATTCGAAGGAGCCCAATACCCTGGCCTGGCCTTCTGCCCGCTCCAGATTGAAGATAAAATCACTCTCCAGATTGTGTTTGGCCCGGTCAAGTTCCTCATCGCTCACCTTGCTGTATTTCATCCGGAAGATCTCGGTGAGGGTTTCTTCCAGGGCGGGTGCGACCTTGTCCGCATCCAGGGTGGCGGTGAACTCCAGCAATCCTGGGTCACGGGGAGTAAAGGCTGAGCCGTCGATGCGGTAGACCAACCCCTTGTCGTTGCGCAGCTTGGTGTAGAGGCGGGAGGTCTCTCCGCTGGCGAGAATGGTGGTCATTACATCAAGCACCGCCGCATCCTGACCCTTGAAGGCAGAGCCGGGGAAGGCCAGGGCCAGCTGGGTCTGGTTGACATCTTCGGTCAGGGCGAAGAGGCGGGTTGCTGTCTGGGTCGGTTCCTTGGGGATGGTGGGGGGCTGGGCATCGCTTCTGGGCAAGCCTCCCATCAGGCTGTTTACCGAATCCATCACCTGCTGCACCCGGACATCGCCCACCACCACCACGGTGAAATTGTCGGGGTGATAATGTTTTTTCATGTAGCGGAGGATGTCGTCGCGGCTGATGGCAGTGACGCTTTCCGCCGTGCCGCTGATCGGCAACCGGTAGGGATGTGTCGTGTAGGCCTTGGCCATGAGCGCCTGAAACAGGGCGATATTGGCCCGGTCCTTGCGCATGCTGATTTCTTCCAGCACCACCTTCTTTTCCCGCTCCAGTTCCCCTCCGTCAAAATTCGAGTGCAGCACAGCGTCGGTGAGCACCTCCAGGGCATCCCCCCAGTTCCGGGAAGAGAGGGTGGCGTGGTAGACCGTGTATTCGTAGGAGGTGTAAGCGTTGATCTGGCCGCCCACCGCCTCGATGGAACCGGCCACCTCGCCGGGTCCGCGGGTGGGAGTGCCCTTAAAGATCATGTGCTCGATGAGATGGGTGATGCCCGCCTCATGCTTATCCTCGTAGATGCTCCCCGCCTTGACCCAGATCTGGACCGTGGCCACCTTGGTGCCGGGAGTCTCCTTGACCAGAACGGTCAGGCCGTTATCGAGCTTGTTTTTGTGCAGGTGCGGGGCGAGTTCAACGGCTTCAACATAGGTGGGGGTCATGGTTATACACAGGAGAAAAAGGAAAAGAAAGAGCCGCTGAACTCGGAGGAAAACCCCGGTTTCAGGTCTCGCGTCTGGCGTGCGGTGGAACGTGGCGCCGTGGTCTATGGTGTGGGTCATCATTTTTGGCCGAGGGGTTGTAACAAGCGGCGGCAGCGTATTTTTGTGTTTAACGTGCCGCACGTTGTTTTTTGTCTCCTGCGCACTGTAAGCACCTGCGGATTATGCGTCAAGAGATCAGACAGGTCCAGTGCTTTTTCGTCTCAGAAGCAGGATGATCAACCCGGTGGTGATCATTAGGCTGCTCAAGAGCTGGCCCATGGTAAACATATTGAACAAAAATCCAAGCTGGGCATCGGGCTGGCGGAACAATTCGACCACGGTGCGGAAGATCCCGTAAAATAAAAGAAACAGGGCCAGGAGCGAACCGGTGGGCCAGCGTTGTTGCCAGTAACGGTTTTTCAGGAGCCACAGCAGGGAGAAGAGCAGGACCCCTTCGAGGAACGCTTCATAGAGTTGGGACGGGTGGCGCGGGATCGGCCCGCCTGCGGGAAAGATCATAGCCCAAGGGACATCGCTCATCCTGCCATAGAGTTCGCCGTTGATGAAGTTGCCGATTCTGCCCAACCCCAGGCCGATGGGGGTGGTGATGATATAGACATCCGCATTCTGCCAAAAGGGCAAGCCAGTGACCCGGCAGAAGATCAGCCCGCCAATAAGCATGCCGACCAGCGCCCCGTGGAAGGACATGCCGCCCTGCCAGGTGGCCAGAATATCCTGGGGGTTTGCCAGATAATAGGCTGGGTTGTAGAACAGGACATAGCCCAGACGGGCGCCCAGCACCAAACTGAGGATCAGCACCAGGTTGAGGTTTTCAAAATGCTTGGCCAGCAAGGTGAGGTTGTATCGTTTGATCTGATGGCGGACCAGCTGATAGGAGGCGATAAACCCCAGGACATACATGAGGCCGTACCAGCGGACTTGGAGGGGGCCGAGGTGAAGGAGGACGGGGTCGATTTGAGGATAGGGGAGCATGATGGGCGGCACACGGTTAAAGGTATCAGGAAAAAAACAGGCCAGTGACGGGAGCGCAAAAAAACGGTAGTATGGCACCGTCCCGTGTCCCGCTACTCTAACCGTTCCCGGCAGGTGAGACAATGCAAATCAGCCTGATCACCCTCAATGCCCGCTACTCCCATTCCTGCCCGGCGCTGTTCCATGTGCGCAATGCCCTGGTGCAGACTCTGCCGGAAAGTTGCCTGGTATTGCACCAATTCACCATCAACGATCCTTATTACCAGACCCTGGTGCGGATCACCGGTGACCAGCCCCAGGTCATCTGTTTTTCGGTGTACATCTGGAACGCCGACTACACCATGCGCCTGGTGGCCGATCTGCACCGGATTTTGCCCGAGGTTCCGATCATCCTTGGTGGGCCGGAGGTAACCTTCATGGCGTTGGCAAGCCTGCCCGTCGGCTGCACCGTGGTCCGGGGCGAGGTGGAAGGGTTGGGGGATGATTTTTTTTGCGACCTGGCGGCGGGAAATCTGCAAGCCGAGTACCTCGCCACCAGCGCCCCCCCGTTTGCCATGCCCTACCAGGAGTCCGATTTTGCGGCGCATCTTGAAAACCGCAATATCTACTACGAATCCTCTCGGGGCTGCCCGTTTTCCTGCAGCTATTGCCTCTCCTCGGTGGGACAGGGGGTGCGTTACCGGGAATTGCCCGAGGTGGAGCGGGAGCTGGCGCAAATCCTTGCCCATACCCCCAAGATCATTCGCTTTGTGGACCGGACCTTTAATGCCCTGCCCGCGCGCTCCCTGGCCATTTGGCGCTATCTCCTTGCCCAGCCTGGGGAGACCCTCTTTCATTTCGAGATCGCCCCGGATCTGTTCAGTGAAGAGATGCTGGCTTTCCTGGCCGATGTTCCCCAAGGTCGCTTTCAGTTTGAAATCGGTCTGCAGTCCACCAATCCAACCACCCTGGCGGCGGTAAATCGGAGGATGGACCTGGCCAGGGCCGGGGAGAATATCCGCCGGTTGGTGGCTTTGGGCAATATCCATCTGCATCTTGACCTGATTCTTGGGCTTCCCTGTGAAACCGAGGCAACCTTCCGCACCTCGCTGAACGAGGCCTTCGGGATGGCGTCCCACCATCTCCAGATGGGGTTGCTCAAGGTTTTGCCCGGTACTGCGATCAGTCGGGATGCGGAGGAGTTTGGCCTCGTCAGCTCGGCCACCCCTCCCTATTCGGTGCTGGCCACCCGCTGGCTGGAGCATACAGACCTGCGTCGCCTGTTCTGGTTGGGCGAGTGCCTGGAGGCCTTTTACAACAACCGGTTTTTTCGTAACACCTTGGAGTACATCAGAAAAAAAGGAGAAGAGCCCTTCGGGTTTTTTGCGCAATTGCTTACCATCTGCCAGGGGGCTGATTTTTTCGCCTTGGCGAAAACCCAGGAGCTGATGACCAGAATGCTGGTAGAGCTGGCCCAGGCGCGACCGGACCGGGAGCTGTTTTGCGAGCTGCTTCGGTTTGACTGGCTGGTGAGCGGGCAGCGGCTGCTGCCGCCTTGTCTGGATGCGGAGCCGTCCAAAGAGATCAGGGATTATCTCTGGCGGAATCTGCCGGAAGAGTTGCCACCCCATTATACCCGGCTGACCAGAAACGAATTTTTCAAGCGGGGAATCTTTGCTCGGTTTTCCGAAGCACTGCTATGCGTCGTGGGCTTGGCCGAAGGCGAGTCGACATCCCCCGGTGGTTATGTCTGCTTTTTCCCGGAACAGGAGAGCGTCGATGGGCATCAGCGCCAGCGGCATATCGTGTTTTCCTTGGAAGGGTAGGCGGTAGGGTTGTTGGTATTTCACACTGCCAATCTCAGGATCTCGGCGATGGTTTCCTTGGGGTAGAGATCGCCAATCCCCCATTGTTTGGCCAATCCTTCGGCGTTTTCTGCGATTGCCTCGATGTCTGCCGCGGGAATTTTTACCTCAGCGAGCCGGACCGGCGACTTGATTGTTACAAACCACTGCTCCAGTGCCGCAATCCCCGCTTCACCAGAATTAAGGTTGAAAATCTCCTTGGCAAAGCGGGCAAACTGGCTGGGGTTTTTGCTAATATACCACTTCATCCAGGCGGGCATGACGATGGATAGTCCGGCCCCGTGCGGGATGTTGTAAATTGCACTCATGGCATGCTCGATCATGTGATTGGGGAAGCTGTATGGGCCGATGCCGGCCGGGGTCAGGCCGTTGAGGGCCAGGGTGGCTGTCCACATGAAGGAGGCGCGTGCCTTGGCGTGGGCGGGTTCGGCCATGATCAGGTCGGTGGTTTCGATCACCGTCTTGATGATTCCTTCTACCAGCCGGTCCTGGAGATGGGTGCCTGGCTGTTTGGTAAAGTACCCCTCGATGACATGGGCGATGGCGTCCACCGCGCTGTAGGCCGTGTAAGTGAGGGGCACGGAATGGGTCAGTTCCGGGTTGAGGATGGAGACTTTTGGGTAAACGTGGGGCGAGGAAATATTGTATTTTTGGCGGGTCTCCGCATTGGTGACAACCGAGTTGCCGTTCATCTCGCTGCCTGTGGCAGCCAGGGTCAGGATGGTGAAGATGGGCAGGGCGCGCTTCACCTCCTTGCCGACAAAGAATTGCCAGACATCCGAATCGCTTAAAGCGCCCACCGCGATAGCCTTTGCCTCATCCAGCACCGAACCGCCGCCCACCGCCAGAATCGCCTCGACCTTGTCCCGCTTGGCCAGAGCCACGCCTTCCCTGGTATGGGAAAGCACCGGGTTGGAGTCCACCCCGCCAAACTGGGTGCAACCGATATCGCTGGCTGTGAGGCTGGCCATCACCCGGTCGAGCAGCCCGCTTTTGACCACCGAGTTTCGGCCATAGACCAGCAGCACCTTGGTGATGCCGGCGGCCTTCAGTTCCGAGCCGATCAGGGCCTCTTTGCCTGCGCCGAAGATGATTTTGGTAGGGTTGTGAAAGGTGAAGTCAAACATGAGTCCTCCTTATTATGGCTGAGCCGGTTTTGAGCCCGACATCGAGACGAGCGTAGGGCAAAAAATATAACGGATCACTCTGTGCTTGTCATCCTGTATCAGTTAAACATCTGTAATCATAGTATTTTTTCTGTTTCATTTCATCTTAGCCCATCATCCCGATGGTTTTGCGGAAGCGGAGCAGGGTGATGCCGAAAAAAACCACGCCTATCAGGATAAGGATAACGAATTGTGGCCACACCACATCCAGGCCCGCGCCCCGATAAAGAATCGCCTGGCCAAGGGAGACAAAGTGGGTGGTGGGTGCCACCTGCATCACGGCCTGAACAAAGGGTGGCATACTTTCCCGCGGCGTGACCCCGCCGGAGAGCATCTCCAGTGGCAGCAGCACCAGCATCAGCAGCAGTCCGAATTGCGGCATCGAGCGCGCGATGGTGCCCAGGAAAATTCCCATGGAAGTCGTGGCGAAGAGATGTAGGGCGGTGCCGACCAGAAAGAGGGCGAGCGAACCCTCAATGGGCACCGCAAGGAGGCCCTGGACCACAAAGAGCAGGGACAAAGCACAGGCGACAAGGACCACCAGCCCCATGGACCAGATCTTGCTCGTCATGATCTCAAAGGGGGTCACCGGCATGACCAGAAGATGTTCGATGGTGCCATGCTCCCGCTCGCGGATCAGCGCGGCGCCGGTAAGGACGATGGAAAGCATGGTGACGTTGTTGATGAGTTCCATCAAGCCTCCGAACCAGGTTTGAGTCAAAGTGGGGTTGAAGCGCGCCCTCAGTTCGAGCTCCACCACCGGCGGTGCCGTTCCGCGATAGCGTTGGGCGAATTCGGTGACCTCGCTGGTGATCATGGTCTGGATATAGCCGCTGCCGCTAAAGGCTTGGGTCATACGGGTCGCATCCACATTCAGCTGAATCGTGGGTTGTCTCCCTGCCAAGAGATCCCGCTGAAATCCAGGGGGGATGTCCAGGGCGAAGGTATCGAGGCCACCATCCATGCGGCTGTCCATCTCGGCCTGGGTAATCAGCACCGGCGGGAGAAAATGCGGCGGATAAAAGATGTCGACGATCCGTGCCGACAGCGGCGACCGGTCTTCGTCAACGATGGCGATCGGCGCCTTATTGAGGGTTTCCGGCATTGCCGTGGCGCCTGAGTAGATTGCCACGGTGAAGGCAAAGAGGATCAATCCCATCATGATCGGATCGCGGGCCAGGCTGTGCAGTTCCTTGATCCCCAGTTGTCGAATGGTGTCGAGCCGCATGGTCAGCGCTCCTGTTTTCGCAACAACAGCACGCAGAGTCCGGTCAGCAATGGAATGGCCAGGAGGAGCGGCAGGAAGGACGCCTGCAGGTCCGCGAAACCAAGTCCCTTGGAGAAGGTTCCCCGGGCAATGGTCAGGAAATAGGTGGTGGGATAGACGTTACCGATCATTCTGCCCAACCCCTCCAATGCGGAAACCGGGGAGGTCATACCGCAGAACTGTACCGCAGGTAGGAGGGTGAGAATGGCCGTGCCGAAGATGGCGGCAATCTGGCTGCGGACAAAGGTGGAGAACAGCAGGCCCATGGCGGTGGCCGAAGTGACATAAAGCAGGGCCGCGACGGAGAGGGTGAAAAAGCTTCCCTTCATCGGCACGACGAAAACGGTCACCGCCAGCAAGGACATGAACAAAAAGTTGACCATTGCCAGGCCGATGTAGGGCAGTTGTTTGCCGAGCAGAAACTCAAACTGCGTCACCGGGGTGACATAGAGGTTGACGATGGAGCCCAGCTCTTTTTCCCGCACCACACTAAGCGCCGTGAGCATCGCCGGAATCATCAGGAGCAAGAGGGGAATCACCGCCGGCACCATCGCGACCAGGCTCTTGACCTCAGGGTTGTAGCGAAACCGCGTTTCGATCTTGATCAGTCCGGCGGAGCGGGACTGGCCAAGCTTGCGCGCCGCCATCTCGGCCAGCCAGTGGGCATGCATTCCGCGCACATAGCCCTGAATGGTTTCGGCCCGCTGCGGCATGGCACCGTCGATCCAGGCCCCGATCGCCACCGGAGTGCCGCGCCCCAGATCGCGGGCAAAGCCCGGGGGTATTTCCAGGGCCAGGCTGATCTCGCCACCCCGCATGCGTCGGTCCAGATCGGCGTAATCGGTAATGGGCGCATGTTCGATGAAATAATAATGGGAGCCGGCAAGATTGAGTGCATAGTCCCGGCTGATCGAGGTCTGGTCGCGATCGAGCACGGCAAAGGAGAGCCCCTCCACATCCAGGGTGATCCCGTAGCCCATGATCAGCATGAGAATGACGCTGCCGAGCAACGCCAGAGTAGCCCGGATCGGATCCCGCTGGAGCTCCAGCGTTTCGCGTCGGCTGTAGCTGAGCAGGCGGCGAAGATCGAAGCCGACGCTCCTGTCGTGGGGTGGAGCTGAGGGAGGGAGCCTCGCCGTGTCTGCTGACAGCTCAGGACTCTTGCCCTCGGGTACGGCGTCTTCCAGGTAGGCGATAAATGCCTCTTCCAGGGTTGTTGTCCCGCGTTCTTGCATCAAGGCGGCGGGCGTATCGCTGACCAGTACCTGTCCGGCGTGCATCAGGGAGATGCGATCGCACCGCTCGGCTTCGTTCATGAAATGGGTGGAGATGAAGATGGTGACCTGGTCATGGCGGGCGAGGTCGATCAACATTTGCCAGAACCCATCGCGGGCGATCGGGTCAACCCCTGAGGTGGGTTCATCGAGGATTAGCATCTCCGGGTGATGGATCATCGCCACCGCCAGGGAGAGCCGTTGCCGTTGCCCCAAAGGGAGACTGTCAGGTAGCGCCGCCATGATCTCGGTCAGGCCGAAACGGCGAGCCATTTCGCTTACCCGGTCTGGAATCTGCGCGGCGGGTACGCTGAAAAGCCGGGCATGCAAGGTGAGGTTCTGCTCCACGCTCAGCTCGGAATAGAGCGAGAAGGATTGGGTCATATAGCCGACGCGGCGCCGGGTTTCAAGATCCTTGGGGTTTATCGTCTGGCCGAAGAGCCACGCCTCCCCCTCGCTGGCCGTCAGCAACCCGGTGAGCATCTTCATGGTCGTGGTCTTGCCGCAACCGTTGGAGCCTAAGAAGCCGAAGATCTCCCCGCGGGCGATGCGAAAACTCACCCGGTCCACCGCGGTGAAGTCGCCGAAACGCATGGTCAGATCCTTCGCCTCAATCGCGATCTCCTCGCCATCGGTTTTGCGTGGCGGGATGCGGATCGCCTGGTGGCCGACGCGCTTTTCTTCCGGCAGCAAGGCAATAAAGGCCCCCTCCAGGGTATCGCTGGCGGTACGCGTAAGAATCTGCTGCGGGGTACCGGTGGTCAGCACTCGCCCACCATCCATGGCCACCAGCCAGTCGAAGCGGGCGGCCTCCTCCATATAGGCGGTGGCGACCAGGACGCTCATCCCGGGTTGCCCGGCCCGGATGCGGCCGATCAACTCCCAGAATTGTCGGCGGGAGAGCGGATCAACCCCGGTGGTGGGTTCATCGAGGATCAGCAGATCGGGATCGTGGATAAGGGCACAGCAAAGGCCGAGTTTTTGTTTCATCCCGCCGGAAAGCTTGCCTGCCGGGCGATCCCGGAAAGGAGCCAGGCCGGTGCTGACGAGCAGGTCACTGATGCGGCGCTCTCGTTCGTCCCTCTCTTGGGAGAAGAGACGGCCAAAAAAGTCGATGTTTTCGAAGACCGACAGGGTTGGGTAAAGATTTTTGCCCAGCCCCTGCGGCATATAGGCAATGCGCGGGCAGACGGATTTCCGGTGGTGGATATCGTCCATATCCCCAGCCAGCACCTCCACCCGGCCGGTTTGGATGATGCGGGCGCCGGCAATCAGCGAGAAGAGAGTCGATTTTCCCACCCCGTCCGGGCCGATCAGGCCGACCATTTGTCCGGCCGGCAGATCGAGGGTGACTCTATCCAAGGCCAGGGTCTTGCCGTAGTGCAGGCTGACCTCGGTTAACGATGCGACCGGGGGTGTTTTTGTCGCAAGCGCAGCGGGAGTGGACTCGGCCTCGCTCATTGCGGGAGCCTCACCTGGAGGGCGGCCGGCCAGGTAATCTGCGGATCGAGCCGGACATGGGCCATGCCCGGCAGGCCGGTCTTGACCTGCCGGATATGTTTTTTGAGCAGCTCCGGTGCGATGTGCGCCTTGACCCGGAACATCAGCTTCTGCCGTTCGCTGGCCGTTTCCACGGTCTTGGGGGTAAACTGGGCGACATCGGCGACGAAGGAAACCGTCGCCGGGATGACATAATCCGGCACGGCATCGAGCACCAAGCGCGCCTCGGCGCCGATTGCGATTTGGCCGGCCACCGTGGTTGGCAAAAAGAAGGTCATGTAGACATCGGTCAGATCGAGCAGATTGAGGATCTTGCCTCCTGCGGCGACCACCTCGCCGGGCTGTCCGATGCGATACTGCACGCGGCCGTCGCGGGTCGCTCTCAAGGCACTGTCGTCGATATCCGCCTGGATCCGCTCGATCGTCGCCCGTGATGCCTCAACATCCGACAAGGCCTCAATTTCTTGGGATTTGGCGGTGGCGATCGCGGCCTCCGCCGCCGCTATCTGGGCTTGGGCCGCACGGGTTGCCGCCTCCGCACTCAGGGATTGCGCGCGATCATCGTCCAGTTCCTGGATGGAGATGGCTCCGGCGCTGGCCAATGGTTCGGAACGCAACAACCGCTTGTGGGCCACATCGAGCTCGGCCTGGCGCTGTGTCATCAGCGCCAGCGCGGCGGCTTTCTCGCTCTGGCGCTGCGCCGTCTGGTTTATGATGGTCTTCACCGCGCTTTCCGCCTTGCGCAAATGCGCTGCGGCCTCACGGAGTTGGGCATCGAGGACCTCGGTATCCATGCGCGCGACGATCTGCCCGGCGGTGACGAAGTCGCCCTCATTCACCAGAAGGGCCTTGATCCGGCCGGCTGTTTTGGCGGCGATGTCGATCTCCACCGACTCGATACGGCCATTGCCGCTGGCAAAACCATCGCCCAGTTTTGTCGGCTGGAGGGAGTGCCAAAGCAGAAAGGCGATGGTGGCAACGACACCAATCATCCCGATTCGAAAAAGCCATTTTTGGTTCAGCGGCAGCATGACAACGCTCCTGTGCTTGGTTGATGCCTTGCCCGCATCACTGGCGGATTACGGTGTGTGGGAGGGGGGGAATTCACTTCCTCCTCCCAGAACTTTATATAAGGTTACCCAATTGAGTAATCGCGTTAAACGGGTGGTAATCAACCCCTGCTGCGCGCTATAGAGGGAGCGCTGTGCATCCAGCGCGTTCAGATAGCTGTCGCGGCCCTTTTCGTAACGTGCC
The DNA here is from genome assembly GCA_937868185.1 of uncultured Pseudomonadota bacterium. Taxonomy (GTDB): domain Bacteria; phylum Desulfobacterota; class Desulfobulbia; order Desulfobulbales; family Desulfurivibrionaceae; genus Thiovibrio. Next base: position 31,915 of record CALMMG010000131.1, read on the forward strand.
TGGGAGAGGCGGTAACTCGTGGCAGTGGCGTCGGTGAGCGATTGTTGCGCCGCCACCTGGTCGTCGATGGTTCCGCGCCGGGCAAGGGCGTCGGCCACTTCCCGGAAAGCGGTCTGGATCGCTTTCTCATACTGGGCCACGGCGATGTCCCGATCCACCTCCGCCATCTTCAGCTGAGAGCGGCGAGTACCACCATCGAAGATCGGCAGAACGATATGTGGTGCGAAGGTCCAGGCACCGGATCCTGACTGGAAAAGAGCGGAGAGCTCGTCGCTGCCAACCCCGAGGGAGCCGACCAGGGTAATGCGCGGGAAAAACGCCGCCCTTGCCGCGCCGATGTTGGCATTGAACCCCTTGAGCAGATTTTCGGCCGCCAGGACATCGGGGCGCCGGAGCAGGACATCGGAAGGCAGGCCGGGGCTGATATCCTTCAGGGCGGTCAATGTTTCGCTGAGCGGAGGCGGGAATAATTCGGCCGGCACCGTGGAGCCGACAACCAGGTTGAGACCGTTTTCATCCTGGGCCACCAGGGTGGTGTA
>CALMMG010000132.1 GCA_937868185.1 uncultured Pseudomonadota bacterium
ATAACCTGAGTTCCCGAACAAGTGTAACGATAAGATGGTGATAACCATCTAAAATTAATGTAAACATATACGAATTTTCTTGCTTTTTCCATCGTTACAATATAGTTTGATCGTAACGATGACAGGAGAAAACCGTATATGGCCGCCATTGTCTATCAGACCAATAAAAAAACCGGTGTCACCTATGCTTACGAGTCAATTGCCTACTGGGATAAGGAAAAGAAGCAGTCACGGGCGAAACGCAGATGTATTGGGAAGGTGGATCCCAAGACGCAGCAGATTATTTCCACCAGGAAACGACAACTGCCGGAAGTAGGTCAGGCCCCCAAGCGGGGGCCAGTGCCGATTACCCGGACCAAACGCAGTTTTTATGGAGCCACCTACCTCTTTGACCGCATTGGAGAAGATACCGGCGTGACTGAGGATTTGAAGACATGCTTTCCAGAAAGTTACCGGCAGCTCCAGTCCATCGCTTATTATCTGATTTTGGAAGACAGGAACCCCCTGAGTCGTTTTAATCGCTGGGCGGCCGTACATTGGCATCCCCATGGTGACAGCATATCATCCCAGAGAAGTAGTGAATTGTTCGCCTCTCTTACTGATGAGGCCAGGCAACGCTTTTTCCATCTTCAGGCAAAACGCCGGGTCGAGAAAGAATATCTGGCATATGACAGCACCTCTGTTTCCAGTTATTCAAAAAGCCTAAGGCAGGTCCGCTATGGTAAAAACAAAGACCATGAGCATCTGGCCCAGATCAGTCTGAGCCTGTTGTTCGGACAACAATCCCGCCTGCCTTTTTATTATCGAAAACTGGCCGGCAACATTCCTGATGTAAAAACCCTTAAGAAATTGCTGGCCGACATCAACACGTTGGGCTACGAGAAGATCAAGGTGGTCCTGGATCGAGGATTTTTCAGCGCCGCCAACATCAACGAGCTATACAGGCATCATATCAAGTTTTTGATTGCCGCCAAGCTGTCCCTGAAACTGGTGCAAACACATCTGGATACCGAGCGCGATACGATGCGCAGTTGGAACCACTTTAGCCAGGACTATCAACTTTATATGTATTCCCTGCCGGTTACTTGGGACTATGTTCAAGATCGCCCTTATAAAGGGGACACCATCCAAGCGGATCGCCGGATGTACCTTCATTTATATTATTCCCCGGAGCGGGCCCTGGAGGATGAAATGGCCTTCAACAGCAGGCTGGCCGATTTGCAGGCTGAATTGGAAAGTGGCCAGCGGCATCCGGATCACGAGAAGCAGTATGCCAAATATTTTGAGGTGAAAAGCACACCGGTCAGAGGCACAAAAGTAGTTGCCAGGGAAGAGGCTCTGTCCGAGGCCAAACGAAATTACGGGTATTTTGCGCTATTGAGCAACGAGATAAAGGCAGCCCAAGAGGCATTGGAGATTTATCGGAATAAGGACCTGGTGGAAAAAGCCTTCGATAATCTTAAAGAGCGGCTCAATCTGCGCCGGTTGGCTGTCTCATCGGAACAAAGTCTGGATGGCAAGCTCTTTGTGCAGTTCATCGCACTGATCTATTTATCCTACATCACAAGGAAGATGCAGGAAAACAAGATGTTCAAGAACCATACGCTGCAAGAGGTCTTGGACGAGTTCGACATCATTGAATGCTTTGAAGTGCCGGGCCAACGGCTACAGGTCGGAGAAACAACAAGACGTCAGGTGGAGCTGTATAATACACTCGGCGTTATGCCGCCTGTCTCGTTACAATAGGCCGGGAATTAAGGA
>CALMMG010000133.1 GCA_937868185.1 uncultured Pseudomonadota bacterium
GGTCTTATGATTCACGCCGATGATGACGATGCTCTCAGCCAACATAGGAATGCACGCCTCCCAAGAGATAGGTCACACCCCAGAGGGTGAAAAGAACCGCGGCAAACCCAGCAATGGCCATGATTGCCGCCCGCCTGCGCCGCCAACCCATGGTGAGCCGCTGATGCAGGATGGCCGCGTAGATGAGCCAGGTGATCAGCGACCAGGTTTCCTTGGGGTCCCACTGCCAGTATGCCCCCCAGGCCTGCTTTGCCCAGACGGAACCGGTAATGATCCCCAGGGTCAGCAGGAGAAAACCCAGGGCCAGGCAATGCTGGTTGAGATTGTCAAGCGCCTCCAGGGAGGGCAACCGGCTGTAAAATATCCCGAATTTCTTCTTCTTGATCTCCCGCTCCTGGAGCAAGTACATGACCCCGCCGCAGAAAGCCAGGGCCAGGAACCCGTTGGCCATGATGGCGATGCTGGCATGCACCGGAAGCCAGTTGCTCCTGAGGGCCGGAGGCAACGGCGCCATCTCCTGGGAGGAAAAGGCCGCGATCAGCATCAGCAGGGAAATAAGCGGCGAAACAAACACGCCAAAGTTTTTCACCCGATACCGCCACCAGAAAGAGAGAAAGGCCCAGGTCATGGACCAGGCAAAAAAGGAAACCGCTTCATGGCTGCTGGTCAGGGGGGTATGCCCTGCGGCTATATAACGGGCAACAAAATAAACGGTATGCAGGATGCCGCCGGCAAGAAGAATTGCCCGAGCAACGGCCCGCACCTGTTTATGCTGGGAGAGAAAATGGACCACATACACTGCGGTGGCCAGAAGGTACAGATACAGGGTGAGTTGAAAAAACAGGGTCATCGCGTCGCTCCTGAAGATTGCTGGTATTCCTGCCTGGCCACCTCCAAGCAGTCAAGGGGAACATCAGAGCCCAAGACTTCCTGAATATGGGCGGCAAGCTTTTTCCAGAGGCCTTCTTTAATCCAGACCGCCATCTCGGGGTCGGCCAACCGGGCAAAAATCACCTTGTTTTCCGCGTGCGGCCTGCCGCTGGCCAGAACGGTGTCCCGCAGAGCGCCAAGAATATCCACCAGCGCCCCATACTCCGGACCAAACTGAACCTCCAGGGCCTGACGTAAAGCGCTGGCCAGCGCCGGACTTCTCCCTGCGGTGGAAACGGAAATGGACAGGTCTCCCCGTCGCGCCGTGGCCGGAAGAATAAAGTTACACCATTTCGGCACATCCGCCACATTGAGCAGAATGTTCCGCACTTCGGCCTCGGCATGGATCCGCTCCTGCACCACGGGGTCATCGGTGCAGGCAATGACCAGAAAAAAACCGGCCAGATCACCTTCCTGATACAACCGGGCCAGCCACTCAATGGTACCCTCCTGCCGCAGGGCAGCCAACGACTCGCTCAACTCGGGGCTGATTACCGTGACCTTGGCACCATGAGCCAGCAGCCCTTGCACCTTACGCTCGCCAACCTTGCCACCGCCGATGACCAGACATTGCCGCCCGGCGATCTTAAGACAGACGGGAAAATATTGAGAATTATCTGTGACCAAGGATTTCCACCCGTACACGTCCGGCAAGTGCTGCAGCAAAACGATCCGCATCATCGCTTGTCCCGACAATGGCCGCATAATGCATGGGCACCGCAATTTTAGGGCCAATAAGGATGGCCGCCTGCGCCGCTTCCTCGGCGGTCATCACATAGGTCCCGCTCACAGGCAGCAAGGCAATATCTGCCCGGATCTCTTTCATCTCTGGAATATAATCGGTATCGCCGGCATGGTACACGCGCACTCCGTCAACAGTGAGAATAAAACCAAGCCAACTGTTGGACTGGGGATGAAACTGCTTGTTGGTATTGTAAGCAGGAACCGTCTCGATGGTAATGCCCTCCACCTCGCGACGCTCGCCCGGAGCAAGGGTGACGATCTTACCCTTAAGTTTTGCTGCGGCCTGTATTTCGGTAACAATGAGCGTGGAGGGCTGCTGAATCGTGAGCACGTCCGGAGGAGAACAGTGGTCGTAATGCGCATGAGAAATACAGATGATGTCGGCGGGCGGCAACCCCGGACCAAGCTGAAAGGGATCGAAATAGATAATCTTGCCCCCGGCCTGCAGCAAAAAAGCATCATGGCCGAGCCAGTGAAGGTTTTCTAAAACTTTTTCCAACATAGCCCCCCTTCCATATTTATACCCAATCCGCTCTATAATCAATTTGACACGTTCCGCAAACTATTATAGTCATAACCGTACAGTTTTCTTGCAGAACTTAGGAGTACTTGCCCCATCATTTCGGCCCAGCAGATCTCCCATGCCAACAGGAACTTTTGCCGTTGCCACCTCGACGACCATGCAGTTTGCCGACATCACCGCCCAGGTGCAAAAGGGTGTGACTACAAGCGGCATTCAGGACGGGGTTTGCCATGTGTACAACCCCCATACCACCGCTGGGCTGACCATCAACGAAGGGACAGACCCTGCGGTGCAGACCGATATCCTTACCGCCCTGCAAAAAATCGTGCCGATGAATCATCCTTACCAGCATCTGGAGGGCAATTCTCCGGCCCATGTCATGACCTCGCTTGTCGGCAGCTCGGTAACAGTCTTCATTAAAAATGGCCGTCTGCAGCTTGGCACCTGGCAGAAAATCTTCTTCTGCGAGTTTTACGGGCCCCGGGCCCGTAAGGTCTTGTGGCGCATCGCTTAACCGTTTTCACCAAGTCGTCCGAAGAAAAAATCAAGGCATCCCTTTACGTAACAGATCCCGTTCTCGCAACCGCACATATTGGAGAAGCCCTTCCTCTTCGCCCTTGGTAAGGTCAAAAAGTATACCATAACAATATTTTTTGTTGTCTCCCCGGGTTACCCGCATTACCCTTCCCTTACTGATGTTCATATAAGTGCCTGCGCTCAGCCCGGTTCCAGCGCCAGGGAAAAACACAGCCAGATCAAGAAGGATATCCCCTGGCTCAAGGTGAGCAAACCTGTCCGTGCACACGAAAATACCGTTGGCACTAACATCAAGAACCTGAAACCCTTGGCGCATTTCATTTTTATGCATGAACATGACTGTACTGCCGTTTGGCACGCTCACCCGATAGTTGGAGCGCCGTTGCAAGCGGAACAAATTCGAGGGAAACTCAGTAAAGATGCTGCTCTCGGTGGTGCGCGTCACCTGGACCCGCACCTTATTCCAAACCATGGTGTCGTCCTTGAACAGAATATGGATACTCTCCTGGGTTCCGGGCCAGTCAATGGGCTTATCAATCTCGAGCATCCGATCATCGTAGTTGACGATGACCGTCTTGGGAGACTGATAACCTTTGTGCACCAGAGAAACGAGTTCCCTTTTTTCCCGCAGCCGGTCAAGGGCCATCCGAATCAACTCATGCGATTCGGTGGATTGTGTCCCGTTTTCCAGAGTTATCCACTGCTCTGATATATTTCCATCACGGCTTTTAAAAGTGATCATTTTTTAACCCAAAATTACTGGAAGCCACTATGAACAGCCGAAAAACACATCCCACTCCCCTGAAGGCAGCAAACATCTGCTTTGGCCTGAATCGGGAAACCGATGAGCGTTCCCTGGCTGCATTTCTGCAACGATTCGCCGAACCGGCCTTCCTACAAACCCTCATTCCCCGTCTGGAAGAAGAAGAAATCACCTCGCTCCTTGATTTTCTTTCCCGCCTGATGCATAAGCATTGTAGCGAAAAGGAGTACCACCGCCTGTTCCTCAAAGACTGATGGCGTCGTAAAAATTCCAAACTCCTGTTTCGTGGTCGTGAGCCGAGGCCATCAGATCAGGAATCAACCCATCATTGATACTCACAAAATAGCATATCATCAAGGAGAGCGCAAAGGTGAGCCAGAATATTATCAAAGATCTCCGGGCCTTTCTCGAAATACTGCGCCGGGAAGATTCCCTGCTCGAGGTTTCCACCCCGGTTGATCCGCATCTGGAGATTGCCGAGATCCATCGCAGGGTGATCGCCCAAGGCGGCCCGGCCCTTTTGTTCACCAATGTTAAGGGCAGCAGCTTCCCGGTGGCCACCAACCTCTTCGGCACTGCCCACCGGCTTGAGCTGGCCTTTGGCAAACGCCCCCAACAATTCGTGACCGACTTGGTCAAGACGGCGGAAACCCTAATGCCCCCCAGCCTGGGCAAGATTTGGGAAATGCGCTCCCTGTTGGGTCAAGCCACCAAGGTGGGCTTAAAAAAGGTCCCGACAGACAGGGCCCCCATCCTGGAGGCCTGCCAGACTCCAGTCCGACTGAGCGAGTTGCCCCTGCTCACCTCCTGGGCCACGGACGGCGGCGCCTTTGTCACCCTGCCCCTGGTCTACACCGAACACCCGGATGGCCGCGGCCACAACCTGGGCATGTACCGCATCCAGCGTTTCGATGACCGCACCACCGGCATCCACTGGCAGATCCACAAGGGCGGCGGCTACCATTACCATGCCGCGGAGAGCCGCAACGAATCCCTGCCCATGACCCTGTTCATCGGGGGCCCGCCGGCCCTGATGCTGGCCGCCATTGCCCCCCTGCCGGAAAACATCCCGGAGCTGATGCTGGCCTCCCTGCTCCTCGGCGAAAAGCTGCCCATAACCAGAGACCCGGCAGGCGGCCATCCCCTGGTAGCCCACGCCGAATTCGCGGCCAAGGGCTTTGTCCCACCCCACATGCGGCGACCCGAAGGCCCCTTTGGCGACCATTACGGCTACAACTCGCTCACCCACGACTACCCTGTTTTCCATGTGGAACGACTCTACCATCGCCGCGACGCTATCTATCCGGCCACGGTGGTGGGTCGCCCCCGGCAGGAGGATTTTTACATCGGCGACTATCTCCAGGACCTGTTGTCCCCGCTCTTCCCCCTGGTGATGAACGGAGTGCGCCAGCTCAAGACCTTTGGCGAAACCGGCTTCCACTGTCTGGCCGCAGCCAAGGTCACCAACCGCTATCCCCGCGAGGCATTTGCCTCGGGCCTGCGCATTCTTGGCGAAGGCCAGCTCTCTCTCACCAAATTCCTGATCCTCACCGATGGCGAGATTGAAGTGACGGACTTCAAACGGCTGTGGGTCCACGTATTGGAGCGGATCAACTGGCAGACCGACCTCTTCGTCTTTGCCAATGTTTCTCAAGACACCCTGGACTACACCGGCCCCTCCGTGAACAACGGCTCCAAAGCAATGATGATGGGACTTGGCAAGGAGCCCCGGCGCATCCTGCCAGAGTCCTTTCACGGCGAACTGCCCCAGGGCTGCGACAAAGCCACGGTCTTTCTCCCCGGCACCCTCGTAGTTCAAGGCGAGGGCTTTGCGCGGGAACAAGATTTACCCGCCCGTCTGGCCCACTGCCCAGCACTGTCCGACTGGCAGGTGGTTGTGTTGGTTGATGACGCGCAGGCTACCACGGAAAATCTCCAGGAATTTCTCTGGACCGTTTTCACCCGTTTCGAACCGGCCGCCGATATCCATGCGGCCGCCACCGAGTTACGCCGCTTCCACCCCGGCCTGACCCCCCCCATCATCTTCGACTGCCGCCTGAAGCCGTGGTACCCTGAAGTTCTTGAGGTGGACGAAAAAACCCGGCGGTTGGTGGACGGAAAAATCAGCGATATCTTGCCGCCCCGCTACCGCTGAGCAAAAAAAACTTAAACCTTCTTTCTCTTAAAGATTGACGATCCTTCTGCCGAATAGCTATGTTATAAATAGGAAAATCAATAAGCATAGGGACGTCCATCATGAAGATCACCACGATTACTCCTGGCCAGCAGGATATTTCAACCATCGGCAAGGGCTCCGCCCCGGCCACGGGACTCTCTTTCCAGGATATTCTCGCGCAGGAACTGGCCACAGCCAAAAGCCCAACCACCACACCCATAGCCGCCGCTTCCGCCACCACCCCGATCCCAGCAGCCCTAAGGCTGGATAGCCTCACCCTGACAGAAGACACTATCAACACCCTGGAAAAATTCGGCGCCGCCTTGGGCAATACCTCCTTTTCCGCCCAGGATCTTGAGCCTTTTGCCACAGCCCTTGAAAATGACACCGCCGCCCTGGTCAGCCTGAAAAATCAGCTGCCAAAAAACAACCCCCTTTCCTCCCTGCTTGAGCGGGTGGCCACAGCCTCCTATGTCGAGGCAGCCAAGTTGCGACGCGGTGATTACCATGCCTGAACCGCGGCTTCCGCTATCCGGACATCCCGCCCCCAAGCGCCTGTTTTCTTGCCCCCCTGCTTCTGCGCCCTTCCGCGTCTGACCCCCAAAGCACATTTCCATGCCCGAAGAACGGCTACAAAAAATTTTGGCCAAGGCCGGTATCGCCTCCCGGCGCAATGCCGAGGAGTTAATCCGTCAGGGAAAAGTAACAGTGGACGGCACGGTCATCACCGAAATGGGCTGCCGGGTTGACCCTGACAGGCAAGTTGTCGCCTTTGAAGGGCGTCCCCTGCGCCGGGAGGAAGAAAAAATATATCTCCTGCTCAATAAACCCCGGGGCTATGTCACGACTCTCCACGACCCGCAAGGCAGACCCATTGTCTCCGCCCTGCTCACCGGCATCACCAGCCGGGTTTTTCCCGTGGGCCGCCTTGATTTTGATACGGAAGGCGCACTCATCCTGACCAATGACGGCGATTTTGCCGAACGCATTCTCCACCCGCGTTTTGAAATAGAACGAACATACCAGGCCACGGTACGCGGCCTGCCAACACCTGAAAAAATTCGGGAGCTTGAGGAGGGGGTCGAGCTTGAAGGAAAAAAAACATGGCCAGCCAAGGTACACATCATTGCCGAAGAGCCAACGACATCCACTCTGGAAATCACCATCCACGAAGGGAGAAAAAGGCAGGTCCGCAAGATGTTTGAGGCCATAGGCCACCGAGTTCTGGCGCTCAAGCGAATTGCCTACGGAGGCTTGCGGCTTGGCGCCTTGCCGACCGGAAAATACCGACGGCTCACCCCTGCAGATCTCGCCCTTATTTCCTCTTAAAAAAAATCCTCTTTACAATTGAATACTTAGCTGTTTAAGATGTTTTATCTTACTGTATTTAATGTTGTTTTTTTTAACGGTAACGCATCGGAGAAGGGCGATGAACAAATCGGAGTTGATCGAAGCACTTGCGGAAGAGATGCATGTTCCCTTGCGGGACGCGAGTTCAGCCGTGACCACCATCCTTGATGCCATGGGCGATGCCTTGGCAAATGGAGAGAGCATAGAAATCCGGGGGTTTGGCAGTTTTGTGGTCAAGGAGTACGAATCGTATTTCGGTCGCAACCCGAAAACCGGAGAAAAAATCAAGGTCAAGCCTAAAAAACTTCCCTTCTTCAAGGTCGGCAAGGAGCTGAAGGAACGGGTCAACGAGTCGGCGGATTAAACAGATCTTTCTGCGCCTATAATCTCACCAACGAGATCATAGGGGTGGGCCTCAGTGATCCGAACATCCACAATATCTCCCGGGTTGGCTACTCCAGCATTGATATACACACAACCATCAATCTCCGGGGCCTGAAAACGGGTCCTCCCTTCCAGCAAGAGATCGGTTTCCCGGCTCCAACCTTCGACCAACACCTTTTCCACCCTGCCGATCATTGTCTGATTTCGAGCAAGAGAGATCCCGTTCTGCAACGCCATAAGCCGCTGATGGCGCTCGCTCTTTTCCTCTTCGCTGCATTGATTGGGCAGAGTGTAGGCAGCACACCCCTCTTCATTTGAGTAGCCAAAGATCCCTACATGCGCCAGTTGCTGCGCCTGCATGAAATCGGCGAGCTGTTGCACATCCTCCTCGGTTTCACCGGGAAACCCAACCATGAAGGTGGTTCGAATGGCAGCCTGGGGCAGAATCGAACGGATCCGTCCCAGGAGTGTGTCAATCTGCTGGCGACCATAGGACCGGTTCATACCCTTCAGCACGGAATCAGACACATGCTGGAGCGGGATATCCAGATAGGGAACTATCCGGGGATTGGCGGCCATGAAATCAAGGAGCTCAGCGCTAACCCGGGTGGGATATAAATAGAGCAGACGGAGCCAAGGGATATCACATGATGCCAGCAATGCGCGCAGTAACTCCACCAAATGAGGCGCGCCAGCACCAAGATCATGGCCATAGGCGGTAAGATCCTGGGCCACCAGAGTCAGCTCCCGCACCCCATTTTCCGCAAGCATTCCTACCTCAGCAACCAGATCGTCAAGGTGGCGACTGCGCAGGTTGCCGCGCAGGGAAGGAATCAAGCAATAAGCACACCGGTTGGCGCAGCCCTCGGTAACTTTCATATAAGCCCGATGCGCCGGGGAAGAAAGCCGACGGGGAAAGGTACTGTCCAAAAGAAAGGTCGGCGGAGCAACATACACATGTGTTTTTTTTGCCTGGGCAAGCCCCAGCACTCTGCTTACTACATCCTGGGTTCCCTCGGTGCCGATGAAAAGATCGACCTCAGGCAGCTCGCTGGCCAGGTCAGCGCCGTAGCGTTGCACCATGCAGCCAACCACCACCAGTTTTTTTTCAGGGTAACGCTCCTTGACCTCTGCCAGGGTCAGAATCTCCTCAATCCCTTCTTCCACCGCTGACTGGATAAAGCCGCAGGTATTGACCAACAGCAGATCTGCCTCTTCCGCTTCCTCACAGGGGGCGAAACCGGCCTCAACAAGCAGGCCAAGCATGAGCTCGGTATCCACCAAATTTTTAGGACAACCAAGACTTACAGTAAAAACAGTACGCATTATCGCCTCACTATTTTTTATGCCGCAGCCAGACCGCTGACACAGCGCATAAGGTCAGCCACCAATCCCTGCGAACGCCGACGGAATTCCTTGCTCTGAAAAGCAGGCTGCCAGGGGTCCTGCCATAATAGGTCGGAAACCATCAGGACAGCCGCCAGCTCAACCTGACGAAAGGCTGCGACCTGCATGAGCGCGGAACACTCCATATCCACGGCAAGAATTCCTTCCCCACCATAGCGGACAACCTTTTCTCTGGTCTCACGGTACAGGGCGTCAGTGGTCCAGATCGGCCCCTCCCTGAACACTTTGCCAGTGCTGACGCAAAAATCCTTCAGAGCCTCGCGCAACCGGGGAGAAGATTCACTTCTGCCCTCCATGGGGTAATGTCCGGAGGTCCCCTCTTCACTAATGGCCCAAGTCGGCAGCACCAGTTCGCCCACGCCCAGGTCAGACTGGAGCGAGCCACACCAACCGCAAACGATGATTCGGCTGGCGCCAAGGGCAATGAGCTTTTCCAGACAGATCACCGCCATGGGTGCACCAACCGCAGGGCCGGCCCAGAACATGGGGGAAGATTGGCCAAGATAGAGGTTGCTGTGAAACAAAAAATGCCGGGACCAGCCTTCCTGTCCTGAGATCTGTGTTGCCAGTCTGGACTCGGAGGGGTTGACCAACAAAATGCCCCACGGTGGGAGTTGCGGCTCGTTTTTGCAACGGCAAGGCTGGACAACGACTTCGCTCATGACCGAGGACCCCAGAAAACGGAAAAGGCCGCAGGGGGGAAACCCCTGCGGCCTTACAAAACTAAAATATCGCGAAAAACTTACTTCAGCAGCGGATTCGCGAACAGCAGGATCAGGGAAATAACCAGACCGTAAATGGTCAGAGACTCAATCAGAGCCAGACCGATGATCATGGTTACGGTGATCTTACCAGAAGCCTCGGGGTTACGAGCGATACCGGAGCATGCGCCGCCAATACCAGCACCCATGCCGATACCACAACCGAGAGCTGCAACACCAACAGACAGAGCAGCAGCAAGGCAGATCAGGGCAAGGTTTGCACCGGAAGCTGCGGTGGTAGCCGCCTCTGCACCAGCCTCAGAAGCCATGGCAACGGTGGCCAGAGCCAAAACCATCAATACGGACAAAATTCCTGCTTTCTTCATCGTACTTCCTCCAAAAAAATTTTTATAATTGGCCTTCTTCATTAGTTCACAAGGAACCGGTTACACGTAATTAGTGGGCATGCTCCATGGCTGCGGAAAAGTAGAGAATCGAGAGCAGCAGAAAAACCAGCGCCTGCACGATGGAAACAAACACGCCGAGACACAGAATCGGCAGCGGAGCAAAATAAGCACCGGCCAGCATGAACAGGATGCCCAGCAGGGTTTCCTTAGCCATGATATTACCAAAAAGACGGATGGAGAGAGACAAAATACGGGCAAAATGACTGATGAGCTCGATGGGGAGCATGAGGGGAATCAGCCAGGGAATGGGTCCGAGAAAATGTTTGATATAACCGATGCCATGGAACTTGATGCCCAGAATGTGGGTGGTGAAAAACACAATCAGGGTACAAGCCAGGGTGATGTTGAGGTTGGAGGTCGGAGACATGAAGCCAGGCATCAAGCCGATCATGTTCGCCACCAAAATATAGAGGGCAAAGGTGGCCAGCATGGGGAACATCATCCGCGCCCCGTCCTTGCCCATGTTGTCCGCCATGAATCCCTCAAGGCCGCCGATGACGACCTCCCAGAAATTCTGGCCCTTGCCCGGCACCAAGGACATCTTGCCCAGAGTCAGTTTGGGAACAATGACCAGAAAGAGCATGACCAGCCAGGTGTACGTCATGTGCGGGGAAACCAGCTTGGCCAGCAGGGTGTCACCAACCGGACCGTGGGGAACGGGCATTCCCAGGCTTTGCAGAATCAACGAGATAAACAATATTGGATGTTCCATGGACGTACGAGCCTCCTTAACCTGTACTACTTTGTCGAATAAATACTTCTTGCTGCAACCATCACGGCAAGCCCAACACCTAAAAGCACGGTGGACAGGCCAACCAGCAGAGCGAGGATGTGAACCAACTGATACCTGACCAGAAGGAAAAGAACACCCACGACTACGGACAGACGCAGATAATATCGAATAAAAAACAAAGGCTTGACCGCATCAAGCGGTCCACCAAACAACCGAATCAGATCCCTTTTCAAAAACAGAAAACTTACGTTTACTATCGCCCCGCCGACAAAAACGGAGAGGGCATGAAAACCTGAAAACCCCAACCAGGCCAAACCGGTGAGCACTCCCAGCAACAGCCAGTTAAAGACCATGACCTTGCCAAGCGACATCTCGCCCTCTGATGGAGGAGAAACACTGACCACCATCAGAGATCCTTTCTGCTGGCCATGTCATACAGGTTTTTAAACGCCGCCGCCACCCCAAACCCAAGAAAAATCAGGGTCAACCAAGGAGAGGTTCTGCCATCAAACACCTTATGATCCAGATAGTACCCAATGCCGACGCCAATAAAGATGGAGAAGGCAACGGACATGCCAACGGTGCTGAATTGAGCCAAGAGCCGCAGTGTATCCTTGCGGTTACTGGACATCTTCACCCCTTGTCGAGCTGACCGAACAAAGAATCCATCGATTTACGACCGATAGGATTACTATCATTGCATCCCCCCAAAGTCAACGGCTTTTTTCTTATTTGGCCAACTTTTTGAATGAGCATTCAGTTTTCTCCAGCGCCATGGCCAGCTCGGCTTCGCTCTGGGCTCCGGAGATAAAAAGAGCCTCGAACTGGGAGGGCGCCAGCCAGATTCCCTGGGCCTGCATCTGCCGAAAATGCTGGCCATATCTGGCCGTATCCGCCTGCATGGCGGAATCGAAATCCACTACCGGCCCTGCAGTAAAGAAAGCGGTCATCATGGAACCCACCCGATTCAGGGTGGTCTGGCCGGGCAGGTATTTTTCGGCAAGCATAGTCAGGCTCTGAGCAAAGCGGGCTGATTTCTCCTCCAACGCGGCATAAAAGCCGGGCTGGGCCAACTGCCGCATGGTCGCAGCGCCCGCTGCCATGGCCAGGGGATTGCCGGACAGGGTTCCGGCCTGATACACCGGGCCGATCGGCGAGATCGTATCCATGAGTTCCGTTTTGCCGCCATAGGCCCCAACCGGCAGGCCGCCACCAATGATCTTGCCAAGACAGGTGAGATCCGGCATGACCCCATAATACTCCTGCGCTCCGCCCAGAGCCAGACGCAAACCGGTGATTACCTCGTCGAAGATAAGAACAATACCAAGTTCAGTGGTCAGGGTGCGGAGCTTTTGCAGAAATCCGGGCTGCGGGGCGACAACTCCCATGTTCCCGGCCACCGCCTCGATGATCACGCAGGCAATATCCAACTTTTCATCCCGCAGGGTCTGTTCCAAAATCTCCAGATTATTATAAGGAATAGACACTGTGTTCTTGACAATATCCTCAGGCACTCCGGGACTGCCAGGAATGCCGAGGGTGATCACCCCGGAGCCCGCCTTGACCAGGAAACTGTCGGCATGCCCATGGTAGCAACCGTCAAACTTCACCACCACATTGCGACCGGTGTACCCTCTGGCCAACCGGATGGCGCTCATGGTCGCCTCTGTTCCCGAACTGACGAACCGCACCTTTTCCACCGAGGGCAGAGCGTTGATCACCAGTTCAGCCAGTTCAATCTCCAAGGGGCAGGGGGCGCCGAAGCTGGTACCGTCTTGCAGGGTTTTCTCAATGGCCTCGACCACGGCCGGATGATTGTGGCCAAGGATCATCGGCCCCCAGGAGCAAACAAAATCAAGAAACTCATTGCCATCCACATCGTGGATTTTTGAACCAGCGGCTCTTTTGACAAAGAGAGGCTCGCAGCCCACAGATTTACAGGCCCGCACCGGGCTGTTCACTCCGCCGGGGATAAGCTGCTGCGCCTTTACAAACAGGGTATGCGATAAGTCGGTCTTCATGCTCCTGGCCTCCTTGACTTCTCAATGGTTGATGGTCCCGCCAAAAAGAACGAGGACACAGGTCAATGACAATGATGCAACGCCTGCGACATGCGTTCTCTGTCTCCGGCGAGCGGAAAATATAGCAGGCTGCCGTCACGCTGTCAAAATTCTTTCAGGGATCCAAAAACACCGCATCTGAAAACCCTTTGCTTTTCGGCATCCTTTCCCTTGACACGACAAAGCCGTTCATAGCAATATGAGGGGCAAGAGTAAGCAATCGTAAGGATTATTCTACCAAACAGAACCATGCCAGGAGGCGCCATGGAAATACATGACCCGAATCTTCATCTAAAACTTATGGAAATGTGCGACTGCTATCTTGGCACGGACTATGCCCCCACCATTCAAAAGGTGGCAGATAACCCCTCCGCTGACATCCAGGAGGACGCCCTCCGGTACCTCGCCCTGGCCCTTCTCTTCACTCTCACCGAAGAAGCGCACCAGCTTTCCATCAAAAGGAAAAAGGATAAGATCACCGTTACCATTAAACACGATGATGAAAAAATCGCCCTCCGTCCTCCAGCCCGGCCTGTCTTTGAAAAGATTCTCGCCATTATACGCACCATCCTCCATTTAGAGGAAGACAAGGGGGGCATGCCGCTGACCCTTGGCCTTAAAAATGACCAGATCGAGGTCCAGGTAAAAATAGAGCGCACTGCGGACAAGGAAACCCTCAAGGTGAAATTTCCCGAGTTGGGCTGAGTATCTCGCCTGCCCTATCGGCAAGACGCTGCAAATGAGAAAAAATTTCGCCGTCCCGTCTCCATTTTTTCCATTTGCCCACAATTCCACCCGGCCTTGTCATTGGGCAACAACTGGCTGTTTTCCCTTGACAATCTTAGCAATGCCAATGAATAATCAAACATCTCCTGCATATTCGTACCTCTTGAGGAGTTTTTTTTTAGATTTTCTCTCTCGTCAGCATATGATCACTAAGGAGCCGGCAATGACGACCAAGAAAAAAACTGGGGTCGAAGAAACAGCCCCCTGGGAGCTTACAGAGTTGCCTGTCGCTCCGGCCGGGGCCAAGCCCGCCGACGCCGATCTCAAAAAAATCATCCGCAAGAACTATCGTGAACCCATTGGCGAAGATGATGCGGTCTATGCCGAAATCGATGGCCTCGGTCAACGGGTCTGCGATATCGGCAGCCGCGGCCTGGGTCTCATCGTTCCCACCCTTGATAGCTTTCTTGCCGGCACGCCTTACAGCATCACACTACATATCGGCGACAACACCATTGCCCTCCGGGGAAAAGTCACTCATATTTCTCCAAGCGAAACCTCCGGCGAATGCCACTGCGGGATCGAATTCATCGACCTCAGCCAAAAAGACGAGCACGCCCTGCAGAATTTTCTGACCGCCCACCACGCCAGACTTTTTGGCACAAAAAATAGCTCTGCCGACCTTGGCCGGGATTGAATCGCAACCTCATCATGAACCCGAGGCAAAATGGCGGCAAAGCATAAAAACGACATCATGGATGACCTGCTCAAAGGCACATCGGAGGACGCTGGGCATGAGGGTTCATCCCTTGCCAAGCTGATTCATCGCGCCGAAAAAGCGTCAACAGCCAAGCACTCTCCCGAAAGCCGGTCGTGCCCAAATCCCCCGAAAGTACCTCCGAGCGGTGACAGCAAAAAAAAATCCACCCACTATCTTTCCGGAGAAATTTTCGCCGACCTGGATGATGCGAGGGATAAAATCAACGAACTTGTGCAGCCGCGCTTGAAATCCCGGGTTTCAAAGTCCCGGATTGTCGATCAAGCGCTCAGGATGATCCTCAAGGAATTTGAGGAAAAAGGCGAGAAAAGCCATCTGATCAAAGAGATTTTAAAGGGCATTCGCCAGAAATAACAAGAAGTTGGCCTCAGCCGGCCCGGAGACTTCACAATGATCATTACTTGCCCTCATTGCAAAAAACAGCATAATATCGATGAAAAAAGAATCCCGCCCAATGTCAAGATGGCCCGGTGTCAAGGCTGTGGCCAACAGTTCCCTCTTGAGATTCCGCGTGAAGAAACACCCCCTCCCCCATCACAACCGACGACCATCGAGGCCCCGCCTCCTGCTCCCGGCCCCGCGACTCCGTCCAATCAAGAAACCAGAAGGATCGGCGTCTCCCTAAGTAAGGGTGGGGTCGGCAAGACCACAACCTCAGTGAATCTCGCAGCCGGGCTTGCCTTGGCCGGCAAAAGGGTTCTCCTGGTTGACACCGACACCCAGGGACAATCGAGCTTCATGCTGGGCGTAAAACCCAAGGGTGGCCTTACCGAGCTGGTAACCGGCGAGCTGCCCCCCGAAGAGGCAATTATTCAGGCCCGCAAAAACCTATGGATCTTGGCCGGCGGCAAATCCCTGGCTGGCCTCAAGCGCCTCATCGACCGCAAAGACTACGGCGGCGAGCTGACCATTGCCCAGGCCCTGACCCCGCTTGAAAAAGACTACGATTATGTGGTGGTGGATACCTCGCCGGGCTGGGACCCGCTCACCGTCAATGTTCTTTTTTATGTCAACGAGTTGATGACCCCGGTCTCGCTGGAGGTCATGTCCATCCAGGGGTTTGGTGAGTTCCTGAAAAGCATCGCCTCCATCCAAAAATTCCGCAAGGAGGTCGAGCTCCGTTACATCCTGCCCACCTTCCGCGACATGCGGGTGAAGAGAGGAACCGAGTTTTTGGAGGAGATTGAAAAAATTTACGGGGAGAAGGTCTGCTCCCCGATCCGTTACAACGTCCGGTTATCCGAGGCGCCGGCCTATGGCCAGACCATTTTTGAATTTGCCCCCGGCTCCAACGGCGCTCAGGACTACCGCGATCTTGTCCGCAAAGTCACTGGAGAACCGGATCTTTTTACCTGAGCCGCCCGCCCATATGCCGCGCTCCTATCCAAAAATATTCAGCCTGTGCATCCCATACAGGACAAGGGGGGCTTTCTGCCCATGGACTTTGAGAGCAAGCTGATTCCCATTCTGCGCGAGGGAATCGAGATCGTGAAGATGATCTCTTTTAAAAAATTAAAAGAAGCCCTGGCGAAGAAACATCCCGACCATGAAGCCGTCTTCATCGCCAAAATTGCCGGGGCGTTGGTCAATACGATTTTCGGCGCTCCACCCCACGAAGAGCCCTTTGCCGTCTTCGCCCGGAACCACGCAAACCTCATTGCCCACGAACAGACCAAGCTCGGGGCCATGCTTGAGGAGCTGCGGATTCCTCTCACCGACGCCCTCCGCATCCAATCCCTGTGCGACCACCAAGAGGGTCAGGACAGCACCGCCACCCTCCAGCAGGCGCAAGCCCTGGGAATCCTCTTGGCTGACCGCGACCTGCCGCTCCCCCACAGCTTCATTGAACTGGTTCGCAAGCTGGGCAGCGCCTTTGGCCTACTGTTGCCACCCTTGCCCAACACCGACAGCGCAACAACGCATTAAAATCTGCGATCAGCCCTCGAGCTCGTATTTCTTGATCTTGCGCCATAAGGAGACCCGGTCAATGCCCAGCGTTTGGGCGGCCAGACTCTTGTTGTCCCCATGTTCCTTTAACACCCACTCGATATAGGCCCGTTCCTGATCGGCAAGGCTCGGGATGCCGCCACTTTTCCGGCGGAAGGTCTGGAAACAGGCGCCGCGCAGGTCTTCTGGCAGATGCCCGACCTCAATGGTATCGCCGCTGGCCAGAGCCACCCCGCGTTCGATAATGTTTTCCAACTCCCGGACATTGCCCGGAAAATCATAACGCTGCAAAATATCCACCACCTCCGGGTCGATATTCCGCACCTCCTTGTGCATCAACACCCCATATTTCCTGATAAAATGCTGAATCAGCAGGGGCAGATCATCCTTGCGCTCGGCCAGGGGCGGGATCTGGAGCGCCACCACGTTTATCCGAAAGAAGAGATCCTGCCGGAAATGCCCCAACTTCACCTCCTCGGGCAGATTCCGGTTGGTGGCCGCGAGAAAACGGACATTGACCTTGATCGGCGCAACCCCGCCAAGATGCATCACCTCTTTTTCCTGGATCACCCGGAGGAGCTTCACCTGCATGGCCGGCGACATCTCCGTGATCTCATCCAGAAAAAGGGTGCCGCCATCGGCCATCTCCACCAACCCCTTCTTCATTTCCACCGCCCCGGTGAACGCCCCCTTTTCATGACCAAAAAGCTCATTGGCCAGCAGATCCTCCTGAAAAGCTCCGCAATTCACGGAAAGCAAGGGGCCATTTCGGCGATTGCTAGAGGCATGGACAAACCTGGCCAACAGCTCCTTACCGGTGCCTGATTCCCCACAGATCACCACATTGCTGTCCGAGGTGGCAACCTGCCCTGCCGTGGCCAGCAGTTTTTTCATCCCAGGGTTATCGGTGATAATCCGGGCTTCCCCCTGAAAGGCCTTAAGATGCTCCCGCAGCCTGCTGTTTTCCCGTTTGAGCCTGGTTTTCTCCAGGGCTTCCAGCACCACCTTCCGAACCTCATCCAGCTTGTATGGCTTGGCTATATAATGGTAGGCCCCACCCTTCATCGCATCAATGGCAGAATCCACTGTGGCATATCCGGTAATCATGATCACCTCGGTATCAGGATACAGCTCTCTGGTGCGCTTCAGAATCTGCATGCCTCCGACCTTTTCCATTTTCAGGTCGGTGAGGACAAGGTCGAACATATTCTCCTCCAGCAAATGCAGGGCTCGCGGACCACTCTGGGAAGCAGTGACCTCATAACCCTCTTTTTTCAAAACATGCTTAAGGTTGTTCAAGGCTATTTCTTCGTCGTCAACGACCAATATTTTTGCGGCTTCTTCATTCATAACCATGTTCCTGTTGCGTTGCCGGTAACCAAATAATGAAGGTAGTGCCAAGACCGGGTCTGCTTTCCACACTGATTGACCCGCCATGCCACTCAATTATGTCATGAACAATAAATAACCCAAGACCGGAGCCCTTGCCCACGTCCTTGGTGGTGAAAAATGGATCGAAGATCCTATTAACATGCTCTGCGTCAATACCAGGCCCGTCATCTTCGATGAGAATTTCCACTTCATCAAGACCGGTGCCGCATCCTGTGCCAAGGGCGGAAACCCAGATATGCCCGTTGCCCTGCACTGCGTCGATCGCATTCTTGATCAGGTTGAGCAGAACCTGCTGCATCCGCTGCTTATCCACGATAATGAAAAGATCCTCCGGGATGTCCACGGCGATAATCACTTCGCTGGGTGCAGTCCCACGCAGGAGCAGAATTGTTTCATCCACCAGCTTCCTAAGGAGCACCTTCTCTTTCTTGCATTCCTTAATCCGGGAGAAATCCAGCAGGGTTCGCACTATATCCCGAGCCTTATCCGACTGGGTCTCGATCTGGCCAATAAGATTCTTCTTGAACTCCAAATCATCCTCTTCAATCTCTTCCCCCAGAATCTGAGCCGAGGTGGAGATGTTGGAAAGAGGGTTGTTCAACTCGTGGGCCACCCCGGACAGGAGGGTACCCAGCGCTGCCAGTTTTTCCGATTGCACCAACTGATGCTGTCGCATCTGCAATTCCTTGGTCATCCGGTTGAATGCTGTGAGCAACGAACGGATCTCCTGCTCCCCTTCCCCCACCGCGACTTCAACAAAATCACCCTGAGAAATCCTTTTGGTGTATCCTTCGAGAATCTTTAGGGAATTCACCACCTTCCTCCCCAAAAGGGCAGCAATAGTCAGGGCAGAAACAAACAGGCAGAGCATGGAGGCCAGAAGGATCTTCTGGGTCGTTTTCAGGAGGGTCTTGATTTTCCTCTTTACGGCATCCCGGGTTTTTTCGCCAAATTCGGTGAGTTCCTTGCCCGAGGAGCGGACCTGCTCTTCCAACTTATCCTGAGTCCGGCCCATCCCCGGGTAGTCTGCCCCCTGAGCAATTTCCTGGTAATGCACGTGGAGTTGCCCCATGAACCCATTGTAGGTGTCGATTACCCGTGCAAGTTGCTGGATCTCGGAGGAAGAGACAACCAGATGCAGGGCGGCCGCATTATTCCCAAAGATATCCCTGATTTTTTCCCAATAGAGCTGATTTTCCTGAAAATCCTTTTCCTGCCGGTAGAGAAAATAATTCTTCTCGAATCTGCGGACCTCAAGGGTCGTATTAAAAAAATCCTCAATAACCTCGCCGAAGGCAACCTGTTCTTCCACCCGCTTGACGATGACATACGTTAAAACCGCAGAGCCCACCATGAGGAGAAGCAACAGGTTGAAACCGTAAGTGATCTTCTTGCGTATGCCGAGATGGAACATGATTTGCTTTCCTTATCCCGCAAGGGGGCCGATTCCCCCTGCGATTTCCTATTTAAAAACACAATACCCCCACTCAAAAACAAAGTCCAGAGGTTGCATTTGGCAACACCTGTTTTACTATTGCAACACCTAGTTAACTTGCTGATATTTCAAGATATTATTTTTTAACAAAAAATCATGTTGCGATAACGCAACACCGCCATTCCAAACTGGAACAGATGTAACATTTTGAAATTACAGAATAAAAATATTTACTCACCCATGGCATGCTTGTTGCTTTACGACTATGCAACAACAAAGCATCCAAGCTGTTCACGCACCATGCATACTGGAACGGGCCAATGAGCACCCTGACAAAATTATTCAAAAAACTTGAAGAGTCCATGACTGCGGCTACTTTTGCCGAGGCCGGAGAGTTCGAAATAGCCAGCCAGTTCATCAAGACGAACAAGAATGCGCGCAAACGAGTGCTCCTTGGGACTGACAAACCGGAAATCGAGACCAGAACCATCAGCTACGCAATGCATCTCTGTCAACGCCTCGGCGGCGGCCTGGAAATTTTCCATATGCTGCACCTGCCGGAAAATGAAACAGGCCTCATTCTCAACCAGGAAAAAGAGCCGCTCGCCTCTCTCAACACCGCTCTTCAAGAAAAAGGCGTTATCTACCAGCCGGTCAGTGGCCCTGGCTGCTTGGCCGACGAGGTGCTCCGCCATGCCAGTCCCCGCCGGGACATCCTCTGCGTTGTCTTTGATGCGCTGGAACCGGACGGCGCAAGATGCCGCAAAGCAAAAGAAAACATGATCGCCAAATTTCAGGCGTTGCACTGCCCTGTCGTGATGTACGCAGGGTCGTCCAGAGCCTGACATCTAAAACTAAATTCAGACCAAGAAGGGAGAGAAAATGAACATCACCACCTTAGACAAAAACATGTCGGCCATCGCCTTTGCCGAATCTGGCGAACACGACACCGCCCGCCAGATTCTGGGCGCAAACGCCACAAAGCAGTATGGTAAATCACCGGCTCCGGCAGCAAAACGCAAGCCCTACCTGAAGACCATCATCTTCGGGACGATGTCACTTTCCGCCTATTACATGCTCTTCACCAACGAAAAACTGGTCACCCAGGTTTTCACCGCGGGCGGCTGGCACTGGGTGTTTCCGGTTGGGGCAGCCTTCTTCTTTTCCTTCATCCACGGGGCCTTTGCCAGCAACCTGCTGAGCAGCATCGGTCTTGAAGCAAAAAAATAACCCAGCCGCTCTGGCTTAGCTAAAGGAGATTTACCCACAATGAAGAAGTTACTGATTATACTCATGTTCGCCCTTGTTCCCCTCTCCCTGCTCACCCAGCCGGCCCTTGCCGCCGGCGGCCCCCCCAAGGACATCCTCAAAGGCATTATTACCGAAATGAATGTTGCAGAACGCACCGTTGTCTTCCAGAAGGATGGCACCGAGGAGTTCACCACCCTCGCCCTAGGCGAGGATATGAAGCCCGAGGATATACGATTGAACAAAAAGGTCCTGATCAGTCTGGACAAACATGCTGCCGCTAGCAATGTGATGAAGGAAGTCTCCGTCATGTTCATGAACATGACCGGCGGCAAGCTCCTCGCCCTGCTCGTCATCGGTCTGATTGGCGGCTTGCTCTCCGGCTTCATCGGCTCCGGCGGCGCTTTTGTCATGACCCCAGCCATGATGTCTCTGGGCGTGCCCGGCGCAGTGGCGGTGGCCAGCAACATGTGCCACAAATTCCCCAAGGCCATGGTCGGCGCTTACAAGCGCTGGAAATACGGACAGGCCGACATCAAGCTCGGTCTGGTTATGGCCGTCACCGCCGTTATCGGCGTGCAGATCGGTATCACGATCCAGAAATACATCATGGATCACTTTGGCAGCGCAGGCTCCAACCTCTATATCTCCACGGTTTTCATGGTAGTACTCGTTTTTGTCGGCGGCTATGTCTTTTATGATGCTTGGAAGCTTGCCAAGGGCGACGGCAAAGAGACCGTGAGCAAGCTGGCCCTGCGCATGCAGAAGATCCAGCTCGCACCCATGATGCATTTCAAAACCGCCAAGGTGACCATCTCCGCCTGGATCACCATCCCGGTCGGCGTACTCACCGGCATGCTCGCGGCCACCATCGCGGTGGGCGGCTTCATCGGCGTTCCCGGCATGATCTATGTGGTCGGCGCCTCTGCAATAGTTGCCAGCGCCACCGAGTTGATCATCGCCTTTGTTATGGGCGCCTGGGGTTCCGTACAGTGGGGTCTTTCCGGCCTTATCGATATCCGTCTCTCCCTGCTGCTCCTGGCCACCTCCCTGATCGGCGTGCAGCTCGGCGCGTTGGGTACCACCTATGTTAAGGACTACATCATCAAGGTGGTCATGGCCACCACGATGCTCATCGTTGCAGTCAGCCGCGGCGCCAAGATTCCCGGCTACCTTGCCGACCTTGACCTGATGACCCCGATGAGCGAATCCATGCATTCTCTGCTCGAAGGCGTCAGCTTCTGGGCTCTGGTCCTCGCCCTTGGCTCCGCCGGTCTCATCATCACCGTAGCCATGGTGAAAGGGATGAGTGCCGACCGCCAGAGCAAAAAAGCCCTTGCCGGAGTATAAGCCATGGCCAAGTACCGAAAGATCCTTGTCGCCTACGACGGTTCTACTTCGGCCCAAAACGCTCTCTCCCTGGCAAGCCAGCTTGCCAGGGAGGACAAGAGCTGGATCAAGGTGTTAGCCGTTGTCCCCCCCTACCTGGGAGACTTGGAGCTACTCGGGGTCTCGGATATCAAAGCAACTATTGCCGGAACCGGCCAAGACTTGCTGGCCGATGCCAAGCAAAGGGCAGACCACGAAGGGGTCCACATCCTGACCAACCTGGAACAGGGTGAACCTTATGAGCAGATTGTCCATGTCGCCGAAGAGGAAAATTGCGATCTCATTGTCATGGGTCGCCGGGGCAAGGGCAAGATGGAGCGAGCCTTGATCGGTAGCGTCACCGCCCGGGTCATCGGGCATACCAACAAAGATGTTCTGGTTATTCCGGAAACCGCCCAGCTTTCCTGGGAGAATATCTTGCTGGCCACGGACGGCTCAACCTGTTGCGACAACGCCCTGGCCCGGGCCCTGGAGATAGCTCAGGAACGGAAAACTAAACTCTCCGCCGTTTCCGTGGTGTATACCAATGACGAGTTTTATGCCCTCGGCCAGGAAGTTATGAAGGGACTGTACCAGGAAGCGGACAAGGTTCTGGACAAGGTCCGGAATTGGGCGGGGGATCTCGGGGTACAAACGGAGCTGTTCGTGCGGGATGGTGAGCCCCACCAAGCCATCACCGACATGGCCACAGAAATCTCCGCCAGCCTCATCATCATGGGTTCCCATGGCCGAAAAGGCTTGACCCGACTGCTCATGGGCAGCGTCACCGAACGGGTTATCGGCTATGCCGACTGCCCGGTCCTGGTCTGCCACCTGTAGTCACACGTTCTACTCAACCACCAAGCTGTTTCCCGCGGGCGCTCATTTGAGCGCCCGCTTTTTTTCTGCGACGACTTTCGTCAAGCTCTCTTGCCCATCGCATTCCCGCACGCATTCGGGTATCTTCACTCCCATGCTTCTCATCCACCCTCCAGCCGCCAAAGCCTGCGAACCTCCAGCCGGGATTGCCCGTCTGGCCGGAACCCTCCGTGGGCATGGCCTGCCCTGCACCTTGCTGGACGCCAACCTGGAAGGCCAGCTGTTCCTGCTCGCCGCCCCAACCTCCGACACAGATACCTGGAGCCTCCGCGCGGGCAGAAATCTCAACGATAATCTGGCGGCCTTGCGCACCCCGAATCTGTACCAAAACCCTTCCCGCTACCGGCGGGCAGTGGCGGATGTCAACCGGGTCCTGGAGCAGACCGGCAAGCGACACCATCTCTCCCTCAGCCTTGCCAACTATCAAGAACAGGGGCTCTCTCCTTTAAGCAGCGCGGATCTTATCCAGGCGGCCGAGAACCCCGAGGCAAACATCTTCTTTCCCTACTTCTCGGCCCGACTCCCCGACCTTATCGAAGAAACCCGGCCAACACTGGTTGGCTTCTCCCTGAACTATCTGAGTCAGGCCCCCACCACCTTTGCCATGATCGGCTTTCTCAAGAAGCACTATCCTGGGCTGCCCATCGTCGTAGGCGGCGGGCTGGTCACCTCCTGGCTGCGCAACCCGAGTTGGAGCAACCCCTTTGCCGGGTTGATCGACCATTGCTTTGCCGGCCCCGGCGAAGAAGCGCTGGTCCGCCTCCTTTCCGGCGATTTTTCTCCACGCCACCAGACCCCTTCCTACCTCGGCCTGCCACTGGCCAATTACCTGGCTCCCGGCCTGATCCTGCCCTACGCCGCCTCTTCGGGTTGTTACTGGAACCACTGCCTGTTCTGCCCGGAAAAGGCCGAAGGCAACCCCTACCAACAGATTCCTCCGGCCACCGTGCTGGCAGATATTGCCAGCCTCAAGACAACCACCCGCCCGGCCTTGCTCCATTTTCTCGACAACGCAATTAGCCCGGCCCTGATGCAGGCCCTGGCCGCCGAGCCGCCGGGCCTCGACTGGTACGGCTTCGCCCGGATCAGCCCCCTGCTGGCCGAGGATGATTTTTGCCAGGCCCTGCGCCGATCCGGCTGCCGGATGCTGAAGTTGGGTCTTGAATCAGGCGACCAGTCGGTGCTGAACGCCATGAACAAAGGCCAGGATCTGGCCCTGATCGAGAAGGTTCTTCAAACCTTGGCCACGGCCGGGATCGCCACTTACATCTATCTGCTGTTCGGCACCCCCTCGGAATCTCTGGCCGAAGCGCGGCGGACCTTGGCCTTCGTAGTCCGGCATCATTCAGCCATCACCTTTCTCAATCTGGCCGTGTTCAACATGCCCATCGGCAGCCCGGAAGCGCCCTCCGTGGTGCGCAGCGCGTTTTACGGGGGCGATCTCTCCCTGTACACTGATTTCGAGCACCCAAAGGGGTGGTCCCGCAAAGAAATCCGCAGGTTTCTCGACCAAGAATTCAAGCGTCACCCAGCCATTGCCCCTATTCTCCAGCGCGACCCACCGCTTTTCACTTCCAACCATGCCGCCTTTTTCTGCTGATTGCGGCAACTGCCCGAGCCACCAACCCTCTGCCCCCTTTTTTTTTGCTTTGACAAAAACCTCGCCGATTACAGATAATGATACAAAGACATCGGCCTTGCCAGCCCAGCGAAACACTTGGGCCGGTCCTATTGCAAACATCTACAAGGGAGGGGTTTTATGTATAAAAAAATTATGGTTGGTTACGATGGAACAAAATTCAGTGATTGTGCGCTGAAGGAGGCGATTGCCTTGGCAAAGGAGTCGGGTGCTAAACTCCTGCTGATCACCGTACCGGAAATCAATGTGGAACTCCAGGCCATGGCGCCGGAGGCAAATAAGCTGATGGAAGAAAAAGCTCGCACCGATCTGGACCTGGCCGCAGCAAAGGTGAAAAAGGCCGGGCTCGCCTGTGAGGCAAAGGTCGTCGCCGCAGCCTCTGCCCAAGAAGCACTGGTGGAAACCGCCAAAAAAAGCAAGGTGGACTTGATCGTGCTCGGCACCCATGGCCGCACCGGTCTTGTGCGGTTGCTCATGGGCAGCACCACGGCCCGAGTGATTGGGCATGCCCTCTGCAATGTACTGGTGGTGCGCTGCCCATAAAGCGCCTCCCTGTCTGCCTGGTAAGTCGTTACCCTTCAGGATTTGGGGGTGACGACTTTTGCCCACAAACCGGGCAACCTTGCATGGCAAAAGGCTTTTCCAGCCGACAGGCTGCAAGCAACGGTTCGTCGCGAAAGATCTCCAGGGTCGGGCCATCGGCTCTGACCTCCCCCTCGTGCAGAACGATGGTCCGCTCGCACAGTTCCAGGACCATATCCAGATCGTGACTGGTGAAAATCCGGGTGTGGTGAAAATCCTTCAACAACGCCATAAGCTGCCGGCGGGCAAAGGGATCAAGACCGCTAGTCGGCTCATCCATGACCAGGATATCCGGCGACATGGCCAGCACCGTGGCAATGGCCACCCGTTTTTTTTCCCCGCCGGAAAGACGATAGGGCGGTTTATCGCGCAGATGCCAGGCCCCGACCCGACCCAAGGCCTCCTGCACCCGCTCTTCCACCTCCACCCCAGCCAAGCCCAGATTTAACGGGCCAAAAGCCACATCGTCAAAAACCGTGGGCATAAACAGTTGATCGTCCGGATCCTGAAAAACCATACCCACCGTACGCCGGATCTCTGGCAGGGTGGCGGGGGTCAGGGGAAAATCGCCGATGCGGATCGCACCCTGACTGGTGGTCAGATAGCCGTTCAGATGCAAAAGCAGGGTGGATTTACCCGCGCCGTTGGCGCCGATGATCGCCACCGATTCGCCATGGGTGATCCGAAAGGAAACACCCCGCAACGCTTCGGTTCCGTCGGGATAGACATGGTGCAGATCCTTGACCTCAACTATATGATGGCTCACCCGCGCCCCCCTGTGACGATCATTCCCAGAATCTGGGAAACATTTACCAGACGAAAAAGAAGAAACAATCCCGACCAGCCGGCAAGAAAAAAGATATCCCTGACCCCGAACCTGGTTATCCGGCGCGGATGGAATTCCCCGGCAAACCCCCTGGCCAGCATGGCGAGATGGATCCGCTCCGCCCGCAGCCAGGTACGCAGGAGAAGATGGCTGATCAGCGAGCCGTAAGAACTTAAACCCAACCCTTTTTTACCAAAAGCTCTGAGCTCGCGAGCCCGTGCCGTCCGGCCCCCTTCTTCGGTAAGAACAAAGAGATAACGGTACAAGAAAAGAAGCTGCACGGTAAAGATTCTGGGCATCCCCAACTGGTCAAGGGCATGACAGATCGCGGGAAAGCCGGTTACTGCCACAAGAATAAGGGCGCCACCGACAGTGAGCATCGACCGAACCAAAATGGAGGCGAAGGAAAGCCAGCCGCCACTGATAACAAAAGGACCGAGACGAACCAGCACCGTCTGATCAAACAGGGGGTTGAACATGCCCACCATCACGGCAAAGGGAAGGACAACCAGAATTTTTTTCACAATATAGCGTGGCGACAAATTCCCCAGCGCCATGAGTACTGCCGGATAAAGGAAAAAAGGAAATAATGCGGCCAGCTCATATTTATGCACAGAAACCACAGCCAGGATAAAGGCCAGGGTTACCAAGACCTTGGCTCGGGCATCGAGGCGATGTACAACCGTGTCCCCGGCGGCCAGCAGGTCAAGCTGCCTGAAATCCTTTATTGTTCCGGCAATGGATGCCATCCGCCTCTCCCAAGAAAAAGAGGGGAAGAGGTATTCAGCCTGTTCCCCGTGTTCACACAATCCCCGAACTTCCGGGCGGCCTCAGACCACCCTGCTCTGTTTTCTTAAGAAAATACCGCTTAAGAAAGCAATGGCCAAAGTCAGCAGACCGCCGACAATTCCTGCCACGCTGGTTCCCAGAGAGGATTCCGTTTCCGTCTCGTTTTCCGGTTGTTGCGCTGATTTTTTGAACGTATACTCCGGCAAAAAAGCGACTGCCTCCTGAAGCGCGGCAAGTTTGGCGTGTACCCCTTGCTGCGGCCCGGCAAGTTCTTCGGTGCCGGTGACCTTGGCAATGGCCCATTCCAGACCGTCCGGCTTTTCCGAGGCAAACCAGGAAACAAGCCCCCCGATGAGCAGGGCCAGAGCAAGAAAGGCTGCCAGGACGTTACGCAGCGGGGTTGCGCCAAGGGGCCTCGCTTCCTGGACGCTGCGGATAATTTCCGGGCGGGCTTGGTACACAAAAGAAACCACCGCACCGGTCACCAGCCCCTCCACTACGCCGATAGCCAGATGAATCGGCTGCATGAGGCTGATAAAGGTGGCAAAGGGCAGAGAGGAAATCCCCGAGGCCACGGTCTCAAGCACCACGGCAAAAGCTCCCAGCTGGAGACCGACGATGGCGGCAACCATGGCGGCCACGGCTATCCTGGCCTTGCTCGGAGCGTTGCCGACCAACGGCTTGTAAATGAAGGGATAGGCAAGAAAAGCCGGGAAAAACCCGAGATTAAAGATATTGCAACCCAGGGCCAACAATCCCCCGTCGGCAAAAAATAGCGCCTGCACCACGAGGACCGAGGCAATGGTGATGAAGGCGGCAGCAGGACCGAGCAAAACCGCCAGGAGCAGGCCGCCGCCAAGATGGCCGCTGGAGCCGGTGGCCGGGATAGTGAAATTGATCATCTGCGCGGCAAAAAGAAAGGCACCAAGAACACCCATGAGCGGCGCCTTGCCCGTATCCATTTCCGTGCGTAGCTTTCTGGAACAGTATATGATGGTGGTGGCGGAAACAGCCCACATGGTCCCGCCGACCGCGGGGGATAGCAACGCATCTGCCATATGCATGATGTTTTCTCCTTATTTTTACTAGAGAAAGTTAGATTATCCGCTAAAATTTCCAAGTGACGCCAGCAAGCACCGTACGGTCAGTTTCGCGATCGTTGAGCCCGTATTTGATCCCGCAATCGAGTGCAATCTCCTCAGAAAGGGTATAGATCAGGCCTGCCAAAACAAAGGCAGGATCGGTGCTGGCGAGTTTTTCCGCATTGCTTTCAACCCCGAGGTTGGCAACGGCGGTGAGATTTTCGGTCAGGGCAAGAGTAGAGGCGATGGACGCATGCCAAAGGTCTTTTTCTTCATCCAGGGTGTTTTCGTTTCTAATGTAGCCGAGATTGAGATGGAAGCCCCACGGGTCCATTTCCTTTGAAGTAACGAAAAACAGGCTGTAAGTTGCCTTACCCGCGCCCAAACCTTCTTGATCGTCCCCTGTGGGCAGGGTGAGTCCTGGTTTGAGGGCAAGGCTGAAACCGTTATCTTCATAAAACCTCCACTTCACGGCGAGGGAGGTATCGGAGAAACCATTTTCGGTCAGGGTGGTTGTGTCGTCGCTGGTTCTGACATGCAGATAAGGGAGGTCGACAACGAGATCCACCGCTTCGCTGAGCCCATAGGTAAAGCATGCGTCGCCCTGTCTTGTTTTGGTGGTAACCCCATTTTCCTTATCATGCCCATATTCGCCGGTCAGCTCGAGCTGGGCCTTGCCTGTGCCCATGGTGCCGGCATCATCCGTGATCAACGGGTGCGCGGCAGAAGCGGCAGTCGCGCAGGAGAGGATGCCAAAGAAGACAAAGGGGAAAGAGAGGGATTGAATCCGCGAGACAGGAGATAATTTCATTTCAGGCATTCCTTCGATGTCTTTAATAATAATTAACGTGTTCCCTGGCCTCATGCCGGGTATTTTCCAACAAGCAAAACAAAATTCCATTGCGGCGGTAGTGCACCCACCGACAGGTAGCACGACATTTTATTTAGTAACACGGACTAAATAAAATATTCGCAGATAGGTGTCAATACTTTTTACAAGGAGAAGTCATATGGGAAAAACAATCCGTTTCGGAATATCCCTGGATGAAAAGCTACTGGAAATCTATGACCACCACATAGAGGCCAAAGGCTACATGAACCGCTCCGAAGCGATCCGCGACCTGATCCGCTCCGCTCTGGTAGAGGAAAAATGGGCTGCCGCCGGAGACGCGGAAGTGGTCGGCACCGTGACCCTGGTGTACAACCACCATGTCCGGGATCTTTCCGACAAACTAACCGAGCACCAACACGCCCATCACGACCGGGTTATCTCGGCGCTCCATGTACACCTCGATGCGCACAACTGCCTGGAGGTTCTGGTGGTGCGGGGACCGGTGGGAGAGGTAAAACGGATCGCCAACGAACTCATCGGCGTAAAGGGCGTCAAGCATGGCCAGCTGGTCATGACCACCACCGGCGAGGAACTCCACTGACAGTCAGGCACCATCGGGACCAGACCAGGGGCAACAAGCTCCACCTCTTGTTTGACAGGCCTTGCCCCTTGCGTTATATCCTGATACAAAGAAGTAGTAGTCACCTCAATTCCTCAGGCAGGGACCTTTCATGCCCCAGACCGTGCTCTTCGTTGATGACAATCCGGTAATCCTTAAAACCATCGAACTGGCTTTTGCCAAGGAAGAATACGGAGTGCTCTTAGCCAGCAGCGGCGAAGAAGCCCTGCGACTGGTGGAAGAGGATTCGCCCCAGGTCATTGTCAGCGACCTGCGCATGCCCGGCATGACCGGTCTGGAGTTTCTCCACCGCGCCCGGCAGAAAAATCATTTTTTTGTCGGCATGATCTTCACCGCCTACCTGGACATCGACAGCATCATGCAAGCGGTAAGCGAAGAGGCGGTCTGGCGCTACATCACCAAACCCTGGCAGGACAATCGCGAATTGGTCATGGCGGTGCGCAACGGTTTCCAGTACCACGAGGCCATGGCCTACCGCCGCCAGGCAGAAGAACAGCTCCAGCGGGCGGAACGCCTCGCGGCTCTCGGCCATCTGGTGGCCGGGATCGCCCACCAGTTCAACAATATCGATGTGGGCATCCTCGGTTATGTGCAGATGGCCCTGCTCCACAAGGATCTACCGGACGAGGTCCGGGAACATCTGGAACAGGTTCGGGTATTCACCAAACGCGGTACGGAAATCGTCAGGGAACTGACCACCTTCAGCGACCAGAGCGCCCAGTGGGGTTTTGCCCTTGGCAGCCTGACGGATACGGTAATCGAGTCCCTTTCCTTCTGCCGCAAGGAGATGGAAACAGAGAGCATCCAGATCGAAACCGAGTTTGCCCAAAACTGCAATGCGGTGCTCAATTTCGGCCTAGCCAAACAGCTGATCATGAACCTGATCCGCAACGCCGCCCATGCCACCCTGGGAAAAGAGGTCCGCACCGTGCGGGTCGAAACCGGGAAACAGGATAAAAATGTTTTTGTCCGGGTCACGGATAACGGGTGCGGCATTCCCGCGGGTTATCTCCCAAAAATCTTCGACCCGTTTTTCACCACCAAGGGCGTCCAGGCCTTGCCAGGCTCCGCGCAGGCCGCCGTTTCCGGAGTTGGCCTGGGCTTGAGCCTGAGTCAGACTGTGGCCCAAGCCCATCACGGCAAGATAACGGTCCAGTCAACCCCGGACAAAGGCTCGTGTTTCACCTTCAGCCTGCCTGAGGCCTAGCATCACAACGCGAGATCAACCTCCTGCACCGTTCCCACCCCACCCTTTTCCCCCAGAAAAATCGAGCTTTCCCGAAGCTGCCCCTGCAATCCATTCCCGCTGTCTTTCAGGGCAAAGGTGGTTTTGACCGGGGCAAGAAAGATGCCCCCGACATTCTTCTCGGCAAGAGTAGCCAGCGAATCATTCCCGGCCGCGTCCCGCATCCATACCCGCAGCTGGGTATACAGCGGATCGTTTTCATCAAGCCAGCCGTTGCCATCGCTGTCCAGCTTGGCCAGTTCCGCAAACCCCTGCCCACTGACTGGGCCATAAAGCTCCAAGCCGTTGTTAATCTTACCGTCTTGATTGCGGTCTAGCGCAAGAAAGCCGCTGCCAGGGGCAAGCCCGGAGATTTGTTCGGTCTTGCCATCCGCATCAAGGTCAAAGGCGAAGCGCATCCCGCTCAACTCCGCCGCCTGGCCGTTGAAATTAATCACCAGCGGATCAACCAGATGGGCGTCTCCCCCCCTGAGCTGCACCCTGTTCGTCGCGGCAAATTCCCGCTGCATGGCGAGCTGGAGCTGGAAATCAATGGTCTGCCCGTCGGCGGTGACAACCTGACCGGCGGCGGCAAAGGTGGTGGATTCCTGCTCTTTCACCGTTTCCACCAGATCATATTCAAGCCCCCATCCCTGGCGGGCAGGAGGTTGGTCTGCCGGGGTTACCTCCTGCCCCCCCCCAGGATATGGGCCCGTATTGTCAGAGGAAACCCTCTCCATACTGGTAATACGGATTTTTCGACCAGTAAGCGCCTCCAGAATAAGGCGCATGGCTTTCAGCTTCGGCTCTTCCGGCGAAGAGGCATCAGGCGGCGTGGCGACAGAGGCAGTCCCGACCACCAGAGGCTGGGCCGCAGCTTGCTGGAGCTGCCTGGCTTGCGGGGAGATCCGCACCTGTGCGGCGGCAGGCTTTTCTTCCCCGGCAAAGACCGGCCGGTTGTTGCCCACCCAGAACCGGAGCGATTCTTTCCTGGCGTGTTCTTCTTGGAGCGCGTGGGTACTTGCCAGATTGACAGCGGCAGTGGCGATTTTCATGATGAAACCCTCCTTGAAAGGGATACTCCCTCCTCAGGATACGTTTCGGCTTTCGGGGATAAAAAGTTAAAAATTTAGGGAGGGGAGCAGTGACCTTTGCCCCGCTTAGTGGACACCGGGTTAGCCTGCAAGTTTAAAATATTTCGTCTCGCACAGGCCCGGACTTTGAAAAGCCCAAGGTAGAGGGCCACCGCCAGATAAAAACACCCTGAGGCTGTATAAATATTAAGTCATGTCGCCGGACCAAACCTAATCGGGCTTCTCAGGAAAGAAGTCCCGCAGCCAACGATTTGACGCAACGGGTAAAACGCCAATGTACTGCGCGGCTTTTTTCCCGACCATCAGAGTATACAACCGCCCTATTTCCGAACAAACAAAATTTGTCTCAGAGATTTTCCTTTGCCTGTTTGCTGCCTTTCCCGTATTCTGTACCCATGAACCTCCGCGATTTCCTCAAAAAAGTCAAAGACCTGCCCACCATTTCTGCCGTGGCCAACGAGATCAATGCCGCCGACAAGAATGACGCGCTCACCGTGAAATCGCTGGGAATGATCATTACCCGTGACCCTGCCCTCACCGCCACGGTGCTCAAACTCTCCAACTCCGCCTACTACGGAATGGCCCGCCAGATAACCAGCATCGAACGAGCGGTTACGGTCCTGGGCTTTGACACCATCAAACATCTGGCCCTGGCCATCTCCGTCTTCCATGTCTTTAAAACACAGAAAGGGCAACTCTTTGACCTGAAAGATCTCTGGTATCATTCCCTCGGGACTGGTCTCGCGGCAAAGCATCTTGCCCTGCGCAGTCCGATTTCGGCGGCAGACAAAACCCTGCCGGAGCAAGCCTTTATCTGCGGCATCCTGCACGACATCGGCAAGATCGCTTTTGCCCAAAATCTGCCGACCGAAATGGCCGAGATCATGAAGCAAACCCGAAGCGGCACCACCGCCCAATACGAAATTGAAAAAACCATCCTTGGCTTCAATCACCAGCGGGCCGGACAGGCCATGGCAGAATTATGGAATTTCCCGGAAGATTACCAGACCGTGATCAGGCTGCACCACGCTCCCTCTGCCGCTGCCACAGGAAATAACCCAAAGGTAGCAACTCTGGTCATGGCGGTTTACCTGGGCAACAAAATCGCCAAGGCCCTGCATCTGGGAGAAAGCACCGACCAACACATGGCAAAGGTGACGCCGGAGGATTTGAGAAACCTGGGGCTTAACAAACTGACCCTGCCCGAGATTATCCAACAGATCAGAAACGAGTATGCCCAATGCCTTGCAGCATGGTCATATGAACTGTGATGATTCGGCAGCAGCGGTCAGCCTTGCCTCACTCCTTGACACTGACAAAAATCCCCTGGTTCGGCGGATCCAAGTCATAATAGCGCTTCAGCAGCATGATACTGGACGCGGCAAGAACGGTTCCCTTGGTGAGCAATAAAATCCCGGTGCCGCTGAACACATCCCGGCTCGCCTCCATTCCCTCCTGCAGGTCATTGGGCAGCAATTCGATCTCGACGTGGTCTGTCCTGGGCCGGATCTTTTTATAAAAGATTTCTGCCTGCTCAAAAACCACGGGGATCAGCTTGGGGTCGAATAATGTTCCCTTCTGAAGCTCCACCTCCTTGCGCAGGAGCTCAAAACCTGTGCCCCCCATACCTTTACGGATTTTCGTATCAATATAATCGGTTAGGGCAATGATCCGAGCACCCAGGGGGATGTCTGCCTTCTTCAACCCATCGGGAAAGCCGCTGCCGTCATAGTGTTCATGATGGGCGCGGATGAGCAGCCCGGCCTCCCGCAGCTCTTCAATCCGGTCAATGGCCGCCTGGCCGCGGACCGGATGCTGGAGATACTCTTCCCGTTCCGCAAAATTCATCTGCTCAGCCTCCCGCGCCAGCATGAGGTCGGGAATCCCTATTTTGCCGATATCATGGAGCAGGGCCCCCACCATGATAGTTTCCCGCTCCTCGCTCTCCAGGCCGAGTTGCTTGGCAACATTCACCGAGACCTCAGCAACATTGCGGGAATGGGTCCGCATCCCTTTGTTCCGCAACTCGATGAGCCCGGAAAAAGCAACGATGGTGTTCTTGAAATTGACCCGTAATTTGCTGTTGATAGCCCGCACACTATCGTAACTCTTCTGGAGTTCCATGGTCTGTTCCTGAACAATGGATTCCAGCTCCGTGTTCCACTTCTTCAATTCGGCGTTCTGCTGCTTGACAATGGCAGCCAACCGCTTGTTTTCCGTGAGCAGGTGATACATGTGCAAAGCGCCCTTGACTGCATGGACAAGCTCCTCGTCGTTCCAGGGCTTATTCAGATAGCGAAAGGTTCCGCCCCGGTTGATGGCGTCAATGGCCGCATTGACATCGGCATAGCCGGTGAGCAGAATCCGGATGGACTGGGGGGAAATCGCCTTGGATTTTTCCAAAAAATCAACCCCGGTCATCTCCGGCATCCTCTGATCGGAGACAATGACCCCAACCTCCTTCTCCCGGGCCAAAATTTCCAACCCCTGAGCCCCGGATGCGGCCGTGAAGACCTCGACCTCTTCATCCATAAAAAGCCGGCGCAGGGAACGGAGGATATTTTCCTCATCGTCCACAAAAAGAATCTTCCCCTTTTCCGGGGAGGAAGGGGTTGGTCTCTCGCTCATTGTTTTTCCTCATTTCCCGATACAGCAGAGGCCGGGTCCGCTTCATGACGTATCCCCCCGCAATCTCCACTATCAAACACCAGCACCGTCCCGGCTTGGCCGCCCGCCTCGTCCATCATGGCTGCCCGCACGCAAAACTGCCGCCCGGCAAGGGCAAGCACCCTGCTGACAACCTTGTCTGGCCGCGCCTCCGCCAGCAGGGCGCCCCACTCAGGCGGCAGAACCTCCGCCGCATCCGCACCCAGTTGTGAGTGGCGAAAACCACGCAACACCTCTTCGGCAAAGCGATTCCGCTGTACCAACACTCCCGCCCGGTCAAAACCAACCACTCCCATGGGCAGGATGTCCAGGATGACCTGACTGTGCCTGAGCACCTTGTTCTGAAACAAAAGCTCTTCCGTACGCTCCGCCACCTTCTCTTCAAGCTGGACGGCAATACGGGACAGCTCATCGTTGGCTTGCCGCAGCTGTTCGTTGAGTTCGTTATTGGCCTGAACCAAGAAATAGCTCTCCACCGCCTTGGCGATGGTTATTTTCAGCTCGTCATCGTTCCAAGGTTTGGGGATGAACTTGTAAACCTGTCCTTCGTTGATCGCCGCCACCACGGCCGCGGTATCAGCATAGCCGGAAAGCACGATGCGGATGGTCTCGGGCCAGCGGTCATGCACCTCTTTAAAAAAAGCGACCCCGTCCATCTCCGGCATCCGGTAGTCGGAGATCACCACCTGCACCGGCTGGTGCTGCGCCAGAATGGCGAGCCCCTCCTGACCTGATT
The DNA here is from genome assembly GCA_937868185.1 of uncultured Pseudomonadota bacterium. Classification (GTDB taxonomy): domain Bacteria; phylum Desulfobacterota; class Desulfobulbia; order Desulfobulbales; family Desulfurivibrionaceae; genus Thiovibrio. Next base: position 34,661 of record CALMMG010000133.1, read on the forward strand.
CCGCAGTGAGGATTTCATAATCCTCATCCATAAAAAGCCGTTTCAGGGATTTCAAGACGTTCGCCTCGTCATCCACGCAGAGAATTGTCACATCTTCTAACATCCCGCAGCCCTCACTCGGTCTTGACCGGCAAGGTCACGACAAAGGTTGTCCCCTTGCCCACCTCGCTGGTCACTTCAATCTTGCCCCCATGCTTCTTGGTGACGATATCGTAGGTTATGCTCAACCCCAGGCCGGTGCCCTTGCCCACCTCCTTGGTGGTGAAAAACGGCTCAAAAATCCGGTTGAGATTTTCCGGAGGGATGCCACCGCCTGTGTCGGCAATGGCAATGGTTATCTCCGTTTCACTCGCCCTGGTGGTGATCACGATCTCGCCCTTGGTTTCGATGGCATGCGCCGCATTGACCAGCAGATTCATAAACACCTGGTTCAGCTGCTGCGGATAGCATAGGGTCTGGGGAAGATCGCCATACTCTTTTTTTACCGTACATTTGTATTTAAGCTCATTCCAGATGATATTCAGGGTGTCATCCAGACACTGGTTGATATCGGCCATACTGTGGTCGGACTGATCAATCCGGGAAAAACTTTTCAGATTCTGGACGATCTTGCGGACCCGGTCAACGCCATCCAGGGATTCAGCAATCAGGGAGGGCAGGTCTTCGAGGATCGCTTCGATCTTGAGCTGCTTGCGGACCTCCGCTAAGCGGAGTCCACGGTCATCACCCGCTTCCTGGGGAAAGATCTCCGCCTGGGTCTTTAAAAATTCCGCCACCCGCGCCGTGTATTTCTGCAGGGTGCCCAGGTTGCTGGTAACAAAGCCGATGGGGTTGTTGATCTCGTGGGCCACGCCTGCGGCCAGCTGGCCGATGGAGGCCATTTTTTCCTGCTGGACAAACTGGGACTGGGTTGCCTTCAGTTCATCGTAGGCACCCTGCAACTCACGGTTCTTTTTTTCTATGATCTGCATCATATGGCTAAACTGAATGCCGATCCGCACCACCGGATCATCGGCCGCCTCCTGGTAAAATTCGCAGGCCAGACAATCGTTGATCTTTTGCGCGAACTTGCCCTGCACCTTCCCCTTGCAGTGGGTTCCGGAAATGGTCCAACATTGCAGGGGCTCCCGCCCGAAACAACCACAGCTTTTCTGACCACAGTCCATCATCTTCCAGCACGGTTCATAGTCCGGCGGCAGGGTGAAAAAAATCTCTCCTCCATTCCCATTGTTGGTGACCCGCTGGATCATGGAGGACATCTCCGCCAGGGCGCTTTCGAGCCTTTTCCTGTCCTGCTCGACCCTGAGCAGAATCCGCTTGCGTTCGGAGATATCCTGCAGGGTCATAATCCGCAGCTGTGCGCCGTTTTTTACTTCGGGCAGATAGCACGCCAGGTGGAAAATCCTGCCGCTGGCCTCATGGAGTAATTCATCCGGGTGATCGTCGGTCTGGCTCGGATTCCGGCGCAAACCAATTTCCCGAAAAAGATTTTCCCATCTCCGGCCAAGAATCTCCGGGTACGGCTTGCCAAAAAGATCGCACACCGCCTTGTTGCAGCGCTGCACCTCCCCGGCTGCATCCACCAGAAGGACCAGCTGGGAAACCCCGTCCATGGTCATGGTCCATTCATCCTTGGCCCGTTTGACCTGGGAAAAAAGCTGCCTCAGCGCTTCATGTTCCTGTTGCGCCAACGACCCGGCCGGATCGGTTTCGGCAAGGGCCCTCGCCTGCAGGAGAAGGTCTGTCTCCCCTGCCCTTTCGCCGGCAAGCGGAGAAACGACAAGCGCATACGCCCCCGCATAGGGCTTTTCGCCAAAGAATCCCTCCTGCGTCCAGCAAACCGGCTTGTTTTCGGCAATTGCCTTGGCAATCTGGCAATCCGCAAGACAATCTCCAGCACCCTCCCGTCCGCAAAACAACCCGCAACTGGACATCCCTTCGCCAGAAAGGACAAGTCCGGTAAGCTCCCTGGCCGCCCTGTTCATGAACAGAATCTGCCTGGCCGAGGTAACGACGAAGAGCGGATCGCTTATATTTTCAAATAATATCATATAATTGGCTAAAAACATATACCCTCGCTCCGCATTTTCCCAATGACACGCATGCCGAATCGCACGGCAATAACCAAAGGTAACGAATCAACACCGGGACTTCATGTGCGACCAAGTCCCCCTCCCTTTGCGGGATGGGGATACACAACAGAGATCAAGGCCGCAGTGGAGATTCCCGCCGCTGCTTGATAACTCCTTCGTAATACTGGAAAGCCTCACGGATCTGAGTACGCAACGGCTGTATGTCCCAGGGCTTGCTGAAAAATTTATAGATAGCCCCCTCATTGATCGCCTGAACAACAACGTCCATTTCCGCATACCCAGTAAGAATGATCCGCACAGTATCCGGATAGAGCACCTTGACACGGCTCAGAAACTCGGTACCGCTCATCCCGGGCATCCGCTGGTCGGAAAGAATCACCTGCACCTGATTTTTCGCCAAAAGGTCAAGTCCCTCGTAGGCGCTTTCCGCAGCGAGAACCTCATATCCTTCATCTGCCAACACCCGCTGCAGGGCAGTAAGAACAGGAATATCATCATCAACAAGCAGCAGGGTCCGCGATTGGTGCGAGGCTTCCAAAGCCGGAAATTTCTTACCCTGACGCAACAACTCGGAAAACTCCTCAGCCGGAAGGGGTTTGCTAAAAAAATACCCCTGTATTTGATCACAGCCGTTTTGCCATAGATAGCCGACCTGAGCCTCGTCTTCAACGCCTTCGGCCACCACCTCAAGCCGCATCCGATGGGCCAACGCGATAACCGAGGTGGCGATGGTTGCGGCGCCGGGATCGGTAACAATGTCGATGACAAAGGAACGGTCAATCTTCATTTGGTCGATGGGAAACCGGCTCAAATAGGCGAGGCTGGAATACCCGGTGCCGAAATCATCCAGAGAAAGGCGGAGCCCGAGGCGCTTCAAAGCGGTCATCCGTGCCACCGCTTCTTCCGGCTTGTCCATCAGCATACTTTCGGTCAGTTCCAGCATCAGGTGCGAAGGCGCCACACCATAACGCGCCAAAGCCTTACCGATCACCTCCTCCAGTCCACCACACCGAAACTGCCGGGCCGAGACATTAACCGCCACCTTAATCTCTGCCAGTCCTGCATCCCGCCAGGCATACATCTGCCGACAGGCCTCTTGGATTACCCAGGCGCCGATACCCTCGATCAAGCCATTTTTCTCCGCGGCGGGAATAAACTCCAGCGGCGGCACCATGCCGCAACCGGGGCGTTGCCAGCGGAGCAGAGCCTCGGCCCCCGCGATCCGGCCGCTCCGCAGATCGACCTTGGGCTGGTAATAGAGGAGAAATTCCTCCTGTTCCAGAGCTTGGCGCAGTGCGTCCTCCAAAATCAAAGTGGTCCGGGCCTGGACATTGAGCGCACTGGTATAATAACAGAACTGATTGCCCCCCAGCTCCTTGGCCCGGTGGACCGCCGAATCGGCCCCGACCAACAGGGCTGGGGCCGTGGCGCCATCCTGGGGATAAACGCTGATACCGACGCTGGCCCGCACATATGCCTTGTCACCATCCGCCAGGATGAACGGTGCCTCCAGTGCTGCCTGTATCCTCCGTGCCAGGATTTCCGATTCCTGGTAGTCATGCAGCGCGTCCAGCACCAAAACGAATTGGTCCCCGCCCAACCGCGACAGGGTGTCTTCCCCCCGCAGCATAGTTTGCAGCCTGTGAGTGACCGCAACCAGCAGATCATCGCCTACGGCATGGCCGAAGCTGTCGTTGATGATCTTAAACTGATCCAGATCGATAACCAGCACCGCAGCCCGTTTCTCCTCACGACTGGCCCGTTCCAGGGTATGCTGCAACCGGGCCTCCATAAGCAGCCGGTTGGGCAGGCCGGTGAGAGGGTCATAATGAACCAACCGCTGAAGCCGCTCTTCAGTCAGCTTGAGTTGGCTAAGGTCGGAAGCCACGCCCACGTAATGGGTAGGGTTTCCCTGTTCGTTGCGAATTGCATTGAGGGTGAGCAGCTCGGGATAGATTTCACCGTTCTTGCGCCGGTTCCAGATCTCGCCCTGCCAATGCCCGGTTTCCTGTAATGTTGCCCACATGGCCTGGTAAAACAGCTGATCGTGCCTCCCGGACTTCAAAATGCTGGGTTTTTCACCAAGAACCTCAGCCTCATCATATCCGGTAATCTCGGTAAAAGCCGGATTGACGGCAAGTATCTTTGGACCAAGATCGGTGATGATCACCGCATCGCTGATGCTGGCAAGGATTACGGCATCAAGACGCAACACCTCTTCCGGCGTCCATACCGATCTGCAAAAATCCATCATGTGCACACTCTCCAAATATTTCAGCTGCCCATAAAGCAGGAAGGGTCTTCACGGCGCGAGGAAAACGGGTCTCTCAATGCGACTTACGCTTCTCCTGCGCTTTATCGAGGACGCTTCTGATTATTTCACTCATCTCTTTCCGCAAAACCGGTTTCAGCAAAAAGGCATCAATCCCCAGGGCCTTGGCTTTGATATCGTCTATCTTGGCGCTGAACCCCGTACAGAGAATGATGGGTATATCCGCTCGTATTTTTTTCATTTCCAGCACCAGTTGATCGCCGGTCAGATACGGCATGGTCTGGTCGGTGAGAACCAGATCAAATGCATGGGGCGCAAGGCGAAAAGCCTCCAAGGCCTCAATGCTGCTCGTTTTCGCAGTGACGTGGTAACCATGAAATGCCAGGATCTTCTGGATTGATTCGGTGATGGGCAACTCGTCATCCACCAGCAGAATCCGTTCATCACCTGTCACCAGCGGCGTGCTCATGATCGCGGCCAAACCCTCCTCGGCTTTGCCAAGCACGGGAAAATAGACCTGAAATGAGGCCCCCTGGCCGGGTTCACTGTACACCCGGATGTCCCCCCCGTATTTTTTCACGATTCCCAAAACAACGGCAAGGCCAAGTCCGGTTCCCTCCCCATGTTTTTTGGTGGTGAAGTAAGGATCAAAGATGCGCTCCATGGTCGTCGCATCCATGCCTGGCCCGGTATCACTCACCGAAAGCACGAGGTAGGGCCCGGGGGACAGACGGCGTCCCAGGGTGGCATCGGAAGCGCCGATTTCCTCCTGGGACAAAGCCACCTCCATAAGCCCGCCCTGCTCCCGCATGGCATGGTAGGCATTGGTGCAGAGATTCATGACAATCTGGTGGATCTGGGTCGGGTCCGCAAGGATGGTAATACCCTCGGCATCAAATCGCTGGACGACCTCTATGGTGCTGGGCAGCGAGGCCTTCAGTAATTTAACGGACTCCTTAACCACCGGGACAATCTGGACAGGACTTACCTCATGCTCCCGCTCCCGGCTGAAGGTCAGGATCTGTTTCACCAACTCCTTGGCCCGGTTGGCGGCCTTGTATACCTCCTGCAGATTCTGCCAGTTTGGACTGCCTGGAACCTCCGTGGACATGACCATATCCGTATAGGCAATGATCGGCACCAGGATATTGTTGAAATCGTGGGCGATCCCCCCTGCCAGGGTGCCGATGGCCTCCATCTTCTGGATCGTACGAATCTGGGTCTCCAGACCGGATTTTTCCTGCTCCGCCAGTTTGCGGGGGGTAATGTTGGTGGCAACCTCCATCCGGACATATCTGCCGTTGGTCCACTCGATGGCCTGATCCCTACATTCATACCACTCTTTATTCACCGTGTTCTGAAACTCCCACACATAGACGCCTGTCGGCTTTCCGGCATCATCCAGCAAGCGGTCGTTGGTACAGAAAGCGCACGGCCCGGGCTGATCGGTTTGCAGGGTCTGCCAGCAAGTCTTCCCGGCAAACTCACCCCAGATATCCCGACCAGCCTTGTTCATAAAGAGCAGCTCATAGGTCTCAAAATCGGCAACGTAGACAAGGGATTCCAGGCTGTCCACCAGAATCTTGAACCGTTGCTGGGCATTGTGGGTCTCTGTCTCCATCCGGGTGCGTTCGGTTACATCCCTGATGATGCCGCCAAAATGGGCTTCTCCCTCCGCAACCCAGTCGGAGATATTGAGTTCCAGGGGAAACTCGCCCCCGTCCTTCCGTCTGCCCTCAAAGGCAAACGCCTTGCCAAGGTACGAGGAGACGCCCGTGGCAACAAAATTCTGCATCCCCTGCCGATGTCTTTCCTGATATCGCTCGGGCATCAGAATGGTTACCGGCTTTCCCTCAAGCTCCTTTTCGCGATAGCCGAACATCTTTTCCGCCGCCCTGTTAACCGAAACAATTTCCCCTTGTGTGTTGGCTATTACGATGCCATCGTGCGAGGCTTCGACAAGGGAGTGGAAACGATCCTTTGATTTCTGCAAGGTATCGAGCTGATGTTCCAGTGCACGACTCAGTCGCCGATTTTCCTCCAAGGATCTCAAAAGATTGGGCAAGGTCAGCATCCGCGGCAGAAGCGGGATCAGAAACAGGGCCGTGGCAATGGAGACGAGAGCAGTAATCGCCTTAACAACCCCCTCCTCCCAGTAGGAGGGGACATAGATCGTCCAGGCGGCCATAAAATGCGTACCGCCGCAGGCAAAAATAAAGGCGCCGAACAGGAGAAACATCCAAAAGAATGGCAGATCCCGCCGCTTAAAAACCAGATAAAAAAGCATCCCTGCAATCAGAAAATAGGCCAGGCCGGTGACGAGATCCGAACCGACATGGAGCCAGAGCAGCGCCGGATTCCAGACCAGACAATAGCCGTGCGGCATAAAATCCGTTGACTGGGAAAATTGTTCCAAAAATTCACGCATGCAAAAATCCTTTTCTCGCAAGAGGGAAGAGATGCTCTTCTGCCCTTATATGACGGCCCGTATCCAGAGATATGGTATCATAATCCGCCGGGAAGAAGAGATAAAAAAAGGAGTGGCGGCAAGGTCAAATTGCACGAAGAAAAACACCAATTAGACACCGCCCCGCACCTGTGCTACTATGATGCCCAAATCAGCTTCTTCCTGCCAAAAAATGGGGGCACCATCCCAGATGAAATTCCGGCTTATCTTTCTTGCCCTTGGGCTCCTTGCCCTCGCCGCCACCATCACCGGTGGAGTCGTATATTTCCAGACGGTCAGCACCCTGGTCCATGAACAGGCGCAGAAGACAGCCCAGGATAGCAGCGAACACCTCGACAAGGGCATTTCCTCAATGCTCAAAACCGACCAAAAGGCCGTGGCGGTTCTGGCCGATATGTGGTCGGTTCAGAATTTTTTCAACAAGCAAACCCCGGAGAACTTGGCGGAAGTACGATTCGCGCTGGATGATTTTCGAGAAGCGTACAACGCCACCCGTTGCTGCCTTCTCGACCGCAACGGGCTTGTTATCGCCGCCAGCGCCGACAATAAATCCCCTGTCCAGATTGGCGATGACTACTCTAAGCGTCCTTTTTTCCTGAAGGCGCGGGAAGGAGAACCCTCCACTTCCCTGGCTCAAGGGGCTACGAGCAAGGAACCGGCCATCAATCTGAGCCAACCGATTTTCTCCGAAAAGACATTGATGGGCGTCGCTCTCCTTACCGTGCCGCTGGCTGATCTTGAGGAATTATTCGCCCATTCCACCGCAATCGTCGCCCTGACCGACGAACACAACCTCATTTTTGCCACCAACAAAAATGAATGGCTCTTCAAGGTGCTGGGGACCAGCACACCGGAAGCGCTCGTTGATCTTGCCGAAAACAAACTGCTTAAAAACGAAAGGCCCAGCCAACTTCCCATAACCATTGATGAGGCCAAGGGCACAGCCCACTTCCCCGATGGCAGGGGATATCTTTTTTCCCGTTCCCCGCTCTCAAACGCGCCGGGCTGGCAGATCAACTATTTTCAGGAAGATGTCCAGATTGAGGCCCGACTTTACCTGGCCCTGTTCGGCAAGGCCGGCATGCTTCTGGCCGGGATGACCCTTTTTGTCCTCGGAGCACTAGGCTATCTTTACCGACTGACGGGAGTGTTTTTGCGGCAGCGGGAGCAGGCGGAAACGAAGGCCGAGTCAGCCCATCTTTTTCTCTCCCAAATTCTGGATGTCGCCGCCGACGGCATGCGGGTTATAGACACGAATTTCACCGTGGTGCAGACCAACCAGACCTTTATCACCATGGCGGGGATGGAGGAAAAAGATATCCTGGGCAAGAAATGCCATGAGGTGTTCTGGGGCCCTCGCTGCAACACCGAAGGCTGCACGCTGCGGCAGATACTGGCTGGCAAAAAACGATTTGAATATGAATCCGTCAAGGAAAGTCCGGCCGGGGAGATCATAAACTGCTGGGTTATCGCAGTCCCCCTCTACGACTCGTCCGGCACACTCATCGGCATCCTGGAAAGCCATCGGGATATCACGGAACGGATTGAAAACGCGATTGCCAAGGAAAAGGCCTTTACCGAGGCGAAGACGCTTGCCGAAAAACTGGCCGCAAGCAACGAGGCGCTGCACCGCCAGCAGCAGGAACTTGCCCTGGCCCACGACACCCTCAAGCAGAGCCAGGCCCAGATCCTGCAACAGGAAAAGATGGCCTCGGTGGGGCAGCTGGCTGCGGGAGTAGCCCATGAGATCAACAACCCCATGGGCTTTATTGCCAGCAATCTGAGCTCCCTGGCAAAATACCTGGAGCGCCTCAGCGAATTTATCCGGGCCCTTGAAAAGAAGCTCCCCTCGGATACCCCGGACGAAGAGCTTGCCGCCCTGCGGAAAAAGCTCAAAATTGATTACATCCTGGAAGACTCCCAGCATCTGGTGGCAGAATCCCTGGACGGCGCGGATCGGGTCAAAAAAATCGTCCAGGGGCTCAAGAATTTCTCCCGAATCGATCAGGCCGAGCGGTTGCCCAGCGATATCAACGAGTGCCTGGACACCACCCTCAACATTATCTGGAACGAACTGAAATACAAATGCGAGGTGAAGAAGGAATACGGGGAGCTGCCTCTCACCGTGTGCAATCCGCAGCAGCTCAACCAGATGTTCATGAATCTGCTGGTCAACGCGGCCCAGGCCATTGAAACCAGGGGAGAGATCCGGATCAAGACCTGGGGTGACCAGGATTGGATCTACACCAGCATCAGCGATACCGGCAGCGGGATTCCCCAGGACAAGATCAAGCGGATCTTCGAGCCGTTCTACACCAGCAAAGAGGTGGGCAAGGGCACGGGGTTAGGGCTGAGCATTGTCTACGATATCGTGGTCAAGAACCACCACGGCGATATCCAGGTGGAAAGCGTTGAGGGCCAGGGGACAACCTTTACGGTCAAGATTCCGGTGATCGCCACGCTGCCTCCGGCCTAATTAGCCTGGCACAGAAGCCGCCTTCCTGCGCTCCAGGCTGATGCGGCAGCCTACCTCCGCCACCATTTTCCATCCCCCCCCTGAAGGGGTCGTACTGTCCCTCCTCCCCTTGCCCCAGCCTTCTTTTTGTTTGTGTAAACAGACAGCAAAATGCTACCTTTTTAAAAAAGCCCGGCCACAAAAGGTGGCAAGGAGAAACCATTGGTGCACCAAAACAGCCGCACAATTTCATTCCACCGCCATGTTGTTGGAGGGCTGATTGCTTGGACAGGGATCGTTTTTTCCTTGCTCACCTGGGCGCTGTATCTCCAGCTGTACGTCACCCCACGAGAATATGCCGAGGTAGAAGCCCGCGCTTATTATAAGCGCGACTTGAGTTTTCGCCTGTGGGCAGCTTCCCATGGCGGGGTCTATGTGCCCATTAACGAGAAAACGCCTCCCAACCCTTACCTTGCCCATATTCCTGAACGGGATCTTATCACGCCTTCCGGTCGTCACTTGACCTTGATGAACCCCGCCTACATCATGCGACAACTCTATGAGGAGCATGCAGAAGGTTACGGCATGCATGGCCGACTCACCAGCCTTAACCCGCTTCGTGAGGAAAACGCGCCGGATCCTTGGGAAAAGAAAGCGCTTCTTGCGCTGGAGCAGGGGCATGCGGAGGTAAAGGAATTCGTGGAATCGAATGGGGCCCTGCTGCTCCGCATGATGCAACCCCTGATCACGAAAAAGGGGTGTCTCAAATGCCACGCCCACCAAGGATACAAGGAAGATGATCTGCGGGGAGGGGTGAGTATTACCCTGCCACTTGCCTCTTTTGTGGATCGGGAAAAAAGGAAAACCTTTCCCGTGTTGTTTTCCTATGGCGCCTTGTGGCTCCTGGGTCTTTCCGGCATCTGGCTGTGGACCCGTCGCCTTCAGAGTCGTATTCAGGAACGGGATTTGGCAGAGCAACAACTCCACGAATACCGAGACAACCTCGAACACCTTGTTGCCACAAGAACCACGGAGTTGGAGTCCGTAAACAGCAAACTATTGAGTGAAGTGCAGGAGCGCAAAGCAGCCCAGACCGCGTTGGATGAGGCCCTGACCCAGGCACAGCATCTTGCCAAAGAGCTTCGGGAGAAAAATGCTGACATCAACCGAAGCCACAAGGAACTTGCCCTGGCCCACGACACCCTCAAGCAGAGCCAGGCCCAGATCCTGCAACAGGAAAAGATGGCCTCGGTGGGGCAGCTGGCTGCGGGAGTAGCCCATGAGATCAACAACCCCATGGGCTTTATTGCCAGCAATCTGAGCTCCCTGGCAAAATACCTGGAGCGCCTCAGCGAATTTATCCGGGCCCTTGAAAAGAAGCTCCCCTCGGATACCCCGGACGAAGAGCTTGCCGCCCTGCGGAAAAAGCTCAAAATTGATTACATCCTGGAAGACTCCCAGCATCTGGTGGCAGAATCCCTGGACGGCGCGGATCGGGTCAAAAAAATCGTCCAGGGGCTCAAGAATTTCTCCCGAATCGATCAGGCCGAGCGGTTGCCCAGCGATATCAACGAGTGCCTGGACACCACCCTCAACATTATCTGGAACGAACTGAAATACAAATGCGAGGTGAAGAAGGAATACGGGGAGCTGCCTCTCACCGTGTGCAATCCGCAGCAGCTCAACCAGATGTTCATGAATCTGCTGGTCAACGCGGCCCAGGCCATTGAAACCAGGGGAGAGATCCGGATCAAGACCTGGGGTGACCAGGATTGGATCTACACCAGCATCAGCGATACCGGCAGCGGGATTCCCCAGGACAAGATCAAGCGGATCTTCGAGCCGTTCTACACCAGCAAAGAGGTGGGCAAGGGCACGGGGTTAGGGCTGAGCATTGTCTACGATATCGTGGTCAAGAACCACCACGGCGATATCCAGGTGGAAAGCGTTGAGGGCCAGGGGACAACCTTTACGGTCAAGATTCCGGTGATCGCCACGCTGCCTCCGACCCAAGAGTCCGCTAGGAAAATTCCGAATTGACCAGAGCGCCAAACTTTTCGGCAGCGCCAAGAAAGTGTAAGTTCAGAAGCGCCGCTTTGCTGCTGCCGCAGATGCGGTGCTAGTGAACGATTACAGCGGTACCAACTCCACCTCGCCCCAAGCGCCCAACTCCTCGCCCCGAATGATGACTACGCCCAAAACCCCGGGCACGGTTGGCGCCTTGGCCAGGGCCACCTCAAGGCTCTGCCCCGGCTGCACCGCGTTGCCGACCAGGGTGGCCACCGCATCGGCCAGGGCGGTATCCTTGGCCAGCACCGTTACGGCGTCTGCTTCACCCAGACTCAGGGAATGGCCCACGGTGCCGGATGAGGTGCAGATGCCGAGGGGCATGAGGCTGGCTGGAATCTTCAACCCCACCCGATTACTGTGCGGCGAGATCCCAGCAAAAATGCCGACCACGCTCTCCTGGTTGCGGCAAAAATAGATATCCCCCCCGTTTTCCACCACCACCTCGCCTGCGCCCGCAGCCAAAAGAGCCAGCCCGACATACTCGGCCATGGCCCCAGCCACTGCAGCCATGGGCCCAACCGCCGCCGCGATTCCTGCGGCGAGCATGGCCTTGACAATGGGCGGAGCGGTGGGATCGGTGGGCAGGGGGACAAGGGAGGTAGCAAATTCAGGATAGCGGGCAATGTAGCCCTCCAGCTGGCTGCGGTATTGAAACACCGCCGCGCTGGCCTCGTGATGCAGCTCTTTTCCGGCAAGGATCTGCAGGTCCGTTTCCCTGATTCGCACCTCGAAGCTGACCAGCTCGCCATGCTCGACACGGTTCCGGTAGGTTCTCTTGCGGTAGGAACAGGGGTCCGGAAGCTTTTTTTTTCTTTTGACGGTCACGGCATGGCTGGTATGGTGTTGGGTTATTGGAGTAAGATCTTGGCGGCAGTATAGCGGAGAACAGGACGGGCGGCAAGGATGGACAGAAACAGGCAGGCGCGGCTCATTCTTTTTACCCGGTATCCCGAGCCGGGCCGGACGAAAACCCGGCTGATTCCCGCCTTGGGAGCCCAGGGCGCGGCCGCGCTTCAACGGCGAATGAGTGAAGCGATTGTCAGCCACATGGTGCAGTTTGCCAGCCAATCTCCGGTGCGCCCGGAAATCCGCTATGCCGACGGGAACCAGCAGGCCATGGCGGATTGGTTTGCCAACGACATCCCCTGCCTGACCCAAGGCGAGGGAGACTTAGGCGACCGGTTGCACCGGGCCTTTGCCCAGGCCTTTAGCCAAGGCGCCGGGCCAGTGGTGGTGATTGGCGCCGATTGCCCCGGCCTTACCCCTGCCCTCTTTGCCCAAGCCTTTGCTGCCCTAGGCAGCCATGACCTGGTGCTCGGTCCGGCCATGGACGGGGGCTACTATCTTATTGGCCTCAAGCACCCTGCCCCTGCCCTTTTTTCGGAGATCCCCTGGGGCAGCGGAGAGGTGCTGACCACGACCCTGAAACAAGCGCAGACTCTCGCCCTTGCAACCCACCTTTTGGAACCTCTTGCCGATGTTGACCGCCCGGAAGACCTGCGACATTTCCATCATTATCCCGACCCTCAATGAGGCGGAATGCATCGGCCAAACCGTGGCCGGATTGGTCGGACAGCTTGGGGTGGAGGTGATCGTGGCCGATGGCGGCAGCCATGACCAAACCGTGGCCACGGCCTTGGCAGCCGGGGCCACAGTGATCGACGCACCGCTGGGGCGAGGCAGCCAACAGAACGGAGGGGCGCGAGCGGCAAGAGGGAGGGTGCTGCTCTTTCTCCATGCCGACACCCTGCTGCCGGAGGGCTTTGCTGCGCACATCCGCGAAGCCCTTGCTCAGCCTGGCATCGTAGCCGGAGCCTTCCGCCTAGCCATTGGGGCCACAGGCTGGCGGTTCCGACTCCTTGAACGTTGCACCAATTGGCGGGCTACTTGGTTTGGGCTGCCCTATGGTGATCAAGCGCTGTTTCTCTCCGCCGCCCGGTTTCAGGCAATGGGAGGCTTTAAGGAGATTGCTCTGCTGGAAGATCTTGAGTTGGTGTGTCGCTTGCGGAAAATGGGGAGAATCACCCTGCTTAAAGCTCCGGTCCTTACCTCACCCCGCCGGTGGCAACGGCTGGGCTTTGTGCGTACGACCGTTATCAATCAACTGATTGTGCTTGGTTTTTTTTGCGGGGCCAGTCCGAACCGGCTGGTCCGCTGGTATGTCGGAGACCGGAAGAACAATCCCAGGCTCCTTGGGAAGTAAATAGCGGTGCAGGTTTTGGTCCGGGACAAAGGAAAGCAGAAACCCGGAACTTTTAGTGAGATAGGGGGCGGCAAAGGAGCCGGTCATGAGCGGGTTGGAATCCGCCAGCAACCCGGACATCACCATAAAGAGAACGGAGGTAATCACCGCCGCCTTGACCAGACCGAACATCCCGCCCATGAACCGATCAAACCAGCCGAGAAGTGAGAGGCTCATGACCTTTTTGAGCACAAAGCCCAGGGCCATGACCCCGAGAAAAACCGCAAGAAAAAGCAGGGCATAGGTCACAAGAAAACAGAGCTGGGGCGAAGAGATCAGCGAAGAAAGACGCGGGCTGATCTGCTCATAATAGCGGCCGGCAAAGAGGTAGCCAAGGATGAGCGCGGCCAGGGAGGCCAGCTGCCGGACAAAGCCGATCCAGATGCCGCGGACAAGAAAGATGAGTATGATGGCGATGACACCAAAATCAATTGCAGTCATGGTTGATCCCCTGGGACAAGAGTTTCTTACGGCTTACAAAAACTTGCGGCCGAGGGCAAGGATTTTTACAAAAGGAGAGCACAATGGCGTTTGCCCAAGCCATTTTTGAAGAATGCTGGCCGCGCTGGCAGCAGCATTTTAGCCCCAAGACCCGCTTGCAGCTGCGGGCCGTGGTGCTTGAGGCCCTGTCCGACTGCCCGGACGCCGTGGCCAGCCGATATCTCAGCGCAGACGAGCTGGGTCAATGGTCCGGGTTTAGCCAGAAAAAGAGACGCACCGAATGGCTGGGCGGACGGCTCGCTGCCAAATGGGCGGCGGCGGAACTTCTCGGCGTGGCAGAGGCGGAGTGGCGAACCCTGGTGATCAAAACGGAAGAAGATGGCCGCCCCTATCTGACCGCCGCAACCAAGGCCATGGTCCCGTTCCTCTCCATCTCCCATAGCGGGGGGCTGGCCGCTGCCCTGGCGGCAAATCTCCCGTGCGGGCTTGATATCCAGCAACCAGGGCCAAAGATCCATACCGTCAGACAACGCTTTGCCCGCCACGAAGAGACAGAGATCCTGAAGTCCTCTCTGCCGAAATCTTTTGCCGAAACGGACCGGCTCACCATGCTCTGGGCGGCCAAGGAGGCAGTACGCAAAACGGTTCGAACCAGCCCCCTGCTCGGGTTGCTGGAGACCAGACTGGTTACAGGGGCCGGAGGTGGAACTCCGCAAGAACCGTTGGTGCTGACTTTTACTTCGGGCAGAGAGCAGGATGGCTGCCCTTCCCTCATTTCCGTACTCTGCTTTTTTTCGGACAATCTGGCCTGGGCCATGGCTTGTCTGCCTATAACCAAGGAGTAACCCATGGAACTTATGTCTTTTCTCAAACAGGTCCCGCTTTTTGCCGGCCTGACCAGCGAGCAGTACGACGAGCTGGCCATGATCATCACCCTTCAGGATTATGGTCGCGGCCAGAGCATCTTTGCCGAAGGCGATCCGGGCACCGGGTTCTATGTGGTCATGGAGGGGTTGGTCAAGATCTACAAGCTGTCCATGGAGGGCAAGGAGCAGATCCTCCATATCTTCGGGCCTGGCGAGCCCTTTGCCGAGGCCGCCGTCTTTACCGGCTCGACCTTCCCGGCCCATGCCCTGGCCCTGGAGAAAAGCCGGACCATCTTCATCCCCCGCCGCGCCTTCATCGAGCTGATCCAGACCAATCCGGCCTTGGCCATGAACATGCTGGCAGCCCTGTCCATGCGGCTGAAAAAGTTTGCCCATCTGATCGAGGATCTGTCGCTCAAGGAGGTCCCGGGCAGGGTGGCGGCCCATCTCCTCTTTCTCAGCAGCCAGCAGGGGGACAATGACACCGTCAAGCTCAACATCGGCAAGGCCCAACTGGCCAGCCTGCTGGGCACCATCCCGGAAACCCTCTCCCGCATCCTGACCAAACTCGGAAAACAGGGATTGATCAGCAGCGAAGGGGCGCAGATCACCATTTTAGACCGCGACGGCCTGGAGGATCTGGCCATGGGGGAAAAACTTTAATCCATCGGCGATAACGGTTACTACTGCTCCAGCCCGAACTCAAAGGCCATCCCGGTCTTATCCAAGTGGCCAAGGATATTCTTCAGACCTTGCAGGGTATCCACCTGAAAATTGATCTGCCAGGCCGAGGTGCGAGACGGCTGGCTGGAAAGCAGATCGATCTCGCTGATCCGCATCTCTTCCGGAGCCACACCCAACATCATCAGGACACGGTTCCGGGACGGAGCCTCCAGGACGAGGATGGTCTGCATCTTCGGCACCGGGGTTTCCTTGAGCCGCCAGCGCACCTCCACCACATCCTCCCGCTGGATATTGAGGGAGGTGATGGTGTTGCACTCCTTCTGGTGGATTGAAAGCCCCCGTTCGCTGAGCAGGCCGTACAGCCCTTTGTCCGTGGGGGTCGGATTGCAGCAGCGGGAAAATTTAATACAGACCGGGTCCAGGGTGGCAAGTTCGATGCGGTTCAGGCTGCCGGTGGGCGGCAGCAAGGTTTCCCTCCCCGCGTACAACCGGGTTTTGATTTCGTTGATGAGTTCCCGCAACCGAATTCTGCCCTCACCCAAGCCAAGAAAAAGCTCTGACAGCTCCCTTATCTCGAGAGCCGCCAAGATGGGTTCCATGCCCGGCTTTTCCAGAAGATCGGCGGGCAGGCCGTAGTGTTTGAGTTCCTGGAGCAGGATACTCTCACCGATCATGCGGGCCAGAGTCTCGCGGCGGTGGCGGAACAGCTTGGAAAGCTCCGCCCGGGCCTTGGGGGTCTGACAGAGCTGCTGAATTTCCGGCTCGAAACGCACCGGCTCTTTCTGGCAGATGATCTCCACCTGATCGCCGTCTTCAAGCAGGGCGTAGGGCTCCACCTGACGCTTGCCGATCTTGGCCTTGATGCACCGCTTGCCCACATCTGTGTGCACCTTGAAGGCAAAATCCAACACGATACTGCGGGCAGGCAGTTCAATGGGGTCGCCCTTGGGGGTGTAAGTGTAAATGGCCTTTTTGCCGCTGACCGCGATCATCTCCCGGTAGGAAAGATCCTCGTCCGTCCCCAGGATATCCAGCATCTCCCGCAGTTCCACCTCGAAACTGGAAGGCACCGTTTTGTGGGCAAACCATTCCCGCACCAGGCCGGTGCGGGAGGAGGTGGTCATCTCAGCAGTGCGGATTTTGAAGAGATAGTTGCACCCCTTGATATTGGCCCGGGTATGCAAGCTCTGGTAACCGGTGGCCTTGGGGTTGGCGATAAAATCCCGGATGGTGCGGGGGATGGGCGGAAAGTTCTGGTGGATGACCCCGAGAATCCGGTAGCAGGTCTGAATATCGTTGGTAACAATGATGAATTCCAGGGGGTTGGCGATGGTTTTGTGCAGCACCTTCTGGGCCGGATCATAGTAAGCCCACAGCCCTTTAGGGTTGAGGCGGATCTCGTGGGTGATCCACACCTCCTTCATCCGCTCCTCAAGGGTGCGTTTGATAGCCAGCACCTCTTCGCTGCTCTGCAGCCGTTTGATGACACCCTGCACCTTCTGGCTCTGCCGGGGAAATTTGTACATCAGGGCCAGGGTGTACAGTTCGCGCTTGATGGAGTTCAAGCCCATGACCTTGGCCAGGGGCGCGTAGATATCCAGGGTTTCATCGGCGATTTTCTGCCGCTTGTCCTTAGGCATGGAGGCCATGGTCCGCAGGTTATGCAACCGGTCGGCCAGCTTGACCAACAGGACTTCAAGGTGGGCCGCGGCCCCAGAGAAAAGCTTGCGGTGAACCAGCTTATAAAAGGTCTGTTTGTTTCCAGCAAAATTGGCGATCTTGGTGCAGGCATCGACAATGATCTCGATATTCTTGCCGAAGATCTCGCCGATCACCTCGGTTGTCACTTCGGGCACATCCTCCACCGTGTCGTGGAGTACGGCGGCAGCCAAGAGCTCCGGATCGTGGATCTCCAACTCCTCCACCAAAATCTTCGCCACCTGGAGGGGATGACTGACATAGGCCTCGCCGGACTTGCGCCGCTGGTCCTGATGGGCGGAAACGGCAAAGGAGAGCGCCTCCCAGAAGACCTTGGCCGGTCCTTCCTGGCCGCCAATAATCTGCTCCATGCGCTCACAATAAGCGGCTATGTTAAATTTTTTGGAAGGGGCCATGGATGGTCGTGGTCTTTCTTCTTCGGTTATGGGTAATATGGATGATCTGTCCCTGCAAATAAGGTACAATCGCAGGTAGCAGAGTATGTTGTAAGGGTATTTCGTTCTCCGCCCTTGTGCAATGATTTTCCTTTTCTGCAAAAAAATACCCGAGGAGAGGTACGCCTGTGACAAACAAAAGAAGGGGTTCCCACAGCAAACAGGGGCGGCCGGGAAAACGACAGCGCGAGGGCACCAAGCCGCCGCGTCATCAACACCAGGAATCACGATTTGAAGGCGAGATCCTCGGCCGAATCTACACGGCGGAGATGCCGCTTTCAGCCCAGGAGCTGTTTGCGGCCCTTGAACTGAGCAAGAGCCACCGGCAGGAGGTGTTGGGGGTGCTGGAGGATCTCTGTCGGCGCAAGGTGCTTTCCTGCCGCAAGGACACCTTTGCCCTGCGCAAGAGTGTGGAGCTGTTTGCCGGCCCGATCAGCGTCACCACCAAGGGGTATGGCTTTGTTGCTCCCACCGAGGCTCCAGCCAAACTGGAGATCGACAAGGACGTCTTTATCCCGCCCGGCATGTTGGGCGGCGCGGCCCACAACGACAAGGTCCTGGTCCAGTTGATGAGCCGCCGCCAGGATCGTTACGAGGGCAAAGTGATCGCGGTGCTGAACCGGGCCACCACCCGGCTAGTCGGAATCTACATGGCCGGCGGCAACACCGGCCTGGTGACCCCGGAGGACTCTCGCTTCCCCTACAATCTGATCATCCGCAAGGAGGACAGCCGAGGGGCCAAGAACGGCGACGCGGTCTTGGCCGAGGTCACCTCCTTTGCCGCCGGGC
>CALMMG010000134.1 GCA_937868185.1 uncultured Pseudomonadota bacterium
TGGAAAAAATGAAGATGACCAAGCAGGAGATCAAGGACGAAGCCAAACAGACCGAAGGAGACCCCCATGTCAAGGGGCGTATCCGGGCCATCCAAATGCAGATGGCCAGACAGAGAATGATGTCCGAGGTGCCCAAGGCCGATGTGGTGATCACCAACCCCACCCATCTGGCCATTGCCATTCGCTACGATGCCCTTGCCATGGCGGCACCCACGGTCCTGGCCAAGGGCGCCGGAGTTATCGCCGAGAAGATTCGAGAAATCGCCAAAGAACATGGCATTCCCTTGGTTGAGGATAAGCCCCTGGCCCAAGCCCTGTACAAAAGCGTGGGCCTCAATGAGACCATCCCGGAGAACCTTTTCCAAACCGTGGCCGAGGTTCTGGCCTATGTTTACAGCGTCAAACGAAAAAGGGCTTGATGACAATGAATACGGCAACACCGGCATACAGACCCTCCACCCTTGACCTCATGACCGTAGCGGGACCGAACAACCATGGCAGATAGCACCAGCGCCGCAACAGGACTGAAAGCAGTCAATTTCGAGATGTCGGGCCTCTTCGTGGCGCTCGGGGTCGTGGCCATCCTCATGGTCATGATCATCCCGTTGCCCACCATCATCCTCGACCTGTTACTCTCCCTGAACATCACCATCGGTCTGGTCATCCTGCTGATGAGCATGTACAATACCAATCCGCTGGATTTCTCTTCCTTTCCTTCCTTGCTGCTGCTTACCACCTTATTTCGCCTGGCGCTGAACATCGCCTCAACCCGGATCATCCTGCTGCACGGCCATGAAGGCCCTGGCGCGGTGGGCGATGTCATCCAGGCCTTTGGCAATTTTGTGGTGGGCGGCAATTTTGCCGTAGGCATGATCATCTTCCTGATCATGGTACTAATCAACTTCATCGTTATCACCAAGGGCTCCGGCCGTATCGCCGAGGTAGCGGCCCGTTTCACCCTTGACGCCATGCCCGGCAAGCAGATGGCCATTGACGCGGATCTCAACGCCGGACTGATCAACGAAGGGGAGGCAAAACGCCGCCGCTCGGAAGTCAGCCGCCAATCGGAATTTTACGGGGCCATGGACGGCGCCAGCAAGTTCGTGCGCGGCGAGGCCGTGGCCAGTCTCGTGATCATGATCATCAATATCATCGGCGGCTTCTTTATCGGTGCCCTCATGCAGAACATGCGGGCTGCCCAGGCAGCGGAAACCTATACCCTGCTCACCATCGGCGACGGGCTGGTCTCCCAGATCCCGGCCCTGGTCATCTCCACCTCCGCAGGTATTATTGTCAGCCGGGCTGCCTCCGATGTGAGCATGGGCAAGGAATTCATGAAGCAATTCGGGCACCAGCCCCAAGCCCTGGCGGTTTCTTCCGGAATCATCATCCTCTTCGGCATGGTGCCGGGGTTGCCGCATCTCCCCTTTATCGTGTTGGGCATTGCCATGGGCGCCATCTCCCTGATGGCCTTCAATAAAAGCGCCGCCGACCAGGAAGAGGCAAAGGTCGAGGCAGAGAAAGAAAAGAAGGCCGCCACCCCACTGCCCGGCGCGCCGGAAACGGTGGAAAGCCTGCTTCCCCTCGATGTGTTGCAGCTCGAAGTGGGTTACGGCCTCATTCCCTTGGTTGACGAGGCCCAGGAGGGCGATCTTCTGGAAAGAATCCGGGCTATCCGTAGGCAGTTTGCCATGGACATGGGCATGATTATCCCGCCCTTGCATGTGCGCGATAATCTGCAACTCAAACCAGACCAGTATGTCCTGCTTCTCAAAGGGGTGGAGGTCGCCAAGGGCGAGATCATGATGGGCCATCTGCTGGCCATGGACTCCGGCATGGCCAAACGAAAAATCGAAGGAATTCCCACCATGGAACCCGCCTTCCAACTACCCGCCCTCTGGATCAGCGAGGAGAAGAAAGACGAGGCCCAGGTGGCGGGCTACACCGTGGTTGATCCTTCCACGGTCATCGCCACCCACCTCACCGAGGTACTGCGTACCCACGCCGACGAGCTTCTGGGCCGGCAGGAAACCCAAAAGCTTTTGGACAATCTGGCCAAGACCCATCCCAAGGTGCTGGAAGAACTGGTGCCTGGCTTGCTGCCCCTGGGATTGGTCCAGAAGGTCCTCCAAAATCTCCTCCGTGAGCGGGTATCGTTGCGCGACCTGCTGACCATCTGCGAGACCTTGGCCGACTTCGCCCCCCTGGGCAAGGATCCGGACATCCTTACCGAATATGTGCGTCAGAAGCTCGCCCGCTCCATTATCAGCGCCTTCACCGATGATCAGGGAACCCTTACGGTCCTCACCCTCTCCACCCAAGTCGAAGATCTGGTCCGCGAATCGCTCCAGAAAACTGACCAGGGCGTGTTTCTCAATCTGGAACCGAACCTAGCCCAACGCCTTCTGGCCTCAGCAAAGACCATGGTGGAAAAAATTTCGCTGGACGGCTATCAGCCCATCATCCTCTGCTCTCCGATTATCCGCCGCCATTTCCGGCGGCTCATGGAAAGGTTCATGCCCCATGTCATTGTCCTTTCCCATAACGAGTTGACCGCGCAGACACAACTGCAATCCCTGGGGACAATCGAACTCAACCCCAAGAAATAGGAGTGAGGAGCAGCGATGCGAATCAAACGTTTTGAAGCCTCGGATACATACAGCGCCATGGCCATGGTCAAAGAAGAACTTGGGGAGGACGCTGTAATCCTTTCCACCCGCAACCTTCCTGGGAAAAGCGGCTCACCCAGAGGCGGACCGAGGATTGAGGTCGTGGCGGCCATGGAATATGACCCGGAGCCGGAGATTACTGTGCCGCCTCCAGAAGCACCTGGCACAGAAGGAAGACGTCCCAAAACAGTGGGATACGGCTATCAGTCCGTACGCCAGACCTCGCCAAAGGGTGCTCCACGCCAAACAGCAGAGAAACAGACCACGCCGCAACCCGGCTTTGACAGCAAACTTTCCGCCGAGCTTTCCGCCCGCTCCCTGCCAACCGAAAAGGCCGAAAAGGCTGCCAAAGCAGCAAAGGTCCATTTTGAATCCAATGACCTCCGGCTGCGTTTTACCAATTTCCTGCGGCGCCAATACTGCGCCAAGGAAGAGCTTGATGGCCGCTCTGCCTCGGGTCAGGTCCCCGGCACAACTTCCCCAAAAAGCACCCGGCCCGACCCGAGACAGGTTGCCCAGTGGCGGGACAAAATCATCGATCAGTTGCAGATCACCCCTCTTGCTATTGGCATCAGCAAGGCCCCCACCGTGGTGGCCCTGATCGGCCCCACCGGGGTAGGCAAGACAACGACCGCCGCGAAAATCGCCGCTTGGTACAGCATCCATGAAGGAATGAAGGTGGCGCTCCTCTCCATGGACTGTTACCGGATCGGTGCCACGGACCAGCTGCGGACCTATGCCAAGATCATGCGCTTGCCCTGCGAAATCGCCCTGCGCAAAAGAGATCTGCAGGCGGCCCTGCTCCGCCACCAGGACAAGGATCTGATCATCATCGACACCGCCGGCAAGAGTCCTTATGATCCAAACCATGTCCGGGAACTGGGGGAGTGGTTTTCCCTGAAAAACGGGATTGATCCATATCTCGTTCTCAGTGCCACGTGCAAAAAAGAAGACCTGCAACAAATCCTCGACACCTACGAGCCCCTGCGGGTCAAGGGCTTGATCCTTTCCAAGCTCGATGAAACCAGGGCTTACGCCACCCTGTGCCAGCTGCTGGCCGGGGCAGCACTGCCCATTTCCTGCCTGTGCACCGGCCAGAGGGTTCCGGAGGATTTTCTCCTTGCCTCCCGGGAGTTTTTACAGACCCTGTTTGGACAGGGATGGCAGGCGGCCGCCGGCGAACTTGCCACCGAGGCCCAAGACAGATGGACCCAATGACCAACCCCGGGGAATTCTCATGAATCAGGCAGAAACACTGGAACGAATTATGACCCACTCGCAACCCCAGAAAAAAAGAATGGCCGCACCCCGCAACAGCAGTGAGCCCCAACCACGGGTTATTTGCGTGACCAGCGGCAAGGGCGGGGTCGGCAAAACAAATATCGTCACCAACCTTGGCTTTGCCATGGCAAAATCCGGCAAGAAGGTGCTGATTCTTGATGCGGACCTGAATCTGGCCAACGTCGATATCTTGCTGGGCCTGACCCCGCGCTACAACCTTCACCATGTTTTCATGGGCGAAAAAACCCTGCAAGAGGTCCTGGTCCAAGGCCCGGAGGGGTTGCTCATCCTGCCGGCCAGTTCCGGCATCATGGAACTGGCGGATCTCACGGAACAGCAACGTCTGTACTTCCTTGCGGAAATGTCCGCCTTGGCCCAGAAGATCGACATCATGCTGATCGACACCGCCGCAGGCATTAACAACAACGTGATCTATTTCAATCTAGCCGCACGGGAACGCATCATCATTCTGACTCCGGAACCGACCTCCCTGACCGATGCTTATGCGCTGGTAAAGGTCCTTTCCACCAGGCATGACGTGAAAAAATTTCGCATCTTGGTCAATCTTGCCCGTTCGGAAAAAGAGGCCCTGGCCGTTTTCCGGAAATTGAGCATTGTGGCTGACCGTTTTCTCGACTCACTTTCTCTGGATTATCTCGGGTATATCCCCTATGATAGCAAGCTGCCCACGGCAGTTCGTGAACAGCGACTGGTCTCGGACATCTTCCCGGATGCCCCCTCCAGCAAGATGTTCAGTAAATTGGCCGGAAATATCTCCCAGGAAGAACCCGAAATGAAAGCCGATGGGAACATAAAATTTTTCTGGCAGGGACTCGTTGATCTGTAATATACTTTTTTATATTGCAGGCACCCAACCTCCTTTGCCTCTGCGGGCCTACCCGGTATGAACAAACAGCCGTCACCCAAGTTCAAAGACTATACGAATACCTTTTTCAGCCAGGCAGAACCCCTCAGCGCCGAAAAACGTAACGAGCTGATTCTGACCTACACCCCGCTGATCAAGTATATCGCTGCTCGCCTGGCTTCGCGCCTCCCCGCCCAAGTGTCACTCGATGATCTGATCAGTTGCGGGATCATTGGCCTCATTGACGCCATCAACAAATTCGATGTCTCCAAAAATGTCCAGTTCAAGACCTATGCCGAATTCCGGGTCAAGGGGGCGATGCTGGACGAACTTCGGGCGTTGGATTGGGTGCCGCGCTCCGTCCGGCGAAAAACCACCGACCTGGAAAGGGCCTATTCCGACATCGAAAAACAAACGGGCAGACCAGCCACGGATGAGGAAGTAGCCCAGACCATGGGCCTTGCATTGGATGATTTTTACAAGTTGCTCGATGAAACCAAATCCGTCACTTTCATGGATATCGAGTTTCTCCGGCAAAAAACAACGGAGGCGAACGATCCCACCCTGTCCGAAACCTTTGCCATGGACGACCGCGACCCCTTCACCGCTATCAACCTGTCCCAGATCAGAGAACTCATCGCCAACGCCATCTCCGATCTACCGGAAAAGGAAAAAATGACCGTTTCCCTCTATTATCAGGACGAACTTACGATGAAGGAAATCGGCGAGGTGCTGGGCTATACTGAATCGCGCATTTCCCAGATGCACAGCAAGGCCATGCTCCGCCTCCGCACCAAGCTAAAAAAGACCCTGGCAAGTTGATCCGCGCCAGAAAGGCACAGTCCCCTTTTTTCCTTCTCCAAAAACGGGCGGGAAATTCGAAAGTATAGACTGCCTCTCTACAATCCTCTTTTTTTATTTCCAAAACCAGTTGTTACAGTTACAGTAAATAAGATATGGTTGATTATTCATACCGCAAACATGCACCAGACCACTTGTACCATAAAGCTGTTAGGGAGGAAATATGGCTGCTGATCCTAATATAAAAATTCTCGTGGTTGACGATTTTGCCACCATGCGCCGCATAATCAAAAACATCCTTACCCAACTTGGCTTCAAAAACATCATTGAAGCAGACGACGGTACCACAGCCTTGGATGTACTGAAATCAGAAAAAATCGGCCTTATCGTCTCCGACTGGAATATGCCCAAGATGACTGGCCTTGACCTGCTGAAAGCTGTGCGGGCCGATGCCAGCTTAGCCAACACACCTTTCATCATGGTGACGGCGGAAGCACAGCAGGACAATATTATTCTGGCGGTCAAGGCCAAGGTCAGCCAGTACATCGTTAAACCATTCACCGCCGAAACCCTGTCCGAAAAACTCAACAAAATATTCTAACATAAAACATGGCTGACGACCTCCCCAAGCCTGTTGATCAGTTAGCCAGCGCGGAGCCTCCCGCTGACCATGACGAAACAAACTGGGGGGAGGACTGGGAATCCGCTTTCCAGGCCGAGGACGATGCTTTTTTCTCAGAAGGAAAAGAAGAGGAATTCTTCCTTGAGGAAAAGGAGCCGACAGTCAGTGCCGGAGTTGCCGCCCAAGATCTTGGCTCATCCCTAGAAAAAACCCTATCCGGCATCCCTGATCAGGGTGTTGCTTCCGGTCTCCACCCGACAAAAGCCCTTTTCGACCTCGGGACACTCACGGCCCTCTTACTCTCCGGTAAGATAGCCGCGCAAAAACTGTTCATCCGCCTCCAGTCTTTTCCCATTATTGTCCGTATCCCCCTGTACGCCCTCCCTTTTCTCCTTATCGGCACCTTATTTGCTTTGAGCGGGACCTCAAAGTCTCCCCCAACCCTTAGCCAGACAAAATCCTCCCCTGGGCAGCATCCCGGAACCGAAACGGTTTCCCCCGACACAACCACAAACGCAGCTGGCCTGGATGAATCTGGGCAAGCCAGCCAATTGCACCCAGGAAAGGTCAGAAAAAAATGGGCCTTCCCCGCTTTCATCATTCCGGTGAACAACCCGGCCAGTGATCAGCCCGTGACCTTTGTCCTCGTTGACATCACCCTCATTGCTTCCCTGGATGACCAGGAAGATCCCCCTGTCGGAAAAAACATCTTTGTTCGCGATATCATCTATCAATTTTTCCAAAACAAACCTCTTGACGAGTTGCGCAGGTTTTCCCTGGCCCGTGGCGAGATGAACAAGGAACTGCGGGCCTGGCTCATGAAACAATGGCCTGAGGCCCCCATCGAATCAATTATCTTTAACCAGTACCATCTCTCCTGACCCCTTCCCCAAGATCGAAAAACTGACAATTTTGTAGCCATCTTGAAAAGTTTTCACTTTTTTGTTACTTTACTGCCGTCCTCTCAGCCCAGAACAAAATATGATATCAACGCAATTCCGTCATGTTACGAAAAAAATATTCACTGGCACGACATTTGCTTTTATATTCACTCAGCATGCATAGCTACCCATTGACAAACGAACAACTCCAAACAATACAATGAGCACAGAGAGAGGATATAGTTATGGACACAGGTGATACCGCATTCATGCTGATTGCCACCGCCATGGTCATGTTGATGACCCCGGGGCTGGCACTTTTTTATGGCGGCATGGTTCGCTCAAAAAATGTTCTGAGCACAGTTTTGCAAAGTTTTGTCTGCCTTGGCGTTGTCTCAATTATCTGGGTAGTCTTCGGCTATTCCCTGGCCTTTGGCCCTGACGTTAACGGCCTGATCGGCAATCTGGACTGGGCGGGCCTCGCGGGGGTAGGCCTTGAGCCAGGTAAGTACTCGACAACTATCCCCCACTTGCTGTTCTGCGCGTTTCAGCTGATGTTCGCTGTCATCACCCCGGCTCTGATCACCGGCAGCTTTGCGGAACGAATCAAGTTCCCTGCCTTTCTCCTGTTCACCGTCCTCTGGAGCACCCTGGTCTATCTGCCCGTCTGCCATTGGGTCTGGGGCGGGGGTTGGGTCAGCGGCCACGGCGGCCTCGATTTCGCGGGCGGCACCGTCATCCACATCAACTCCGGGGCGGCCGCCCTTGTCGCTGCCCTGGTTTTCGGCAAACGCAAGGGTTGGGGCAAAGAGTCCTTTCATCCGCACAACTTGACCATGACCATGCTGGGCGCTGGCATTCTCTGGTTTGGCTGGTTTGGCTTCAACGCAGGTAGCGCCCTCGCGGCAAACGGCGTCGCGGTCAACGCCTTTTTCACCACCCAGGTCGCCACCGGCGCAGCCCTGCTCTCCTGGCTGATCGCGGAATGGCTGGTACAGGGTAAGCCCACTACTTTGGGCGCCGCCTCTGGCGCCATCGCTGGCCTGGTCGCCATCACCCCAGGAGCCGGATTTGTCGGCCCCACCTCAGCCATTATCATTGGCTTGGTGGCTGGCGCCCTCTGCTACTTCGCGGTTCTCGCCAAAAGCCGCCTCGGATACGACGATGCCCTTGACGTGGTCGGGGTCCATGGGGTAGGCGGTCTCTGGGGCGCTCTGGCAACAGGCCTGTTCGCCACCACCGCCGTTAATGCCGCGGGCAAGAACGGCCTCTTTTTCGGAAATCCCCAGCTCCTGGGAATCCAGGCCATGGATGCCTTTACAACCATTGCCTACTCTGTTGTGGTAACATTTATCATCCTCAAGGTTGTTGACCTCGTGATCGGTCTCCGCGTAAGCGAGGAAGAAGAAGTACAGGGGCTGGACTTGACCCAACACAGCGAAATCGGGTACTCACTCTAACAGCTTTGGCGTCCGGGGGCAGGAGCACATTCCTCCTGCCCCGCCGCTACACACTGCTACCGAAAAGAAAAGGCAACTATCCAGCTTGAAGCCGGAAAGTGAAAAAAACCAACGAAACGTAACTTTTCAGCAGTGCTGTAGCTGCTAGGAAGCGGTCTGCGATGTGTGCGAATGCACATGAACAGACCGCTGACAACGCAGGTGGGAGTACTGCTGAACAGTTACAAGAAAAGGAGAATTTCATGAAGAAGATCGAGGCAATCATCAAGCCGTTCAAACTCGACGAGGTCAAAGACGCCCTGAACGAAATGGGAATTAAGGGCATGACCATCTCCGAGGTCAAGGGATACGGACGCCAGAAAGGACATAAGGAAATTTACCGCGGCGCAGAATACATCGTCGATTTTATTCCCAAGGTCAAAATCGAGATCATTGTCGAAGCCGCCATGGTGGAGGCGGTAGTCACAAAGATTCGGGAAACTGCCAACACCGGCAAGATCGGAGACGGCAAGATTTTCGTTCTCCCCGTGGAAGAGGTTGTTCGCGTGCGTACTGGAGAAACCGGAAAAGAGGCCATCTAGGCCGTCATGACCGGCATAAGGAGCCGTGACAAGTGATCAAGAAAAATACAAATTCCTTCCTAACGGCTCTGATGTAATGGATGTTGAGCTGCGGGCGAAACGTGACGCCCTGGAATACCTCTGGCGTCAGGGCCTGAGCGGTCAGGCCCTTCTCCACAAAAACTCGCAGCTCATCGACGACTATCTCATTTCCTGTTTCGCCAACTGCCCGGAGGCAGGAGAGGGAATGAGCCTTGTCGCCCTTGGCGGCTATGGTCGGAGAGAGCTGTTTCCCTATTCGGATATCGACCTCCTCCTGCTCCACGCACCCGAGGCAGAAGATCGCCTCGGGGCGGTGACAGAGGCCCTGTTTTATCCCCTGTGGGATGCGGGACTTGAGGTCGGACACGGAGTGAGAACCTTGGATGCCTGCCTGGCTGACGCCAGGCAGGACTTCTTTTTTCAGGTAGCATTGCTGGACGCTCGCCATCTGGCCGGCTCGGCACCGCTTTTTACCTCCCTGCGGGAGACCTTCCATCGGGAATTAATCGCAGGGCACCGACGGATTTTTTTGCAAAACATGATGCAGCACCGCAACGAACGCCAAAAACGGTATGGCATGCACAGCTACCAACTAGAACCGCACATCAAGGAAAGTCGCGGCGGATTCCGCGATATCCAAGCCATGATCTGGACAAGCCACGCCCTCTTCGGCCTGCAGGAGCTGCACGGCATCGAAGAAGCAGGCCTAATCTCGCCCCAGGAAAGAGAAGCCTTTGCCCAGGCCTGGGATTCCCTGATCAAGATCCGCAACCAGCTCCATTACCTCAGCGGCAGAAAAAACGACCAGCTGTTCTTCGAATATCAGGTGGAGATAGCCAAGGCCTTCAAATATTCGGACACCCGAGGCACATTGGGGGTTGAACGCTTCATGCAGGATATCTACCGGCACCTGCAAACCATCGCCACCACCACCGACCTGTTTTTTGAACATGTCGATGAGACCCTGGGCTCATCGCGCCCCAACCCCAGCGAACAGACGATCGAGCCAGGAATCACGGTGCGTCAAGAGCGCCTCCACCTCACCGACCAAGCGCTGATCGAGAAGCGGCCCTACCTGCTGATGCGCCTCTTTTCCCATGCCGGCAAAACGGGCCTAGAAATCCATCATCGCAGCAGAAAAATCGTTACCGCCAACCTCCATCTGGTGGACGACAAGATTCGCCATTCAAAACGCATGGCCAAAGCCTTTCTCGATGTCCTCGAAAATGCAAAAGATGTAATGGCCGTCCTTTCGGTCATGCTGGACACCGGGCTGCTCACCGCTTACATCCCGGAATTCGAGCAGATTCGCGCCCTGGCCCAGCACGATGTTTACCATATTTCTACGGTTGACCGGCACCTCCTGCAAACCGTGGCGGAACTAAAAAAGCTTACTCTGAACAAAACCCCTTTTGCTGGGGTCGAATCTCCCCATGTCCTCGCTCTGGCCGCGCTCCTGCACGACATCGGCAAGGGCCACCATGAAGATCACGCCCAGCGGGGCAGCACACTTGCCGCCGGGGTGGGAAAACGGTTGGGACTGACCGAGGCTGAGACAGCCTGCCTCAGCTTTCTTGTGGGAAAACATCTCTTCCTCACTGTAACCGCCTTGCGCCGCGACCTTGAGGATGATGCCTTTATCCGGCAATGCGCCGAACAGATCCAGAGCCCGGAGCGGTTGACCATGCTCTACCTGCTTTCCATCGCTGATGCCAAGGCCACCGGCCCAACGGCCTGGACTGAATGGAAAGCCGCCCTCCTCTTGGAGATTTCCCTCAAAATTGCCCACCTGCTGGAGCGCAAGGATACGGTTCTTCCGGACAAAAGCCAGGGCGCCGGCTGGATGCTTGAACAGGTTCGTGCCCTGATGGGAAAAGCCGCTCCGAGCGATTGCGAGATTCTGCCGGACGAATACCTACTGAGCTTTCCCCCGGAAGAGGTGGCCCATCACCTCACACTGCGCGCTGAGCTAAAAAACGAAAAACAGGCCATCACCGAACCCACCGATCACAGCCTGTTCTGGTCGGTCCTGGTAATGGCCCACGACTCCACCGGCCTGCTGGCCAAAATCTGCGGAACCTTGGCCCTGCATGGCCTCAATGTGGTGAGCGCCCAGATTTTCACCTGGGAAGACGGCACGGTGGTCGATGTCCTCAATGTGCGCCCCGCAGCCGAGCAGACCTACGCGGAGCAAGACTGGCGGGCGCTTGGCGAAGACCTCAATCTGGCCCTGAAAAACCGCCTTGGCCTCAGCCACCGCTTGGTCGAAAAATTCCGCACCGCCTTCCGCAGCCCCAGCCAAAAAAACGTGCAGGCAGCCCCGCGGGTTGTTATAGACAATATGGCCTCAGACCAGTTTACGATTATCGAGGTTTTTGCCAATGACCGGCCCGGTCTGCTCTACGATATTACTCGGACCCTGGCCGATTTTGAACTCAATATCCACCGGGCCAGAATAGGCTCGGATGGCGATCAGGTGGTGGATGTTTTTTATACCCTGGACTCCTTTGCCACCAAAATCAACAACCCTTCTTTCCAGGAAGAGATCTCCAAGGCCCTTCTCCATGTCGCGGAAACCGACACCGGGACGGGAGCAAGGCTGCAATGGTAAGACCATGACGCAGGAACAACGCCAACCGCGAGCGGATGGCTTAAACGGATGCCCACCCCCTTCTGCATCGGGCGTGGGAGGTTTTCAACCTTACCCTTCAGCACCAAAAAAATAAGGAGAAACACAATGAGTGACAATTGCAACTGCGGCAACGACTACGACCAGAACATGATGACCGTGCCAGAGCTTTTCGGCACCAACGTGTTCAACAACAAAACCATGAAGGAAAGGCTGCCCAAGGAAACCTACAAAGCTCTGCAGAAAACCATCAACACCGGGTCAACCTTGCCTCCGGATGTCGCTTCCGTTGTAGCCAACGCCATGAAGGACTGGGCCATCGAAAAGGGCGCCAGCCATTACACCCACTGGTTCCAGCCCCTCACCGGCATCACCGCCGAGAAGCACGACTCCTTCATCTCCCCCACCGACGATGGCGGGGTGATCATGGAGTTCTCCGGCAAGCAGCTGATCCAGGGCGAGCCGGATGCTTCTTCCTTCCCCAGCGGCGGGTTGCGCGTTACCTTCGAGGCCCGCGGCTACACCGCCTGGGACTGCACCTCCCCCGCCTTCCTCAAGGAAGACGAATCCGGTGACGTGACCCTTTGCATCCCCACCGCCTTCTGCTCTTACAAGGGCGAGGCCCTGGACAAGAAAACCCCCCTGCTCCGTTCGATGAACGTGGTCGCCAAACAGGCTCTGCGGGTACTCCGGGCCATGGGCAACACCACCTCCAAGACCGTCGGCTCCACGGTGGGCGCGGAGCAGGAATACTTCCTGGTGGAAAAAGAATACTACCTGCAACGCCTCGACCTGATGACCTGCGGCCGCAGCCTGTTCGGCGCCCCCGCCCCCAAGGGCCAGGAGCTGGAAGACCAGTACTTCGGCGCCATCAAGGACCGGGTCTCCGCCTACATGAAGGATCTGGACATCGAGCTGTGGAAGATGGGCATCTCCTCCAAGACCAAGCACAACGAGGTGGCTCCGGCCCAGTTTGAGATGGCTCCGGTTTTCACCACCACCAACATGGCCACCGACCACAATCAACTGGTCATGGAAACCATGCAGAAAGTGGCCCTGCGCCACGGCATGGTCTGCCTGCTGCACGAGAAGCCCTACGCCGGAATCAACGGCTCCGGCAAGCACAACAACTGGTCGCTCTCCACCGATGACGGCATCAACCTACTTGAGCCGGGCCAAACCCCCGAGGACAACGCCCAGTTCCTGGTCTTCATCTCTGCCTTGATCAAGGCCGTGGACGTCCATGCCGACATCCTGCGCGCCACCTGCGGCAGCTCCGGCAACGATCACCGGTTGGGCGCCAACGAGGCCCCTCCGGCGATCATCTCCATCTTCCTGGGTCAGGAGCTTTCCGACGTGCTGGAGAAGCTGGCCAAGGGCGAGAAGATCACCAAAAAGGGCGGCGCCCAGACCCTGAAGATCGGGGTCGATTCCCTGCCCGAGCTGCCCAAAGACAATACGGACCGCAACCGGACCTCACCCTTTGCCTTCACCGGCAACAAGTTCGAGTTCCGCATGGTCGGCTCCTCCCAGTCCATCTCCGGCCCCAACGTGGCGCTGAACACCATCGCCGCCGAGGCGTTGGAAGAGATCGCCATCCGCTTGGAAAAGGCCAAGGACGTGAACAAGGAGATCCTCGCCATCCTCAAGGAAGTCATGACCAAGCATGGCCGGATCATCTTCAACGGCAACAACTACTCCGCCGAGTGGGCCAAGGAAGCCGCAAAGCGCGGCCTGCCAAACACCCGCAACACCGTGGATGCGCTCAAAGCCTTTGTCACCCCCAAGGCGATCAAGCTGTTTGGCAAATACAACGTGCTTTCCAAGGATGAATTGCATTCCCGCTACGATATCTATGTAGAGCAGTATGCCAAGCACATCAACATCGAGGCGCTGACCGCCATCCAGATGACCAAGCGCCAGTTCATTCCGGCAGCCATCCAGTTTGTCGCGGAGCTTGGCGCCTCCTTGGCCGCAGCCGGCAAGTACGGCTCGGTGCAGAAGGGGTTGCTGGAGGAGGTGGGCAAGCATCTCGAATCTGCAGGCAAGAAGGTGGCCAAGCTGGAGGCGGAAACCTTGAAGGCCCAAGGTATCAGCGCGGTGGATAAGCAGGGTGCTGCATACCGCGACAAAGTATTCCCCGCCATGGTTGATCTGCGTACCGACATCGATGCGCTTGAGGCCATCCTGCCGGCTGATCTCTGGCCGGTGCCGGTCTATAGCGATTTGCTGTTTAATTTGTAAGAGTACGGCGGTCGGGAGACGGGGCTTGTACCCGTTTCTGGCCGCTGCAGTATTGAGTTAAAAAAAGGGAGGGAGTCTATTGACTCTCTCCCTTTTTTCGTTATTGACAACCGATCAGGGGAATGAGATGGTTTGGGAGTCCTGATGCTGGTCGGCAATTGCCAGCGGTGTCCGTATTTGCTAACTAGGCCAAGAAACGGGACAGAAGTATTATCAGGATAATATTATGTTCGGCATCACAGGAGCACTCATGAACTTGACCGTCTTCTTCACAGTTCTCTCAGGTGTGATTACATACATCGTCGGGCAATTAGTTCTGAAACTGATGCTTGATCCTGTTCACGAGATGAAAAAAACCATCGGACAGATATCCCATTCGCTTATCGAACACGCAAACGTCATCGGAAATCCAGGTGTTCACACCCAAGAGGTCATGCATGAAACATCACGACATCTTCGCAAACTATCGTCACAGCTACAGGCACATCTCTAACTCGTTCCACTTTACGCCTTCACCGCTGGGCTTTTCCGACTTCCTTCCCGAACCAAAGTACTATCGGCTTCGAAATCACTGATGGGCCTGTCGAACAGCGTGTTCCGCGTTACCGACAATATTTACAAGCACAACGCAAAACGTGTGGAAAGTGTCTGCGACTCTCTATCGATCTATCTCGCAGAAGAGGAACGGTGGCCAAAGGAGGCAAGTTAAAACAGAACCCTGTCTTCGGGAAGAAGCGCCACGGAGATCAAGCGGGATGACATCAACCGGAAACAGTGCAACCCCAAATCATTTTCACGAGTTTTTTTGTACTATCTGCATTTCTAGCCTCAGGTAGCCAACACAACCACCGCAGCCAGCCAACCGCAGACCTCTCCCAATTCACAGGAAGCCCCTAACACATCGCCAGTCACGCCGCCGAGAGCCTTTGTCACCTTGCCCCGGAGCCAGACAGCAGGCAGCAGCGCCGCACCGAGAATAATCAACCCAGCCGACCAATACCACCAGATGAGCGGCGTCAGCAGGAGACCGCCCAGCGCCAGTTCCTTCGGGCCGATCTTGCCGACAAAAGCATGACCGGTGCCAGTGGCTCGCGGGTATTGCACACCGCAGGCTAGGGTGGTCATGGCCCAGCGGGCAGCCACCGGTGCGGCGAGCAGGGCAAAGAAAAGGGGCTCCCCACCGTTGGCAACAAGTGCGGCAAGACAGGCAACCTTCAGGACAAGCAGCAACACCAGACCGATCACTCCAAAAGCTCCGGTGGCCGAGTCCTTCATGATCGCCAAGCGTCGCTCCGGGGTTTGCCCGCCGCCCAAGCCATCCAGCAGATCAGCCAACCCATCGAGATGCAATCCCCTGGTGAGCCAGGCTCCACAGGTCACCAACAGCACGGCACTCACCAGCGGGGGAAGCCCTGCCCAGTTACACAGCCAGGCGCACCCGGCCAGAAACCCGCCAATCAGCCAACCGGCCAGCGGAAAAAATCCAGCACTCCGCCGTAGCCCGTCTACGGGCAACTCCGCAGGCAACCGGGCAGGCAGGATGGTAAGAAAGGCTATGGCGATACGGGCGGACAGTAGCATGGGTCAGTTGGCCTCGCTCACTCCGGCCTCGCCGAACGTGGCCATCTCGTTCATGATCTTAAGCCCCGCCTCCACCAGATTCATAGTGAGCGCGGCGCCGGTTCCCTCGCCCAAGCGCAGGTCAAGATGCAGCAGCGGGCTCAACCCCATCTTCTCAAAAAAGATACGGTGGCCCTGCTCCGCCGACATATGGCTGAAGAAACAGTAGTCCAAAACATGGGGCGCAAGCCGCAAGGCGACCAAGGCCCCGGCGCTGGAGATAAAGCCATCCACCACCACCGGAATTTTGCTGATCGCCGCCTGCAAAATACAACCGCAGATGGCAGCAATCTCAAGCCCACCCACCGCAGCCAACGCCCCAAGGGGAGAATCCAGCTGATCCCGGTTCACGCTCAGGGACTGCTCGATCACCGCAATCTTGTGCTGGAGGGTGGTGTCATCAATGCCAGTGCCACGGCCGGTAACCTCGGCCACCTTGGCAGGCAGCAGGGCGGCAAAAAGCGCGGCGGACGGGGTGGTGTTGCCGATGCCCATGTCGCCGGTGCCCAGAATCTCGGCACCGTCCTCGATAGCCTCGCGGGCCATGGCCATGCCAACCTCGATGGCAGCCACGGCCTCGTCGATGCTCATGGCCGGACCCTTGGCCATATTGGCGGTGCCGGGACGGACCTTGCATTGCCGCAACCCCTCGGCCTCAATCGGCACAGCCACACCCACATCAACCACCCGCACCTCGGCGCCCACATGGCGGGCCAGCACATTGACCCCAGCGCCACCGGCCAGGAAATTCAGGACCATCTGCGGCGTTACCTCCTGGGGGAAGGCGCTGATCCCCTCGGCCACCACGCCGTGGTCCCCGGCAAAGGTGAGGATGATCTTCTTCTCCACCTTGGCGGCAACGGTTCGCCGTATGGCGCAGGTTCTGGCCGCCAGCATCTCCAGCTTACCGAGACTGCCAAGAGGCTTGGTAAGGTTATCAAGCCTGGCTTGGGCCTGGACCATAACCGTTGCACTGGCAGGTTCAATGGTCCCGCATACTGCTTGCAATTCTTCCGCTGTCCGTATCATATCTCTATTCTCCTTCCTTGCCTCACACACCGATCGCGGCAGCAGGGTTATTTTTATTTTTCGATAAAGGGGTATTACGCTTCATCAAGAAGCGCCAACGAAGCCTTCAGATTCTCAAGACTGTACATCTCTAAGGTGACTACTCCATCATACCCGGCTTCAGCCAATCGCCTAACCAGCATTCTGGCCTGCTTCGCATCGGTCAGGGCCTGATGATCCCTGCCATTTTGCACGCCATGATAGTGCAGATGGCGGACCCGAGGCAACAACCCCAACCCCTCTTCCAGATCATGCCCGTACCGGACAAGATGCCCGAGATCAAGGCAGACACCGAAGCCGTACTCCGCAACCAGAGGGGCCACCAGCCCGTATGGATACTCGATATTTTCCACCGCAACCAGCCTTTTCTCCTCGCCCAGAGCACCGGATAATTCCCGGAGGCTGGCACCCAGATTAGCGAGCCAGACCGCGTCAGGCAGATGCGGTTGCTGGACCAGATGCAGATCAAAACTCTGCGGCGCAAGAGGAGCCAGCTGGCCCATGAGCCGGAGAATCTCACCAATCCCCTCCTGCCGCGCTACCCTTGATCCCGCACCCAAGGCCAGGTCGGTGGGCAGGTGCACGGTATAGCTAAGGTCGTGTTCCTCGGCAAGACCCCGGAGCGCCTGTACGTCCAAAGGCTGAGGCAGGCGGCTTTGGGCCGCGCTTTCAAAAAAGAGCAATTGAACATCGTCCACCATGGGTGCCAGCACCCGGACATTGGCCATGATATCCGCAGGCAGCACGCAGGAGGTCGCACCAAGCCGCCACAGGCGGCGGCGGTTATTAGGCATCATCGCCCCGCCCTGGATCCGAGGATAACCACCTCACCCACCCTGTCCTGATGGGCAAGAGAGATTGTAGGCACCGGGCAATCATCGCCCCGTTGCCCGCGAAGGGTTTCCAGAACAGCGGCCATCGCTTCCTGAGCAAGATCTGGATGGTTGTTGGTCTCGCTGATGTGCGACAAGACCACATGTTCAAGACCATCGTGAAGGATATCGCTTAAAAAACCGGCAGCATCGGCGTTGGCTAGATGCCCGGTATTGCCCCGCACTCGCTGTTGCAGGGACGGAGGATAGGGACCGTTGCGGAGCAGGTCCGGGTCGTGGTTGCATTCAAGTACCAAACCGTGGCAACTGCTCATCCGGTGTTGCATGAGACGGGAGACCACGCCGGTATCGGTGCAATACCCCATGAGCAGACTACCATCGTTTAACAAAAAACCGACCGGGTCTGCCGCGTCATGGGAGATAGCGAAGGGATGGATCTGGAAGTCCTGAAAGACGAAGGTCTCGCCCGTAACAAAGGGTTGGAATTGCGGAAGGTTGCCCAAAACCGACCCGCCGGCGGCCAGGGTGGCTTCGTTGACAAAGACCGGCAGACGGTAGCGGCGGGAGAGAATCGCCGCACCCTTGATATGGTCGCCGTGTTCGTGGGTAATGAGGAGGCCAGACAGGGTTTCTGGCTCAACGCCGATGGAAAGCAGTCGCCGCTCGATCTCCTTGCCGGAAAAACCGGCATCGATGAGCAAACGGGTTTCCCCTGCCTCGACAAATGTCGCGTTTCCTTTGCTGCCGCTGCCCAGTACACAAAATCGCATATCGCACCCAAGAGGCAACCGGCCAACTCGCCCCTTCTACCTTTCAAATCCCGGTATGGCCAAACCCACCGTCCTGACGCTGGGTCGCATCAAGCTGGTCCACCGCGATCACCGTGGCCCGGCAAACCGGCGCCAGCACCAGCTGGGCAATCCGGTCGCCCCGCCGAATGGTAAAAGGCTCACGGCCCAGGTTGATCAGCCCGATCTTTACTTCCCCCCGGTAATCAGCATCAATGGTACCGGGGCTGTTGACCACGGTGATCCCGTGCTTGATGGCCAGTCCACTCCGGGGCCGCACCTGCAGCTCATAGCCCGGAGCCAGGGCCACGGCAAAACCGGAAGGCAGCAGCCGGATCTCCCCTGGACCGATCACCACCGACTCAACCACGGCTGCGGCCACATCCATGCCTGCAGCCAATTCGGAGTGGTAGGCAGGCAAAGGCAAATCGGCATGGCCTGCTGGGTCGAGCCAAGACAACCGGATAATGTGCGTTTGTTCTTTCGGTGTTTCCATCATGCTTACTCCATATCCAGGGGACGCCAGTCGATGTCCTTTACCTTGAGAGGGCCAAGAACCGTGGCGGACAGCGGTCTGCTGAAAAGAAGCGCGGCCAGGTCGGCAATATCCTCCGACCGCACTTGGTCAAAACCTGCGGCGACCTCATCAAAGGAGACGTAACGGCCAAAGGTCAGCTCATTTCTGGCAATCCTGGTCATCCGCGACTCCATGTTCTCGGCAGAAAGGTAAATTCCGGCCTTTGCGTAGTCCTTGGCCCTGGACAGTTTTGTCTCTGAAACAGTGCTCTGGCGCAACCCCTTGATTTCCCTGGCGACCAGCTCCATGGCCTTGTTCACCACTGCGGGGTCAACCCCCAGATACACCCCGAAATAGCCGCTGTCCGTAAAGGAAGAGAGGTAGGAATAGATGGAGTAAGCCAGCCCCGCCTTCTCGCGCACCTCCTGAAAAAGCCGGGAACTCATGTTGCCGCCAAGAAGAACATGCAACAGATAGAGGGTATAGCGCTCAGGGGCTACCAGCGGCAGGCCGTAGGAGCCAAGCACCAGGTGGGCCTGTTCCAGGTTTTTCTTGTGGAGCTTGCGCACCGGAGCAAGAACCGGCGGCGGTTGGCGACGGCTGCCGGTGTTCGACCCCACCAAGCCGCCCACCTGCGCCTGCCAGAGGTGACAGAACTGCTCGTGGTCAACATTGCCGGAGGCGGCAATGACGA
Source organism: uncultured Pseudomonadota bacterium (assembly GCA_937868185.1). Lineage (GTDB taxonomy): Bacteria > Desulfobacterota > Desulfobulbia > Desulfobulbales > Desulfurivibrionaceae > Thiovibrio. The sequence continues at coordinate 19,575 of CALMMG010000134.1, forward strand.
TTCTCTCCGGGGTGTACTCACGACGCATGTACTCCCGCAGACCAGCGGAATCCATGGCTGCCACAACCTCCCGCCGTCCGAGCACCGTATAACCAAGAGGATGCTCCCCCCAGAGGCCGCCGGTAAACAACTCATGGATTCGATCATCCGGAGTGTCTTCCACCATGGATATTTCCTGGAGCACAACCTCCCGCTCCCGAACCACCTCTTCCTCATCAAAAAGCGAATTCTGGAAGATATCCCCCATCAACCCGACGAGCCGCTCCATCTGATCATCCAGAACCGTGGCGTAATAGGAAGTGGTCTCCCCGGAGGTGAAGGCGTTGGACATGCCGCCCAAGGTATCGAACTCCTGGGCAATCTCCTGGGCGGTGCGGCTGGTGGTGCCCTTAAAGAGCATGTGCTCGACAAAATGGGCACTGCCGTTATTGTCCGGCTGTTCGTCGCGCGCACCCACATCCACCCAAATCCCTGCCGAAACCGTGCGGGAAGGAATCTTTTCGGTGACGATCCGGATGCCGTTGTTGAGCACGGTTTTCTGGTAGCTATTAGACACTTATTTTCCTAATGGTTACAGTGCAATACAAAAAAGGGGAAAGAGGGCCACGCCCCCCTTCCCCTTGGAAGAATCAAAACATTACCGAAGGCGGTGGATCAGGAACCTGCCTCCTCCTGGAGGACAGCCTTACGGCTCAGGCGGATCTTGCCCCGCTGATCGATCTCGAGAACCTTGACCCGGACCTCGTCACCTTCCTTGAGAACATCGGTGACCTTCTCGACCCGTTTAGTATCAAGCTCGGAGATGTGCACCAAGCCGTCAACCCCCGGCATGATCTGAACGAAGGCACCGAAATCGAGGATCTTCTGAACAACGCCGTCGTAGATCCGGCCGATTTCCGGATCAGCAGCAATCTCGTTCACCTTAGCGATAACCGCTTGGGCAACCAGACCGTTGGGTGCAAAAATCGTCACCTTGCCCGAATCCTCAACATCCATCTTCACCCCGAAATCAGCGGTGATCGACTTGATCATCTTGCCGCCCGGGCCGATGAGGTCGCGGATCTTGTCGGGATTGATCTGCAAGCTGAAGATCTTGGGCGCATGATCAGGCACATCTGCCCTGGGCTGCTCGATCGCCATTTTCATCTTCTCAAGAATATGGAGGCGTCCACCCCTGGCCTGGGCCAGAGCGCTGGTCATGATCTCCTTGGAAACGCCTTCGATCTTGATGTCCATCTGCAGGGCGGTGATGCCCTCGTCGGTGCCGGTGACCTTGAAATCCATGTCGCCGAGATGATCTTCATCACCCAGGATGTCGGAGAGGATGACGATGGTCTCGCCGTCCTTGATCAGGCCCATGGCCACACCGGAAACCGGTTTTTTGATCGGCACGCCCGCGTCCATCAGGGCAAGACTGCCGCCACATACCGTAGCCATGGAGGAGGAGCCGTTTGATTCCAAAACCTCGGAAACAATACGGATCGTGTAGGCAAATTCATCGCCTTTGGGCAGCACGGCGGACAATGCACGCTCGGCCAGGGCGCCATGCCCGATGTCCCGACGGCTGGGACCACGCATGAAACGAACCTCGCCAACGCAATAAGGCGGGAAATTATAATGCAACATAAAACGCTTGAAGGACATGCCAGTGAGGGATTCAACCCGCTGCTCATCATCGCCGCTCCCCAAGGTGGCGGAAACCATGACCTGGGTCTCGCCCCGGGTAAAGAGAGCGGAGCCATGGACTTTCGGCAGGGCCGCGACTTCACAGCTGATCGGGCGAATCTCGTCAAAACGGCGACCGTCTATCCGGCACTGGTCCTTGACAATCCGGTCGCGCATCATGGTTTTATTCAGCGAATGGAGATGCTCCTTGGCCTCCTTGAGACTATCGGCATACTCGTCGCCAAGGGCGGCAATGACATCTTTCTGGAGCTGATGATACAAATTGCTGCGCTCCTGCTTGTCGGCCATGGTAATGACCGCCTGCATCCCTTCACGGGCCAGCTCTGCCACCTTGGCTTTCAAGGCCTCGTTGACCACCGGCGGAGCAACCGCCATCTTGGCCCTGCCCACTGCGGCACGCATCTCTTCCTGCATATCCAGGATGGGCTGCAACGCCTTGTGGCCAAAAAAGATGCCCTCAAGCACTTCGGCCTCGGAGAGGCTGTCCGCCCCGCCTTCGACCATGACCACGGCATTTCTGGTGCCGGCCACGATGAGGTTCAACCGGGATTTTTCCCACTCTTCCGGGCTGGGGTTGAGCACATACTGACCATCAACATAGCCTACCTTTACCCCGGCCACCGGCGCATTGAAAGGAATGTCAGAAACAATCAGGGCGCAGGAGGCGCCGATCATGGCCAGCACATCGGGGTCGTTCTGCTGATCAGCCGAGAGAACCGTAGCAATCACCTGGGTCTCATGTTGATAGCCCTTAACAAACAGGGGCCGCAGAGGACGATCGATAAACCGGGCGGAAAGGGTTTCCTTGTCGCTGGGCCGACCGATCTCACGCCGGAAAAAACTTCCCGGAATACGACCCACGGCATAAAACCGTTCCTGATACTCCACGGTGAGGGGAAGGAAATCGATTTCAGCTTTAGGATCCTTGGCCGCCGTAGCCGTAACCAGCACCACCGTCTCCCCATAGGTTACCAGGGCCGTGCCGTTTGCCTGTTTTGCCAAGCGTCCAGTCTCAATGGTGAGGGGCCGTCCGCCAAGATCAATCGTTACTTTTTTAAACATATACTCTCCTCTAACAGCCGCCCCTTCCATTACTGGCAGCAACCACGTCGACCGACAAGAGCCGGGCACACGCATTATCATTACAGCAATGGAAAGGTGGTGTCTTCGCTGCCCCGACCGCACACAACAACGGCTATGTCAGATTGCACAGGGGCAAAAATGGAGCCACCGCCAGATACCCGGCGGTGGCTGTTATCGCATCTTACTTTCTGATGCCAAGCTTTTGAATCAGGTCACGATACAGATCAACGTTTTTACCCTTGAGGTAATTCAGGAGACGCCGTCTCTGGCCGACCAGCTTCAGCAAACCACGCCGGGAATGATGGTCTTTTTTGTGTTCCTTGAAATGCTCGGTCAGATAGGTGATGCGAGAGCTCAGCAGGGCAATCTGCACCTCTGGCGAACCGGTATCTTTCTCGTGATGGGCGTATTGGGTGATGATGTCTTTTTTCTGTTCCGCTTGCAGTGTCATAACGTCCTCGTGCACTAAAATTAATAATTCGGGAGATCGACAGAAATATTCAACCATCGATTCCTAATTGGATACGCTTCTTAATAAATGATCTCTGCGCCAATGTCAATTGAATGTCATTGCGTGCTTTTTTGCCAATCGCGGTCACTCTTGCCGGGGCAGCCGCGCCAAAACATCTTCCACAGTCAAGGTCTTGGCTAACAGCTCATGTCGCGCCAAGATTGGATCTTGGAGAATGGCGCCATCCACCGCGTTATCCACGGTGAACGAGCCGCTTTGCAGCCGCCGCAAGGCAACAAGATGGGCGCCGCAACCAAGAACGCGGCCAATATCCGCAGCCAGGGTCCGGATATAGGTGCCCTTGCTGCACTCCACCATGATCCGCAGGGTGTCTGGCCCGGCCTCCAGGAGTTGCAGCAGGAAGATCGTTATCGGCCGAGGGGCCTTCTCAATGATAATCCCCTTCCGGGCATAATGGTACAGGGGCTTCCCCATATGCTTGAGCGCCGAATACTGCGGCGGGGTCTGCAACTGCTCACCCATGAATCCAGCCAGGCATTGCTCCATTTCTTCGCGAGCAAAAACCCCAACCTCTTTTTGGGCGACAACCTCTCCCTCAAGATCCTGGGTGGTGGTTTCGATGCCAAGCTTGAGCACCGCCTCGTAGCGCTTGTGGCCATCCATGAACTGCGAGATAAGGCGGGTGGCCGGACGACCGACGCAGATAATCAGCAGGCCGGAGGCAAAGGGATCAAGGGTGCCGGCATGTCCTACTTTCTTTATGGCAAGAGCCCGGCGGACCAATTGCACCATCCGGAAGGAACTCGGCCCCACCGGCTTGTCCACCAAAAAAATACCGGCCTCAAGGGCCGGTTCCGCAGAGGGGGGTTTCCCAACCGAGGCCTCGGCGGGCATCTCCTGCACAAGTTCCATCTTCTTAAATCGTTACCATGGGCAACAATTTGGCCAGCAGTTTTTCCTGGACCTCGCCAATATTTGTATCCCGCAGCTTAAACCCTGCCGCATTGCGATGGCCGCCTCCACCAAAGGCTGCGGCAACCTGGGCCACATCATAATCAGTACCCTTGGAGCGGAGACTCACCGAAATCAAACCCCTCTCCGTTTCTTTTAAAAAAGCAGCGACCTTCACGGTATCAAGCGATCTCGGATAATTGATAAAGGTTTCCGCATCCGCCTGGGTGGTCCCGGTTTTGACAAAAACCTCTCGCGGAGCCGCAATGATTGCCAGCCGGTCAGCGGCATACAGTTGCAGCGAATCGAGCACCAGCCGCATGAGGTTGAGACGCTTCACCGTGAAGTTATCAAACAGCTTGCCGGAAACCTCCGCCGGCTTCACCCCTTTGCGAAGAAGTTCACTGGCGATGCGGAAGGTTTCAGAGTTGGTCGAAGAATACTTAAAAGAGCCGGTGTCAGAAACAATGGCCGCGTACAGGCAATAGGCTGCTTCAAAACTGAGCTCGGCACCCAAGGCTTCCGCCAGGTCATAGACCATCTCCCCGGTGGAGGCCCGGTCCGGGGCAAGCCACCTGAGATCGCCAAATTCCTGGTGGCCGGAATGGTGATCAATAACCACAAAGGGATGCACGGTCAGCAGGGAGTCCATGGCCTCGCCCAACCGATGGCAATCACCACAGTCAAGGGCAACGGCACAGTCAAAGCCGTTCAAGGCCGGAAGCAAAGACTCGATCTGGCCGCTTCCCGGCAAAAACTTGTACAGATGGGAGACCTGATCCTCACCGTACAAGAAAACATTCTTGCCAAGAGACCGCAAGACATTGCCTAGGGCTATCTGAGAACCGAGGGCGTCACCGTCGGGGTGGATATGGGTTGCCACCAGAACATTTTTAGCCGATTTCAGGGTCCGAACAATCTCGTCGTGGGGATGAGTCATCGTCTTTTATTATCTCCCTGAGTAACTGTTCCATTTCAGCCTGCTTCTGGCCCGCGAGATCCAGCCGAAAATCAAGAACCGGAACGTGCCGCAATTCCAAGGCCCGCGCCAGGTTACTTCTCATAAAGCCCTTGCTGCTTTCCAATCCCTTGGCAACATTTTTAGGATCCTCATCTCCCAGAATACTGTACAAAACCCGGGCATGACCAAGGTCATCGCTCACCTCCACCGAGGTGATGATGATATTGTACAACCGGGGATCATTGATTTTCCGCACAAGCAGCGAAGCAATCTCGGCCTTAATGGCATCCGCCACCCGAATTGGCCGCCTTTTCGGTTCGCTGCGGACAAGGCCGGCTGGCAGACCAAACCGCGATTTTGCTTTTCCGGCTGCCATTAGAGTTCTCTTGCAAGCTCTTTCAGAACAAAGGCTTCAAGCACATCACCCACCTTGAGGTCATTATAATTAGCAACCCCGATCCCACACTCATACCCGCTCTGCACATCCTTGACATCGTCCTTGAAACGCCGCAGGGAGGCAAGCTGGCCGGTAAAAGTCACCACACCTTCTCGGACAACACGCACCTTGGCGTTGCGTTCGATCTTGCCATCGGTCACATAGCAGCCGGCAATGGTGCCAATCTTGGGAACCTGATACGTTTCCCGGACCTCGGCGGTACCGATGACATTTTCCTCGTAGCGGGCGTCAAGCAAGCCGACCATGGCCTTCTTGATATCATCAAGGGCATGGTAGATTACGTCATAGGTACGGATATCTACCTTCTCATTCTTGGCGAGTTCCTGCACCTTGGCTGAGGGCCGGACATTAAACCCAATAATAAAGGCATCAGAGGCCGCAGAGAGCAAGACATCCGAGTCGGTTATGGTACCGGTGCCAGCATGGAGAATCTTGACCTTGACCTCATCGGTTGCCAGATCCTCTATGGCCTTGCTAAAGGCCTCCAGTGTTCCCTGTACGTCAGCCCGCAGGGCAACCCGAAGCTCCTTGATCTTTCCTGCCTGCAAGTTATCAAACAGATTATCCAAGGAAATCTTGGTGTAGGTGCCCAGTTCGGCTTCCCTGCTTTTGAGTTGACGGTCGGCGCTCACGCTCCTTGCCCTCTTTTCGTCGGGCAGGACGACAAACTCATCCCCAGCCCGCGGCACCCCACTCAGGCCCTGAACCTCGACCGGAATGGCCGGACCGGCTTCCTTGACACTTTCGCCACGATCATTGGTCAACGAACGTATCTTGCCATAGAATATCCCGGCAACACAGGCATCGCCAACCCGCAAGGTTCCCTGCTCGACCAGAACCGTGGCCACTGGGCCGCGGCCTTTGTGGAGCTGCGCCTCGATCACATGCCCCTTGGCGCGCCTATTAGGATCGGCCTTCAGCTCAAGGATTTCGGCCTGGAGGTGAATACTTTCCAGCAGCTCCGGGATTCCTGCCCCGGTTTTAGCCGAGGTTTCACAGAAGATAGTTTCGCCACCCCATTCCTCGCTGAGCAGATTCAGATCGGCCAATTCCCTTTTTACCCGCATGGGGTCTGCATCGGGTTTGTCCATCTTATTGACACACACCAAAATGGGAACCTTGGCTGCCCTGGCATGGTTCACTGCCTCCTTGGTCTGGTCCATGACGCCATCATCCGCGGCAACAACCAAGACGACAAGATCGGTAACCTGGGCGCCACGGGAACGCATTTCCGTGAAAGCCGCATGGCCCGGGGTATCAAGAAAAACCACATCCCCCTGCGGAGAGCGGACATAATGGGCGCCGATATGCTGGGTGATGCCACCGGCCTCACCGGCCGCCACGTCTGTTTTCCTGATGGCATCCAACACCGAGGTCTTGCCATGATCGACATGCCCCATGACCGTAACCACCGGCGGCCTGGGAAGCATCTCCCCGCCACCTTCCTGTTCTTCCAAATTGAGAATGGTCTGTTCCTCAGTAACCCCCTGCTCGACTTCGTAGCCGAAATCAGAGGCAACCAGGGTCGCGGTCTCAACATCAAGAGCCTGGTTGATGGTGGCCATAACCCCCATCCCCAGCAATTTGGCAATAAGCTCCCCGACCTTGAGGCCCATCCGGTGGGCAAGATCACCAACCGAAATGGTTTCAAGGACCTTGATCCGCTTCTTGATCGCCTTGGGTTCCGCTGCCGGCTGGGAAATATTCTGGCGCTTGCCTTTTTTGCCACCGCTCCGAACATTCCTGGCTATACGCAAACCAGCGGGGATTTTTCCACCCAACGCATCGTCAACATCCTCGATTTCGATATCGGCCTGACGCTGAGTGCGCAAGGGAGCTTTTTTGCTCCGGTCATGCTCGGCGGTCTCCGTGGTGAATTTAACAAAACGCTTACCCTTTTTCCCCTTGTCACCCTCATCGACTCCCTTTGCGGGAGAAACATCGGCAACAACGGGCTTTCCTTTAACAGCTTCAGGTCTTTTCGTAACAGCCTCAGGCCTTCTCTGCGGCCTCGGCGTGAACGGACGGGGAGGAGCGGCAGGCGCAATAACAATGGCCGCTCTTTTAATCACCCTGGCAAACCCCTGGCGATGCTTCTCCGGCACAAAGGGGGCCGGCTCTTCCGCTTCGTCGATCTCAACCGTTTCCGACACAGAGACTTCTTCGTCCCCAACTGTCTCCACAACAACGCCAGCAGAGGCTGCCTCTGTTTCCTCTTCCTCGTCCCGTGCAGGCAACTCCAGCTCTTCCTCGCTTTCCGGCCCTACAGAAAGCATCGGCTCAGCAACCTCATCCATCCCGGTTTCTCCGGTGTCCTGAAGGGCTTCCCCTGTGCTTCCCTCGAATATTTCTTCCCTGGTCAGCCCGGCCTCATCGCTCTCTGCCGCAAAAACGGCAGGCGGCCTCGGCTTGACTGGCGCTTCTCCCGCTGGCGGAACCTCAACCGGCACATTCTTGGTTCTTCTGCGAATAATAGTGGTCCGCCCGGCGCCCTGGATCCTTTTTTCTTCCGTCCTGGTCTGCCCTATCCCAAGCCTTTGGCGGATATCCTGTGCTGTTTCGTCATCAAGAGAGGAACTATGGGATTTAATGGCATAGCCCATCTCAATGAGGGCCGCCACCAAGTCCTTGTTTTCCATTTCCGCTTCTTTAGCTAACTCGTAAACCCTGATTTTTGTCATTGCTCACTCCCGAAGAGGTCTTGCAACCCTTCGTTAAATCCCAGCACCTGTTGGCGAAACGCTCTGGATAATCCTTTTTTGTTTTTAAAAAACTTCTGCAGACAACTGTCGTCCTGACAACAGTAAACATGACGTCCATCATGCTTCCCACGGAAATCTTTCATTACACGACCACTATTGTCCAGAGAAAACCGCCACAGCTCCTGTTGCGCTTTTCTCTGGCGGCACCCCAGACATGTCCGGATCGGTGCCCTGCCCTTTGCCACGAAGACGGCGGTCATGCCAAAGAACCTATTACTCTCCATCCTCGGTTGATGCCGGTTCTGAATCGTCTTGCTCTTGAGCCGCATTAACTTTTTGGGCAGAGGCAATCAAACGGGCAGCCCTATTCTCGTCAAGGGATTCCAGTTCAGCAACCACAGTTGCGACATCCGCCTCGGCCAGATTCTGGGCGGAATTGAAGCCCGCATCATAGAGGGCTTCCGCAGTTTTTTCATCCATCCCCTGCACATCAAGCAACGATTGAAAACCCTCTTCACTAAATTTAGCATATTTTTGTTCACTCTTCACATCAATCCGCCACCCCAACAGAGCTGCGGCCAAGCGCACATTCTGCCCCTGCCGTCCGATTGCCAGGGAAAGCTGATCATCAGGCACGACCACCACCAAAGTCTTCTTCTCCTCATCCACCACAACCAAAGAAACCTGGGCTGGGGACAAGGCATTGGAAACATAGCGAGCCGGATCCGGACTCCAGGGCACAATGTCAATCTTTTCTCCCTGCAACTCCTGAACCACGTTCTGGACCCTGGACCCCTTCATCCCAACACAGGCGCCCACCGGATCCACATCCGAGGCGGAAGAACTCACGGCAATCTTGGCGCGGGCGCCGGGCTCACGGCTCACCCCAAGGATCTTCACGATCCCCTCGGCAATCTCCGGAACCTCCATGGCAAACAACTTGGTCACGAACTCATCATTAGTCCGGCTCAGGACCAGTTGCGGGTCTCTGCTGCTTTGTCTTACATCGAGCAGCAGGGCCCGAATTCTGTCACCTTGGCGGTATGATTTGCGGGGCATCTGCTCCTTGGTCGGCAGAATCGCATCGGTCCGTCCGAGATTGACAATAATATTGCCCCGCTCGAAACGCTGGACAATGCCGTTGACAACCTCACCCTTACGGTCCTTGTACATTTCGTAAATGACATTACATTCAGCGTCCTTCATTTTCTGAATGATCACCTGTTTGGCGGACTGCGCGGCAATACGACCAAGATCGGAAACACTGTCCATCTTGCTGCCAAGCTCATCACCGAGCTGCACCTCAGGGTCGAGAACCAAGGCCTCGGTCAGGGAAATTTCCGTCTGCTCATCTTCAACCGCCTCAACAACATTACGGAACTGGAAGAGTTCAACCTCGCCGATCTCATCATTATATCGGGCTTCAAGCTCACGCCGCTGACCAAACTTCTTTTTGGCTGCGGACATCACCGCTTCCTCAATGGCGTCAACCAGCAACTGACGATCAATCCCCTTGTCTCGACTTATCTGATCAAGAATTCTTTTCAAATCTGACAGCATTATTCTCTCCTGTCTCTCATTCGGCAATTACGCCCGAACATCCGCCACTGAAAGGTTCGCCCCCCGTTATGGTCAACCCCGGCCACAATCTCTTAAAACTCAAGAACCAGACGGGCCTTTTTCATACGGGTAAACGGAATTTCTATTATACCATGGTCGGTGCGCAACGTTACCGACTCCTGAGTCACATCTTCAATCAAACCAATACACTGATTAAGCCCGTCGATGGGCTCCCTAACAACCACCTTGGCCTTTTTCCCCTTGCAGCGCAAAAAATCACTTTCCCTTTTTAAAGGTCGATCAAGGCCGGGAGAAGAAACCTCAAGGCTGTAAGACTGTTCAATGGGATCCTCCACCTCAAGGAGATGGGCAACCTCTCGACTGATCCTGGTGCAATCATCAATGCCGACACCATTCTCATTATCGATGACAAGACGAAGAACCCACCCGGGGGCCTCACGTCTAAACTGCACCTCGACCAGCTCGCAGCCAGAACCATCGACCACTGGGCTGACAAGCTGTGTCAACCGCTGGACCAAAGGTGATTCTATAGCATCCTCTTCCATAGCACAGTATACCAATAAAAAAAGCGGGCCTTAGCCCACTTTCAAAGAAAATCACGAACCGAATCGAAATGACAGGTTCTTTCAATACGAAACAATACCGCCAAGCCAGAACAAGACCATTGCATGCCGAGAAAACATTGCATTTTCTTTCCAGCAGAAGCCAAATACCGGGGACTGAACTGGAGCGGGAAACGGGACTCGAACCCGCGACCTTCAGCTTGGGAAGCTGACACTCTACCACTGAGTTATTCCCGCAGGCCCGAATAATTTTATAGATTATACAATTATTTTAGCAGTTGTCAAGAGTCTCCCCGCGTCCAGGCGGAAACTCTTCAGAAGACAGGCCACTGGCCTGGGGTGAAACAAGCCTGCCGAAAAACTTTTTCCGACAGGCTGCATGCGAGCCAAGAATGGAACTAAGACAATTTTGTCAACATACCATTAGAGGATGGCACGAACAGCGTCAGTGGCCAGTTGAAGAATCGGGTCGGGGACAAGCCCCATGGCGATGATGATCATGACCAACCCGATGCTTACTGCTTTGGCGACACCACCAACAACAACAGCGGGACGATCTTCCGGACTGGCAGAGTAAGTTACCCGAACCACGGACAGATAATAATAGATGGAGATAGCGGTATTAATGGCCGCCAGAATAACCAAGGGAAGGTGCCCAGCCTTGTAAGCACCGGTCAACAGCATGAATTTACCCATGAACCCGACAAACGGTGGGATGCCGGCCATAGCAAACATGCTGACCGCCAGAGTCAGGGCAAGCAAGGGAGCGCGCTTGTGCAACCCGCTCAAATCTTCCACCGCGAGGTTCTCGCCGTGTTCAGACACCTTGCAGATGACCAGAAAAGCGGCAAGATTCATCACCAGATACCCGACAATATAATAGAGCGAGGTGGCGTAGCCAACCTCCTGCATGGTGACAAGACCAAGGAGGACATACCCGGCATGGGCTATGCCGGAGAAACCAAGCATCCTTTTCATGTCGGTCTGAACCAGAGCAACAAGATTGCCATAAAACATAGAACAAACCGAAAGAACAATAAGCAGCGTCACGATGACCTGGCCCTCAGGGGTGGCAAGCGCAGTCAGACGAATGAGCATGGCTACGGCCGCGACCTTGGGAACCGAGGCAATAAAGGCGGTAGTTTCATTAGAAGCCCCCTGATAGACATCCGGAACCCAGGAATGAAAGGGGAACACTGCCAGCTTGAAAAAGAAACCGCCCAGAACCATAATGATGGCAATGAGAGCAGCAGGGCTACCCATCATCTGGTGGAGTCTGGGCAAAAGCTCAACAAGATAGGTGGTGCCGGTAAGGCCAAAGAGGTAACTCATGCCAAAGAGCATAACGCCGGTGGCGACCACCCCAAAAAGGATGTACTTGATCGCCGACTCCATCTGCATCCGTAACCCTGTCCGATCATCACGCATGGGCACCAGGATATAGAGAGAATAGGAAGAGAGTTCCAGGGCAATGAACATGGTAAGCAACTCAACGCTGCTGACCAACATGATGAGACCCAGGGTACTCAAGGTCAGAAACAGGTAGTATTCAGGGCGGATATCATCATCGATACCTTTTAGCTCCGTGCTGAACAGCAGAACAACCGCAAACCCCATGGCAATGATAAGTTTAACGAGCTGCGAGAAGAAATCAATCCGGTATGCCTCGTAAAACAGGCTGCCTTCCTGGCGGACACAGGCCAGACAGACAAGCACATTAATCAGTGCCAAACTTAGCGTAACGGCGCGGGCTTTCTTGCCGCCGACCTTGCCGGTACTGATCAAGAAAAGGACCAGACTCCCCAAGAGAAGCAATAATTCTGGAGCAAACAGCATGAGCTTCATTTTGTATCCTTTGCGTAAGTTCCTTAAAAACCTTCAGAAAGTTCCGTTACGGAATCATCAGCTTTGCGACAGAAACAGCGGCACCACCCGAAGCAACCCCAACCTGCTCGATGAGATGGGTAACGCTTACATGCATCACCCTCAGGAACGGCTCAGGTGACAACCCAATCCAGAAAACAAAGAAGAGCAAGGGGGCCAAGGTCACCATTTCCCGGAGATTCAGGTCAGAAATACCGGTATGATCCGGATTTACAGGCCTACCCCACACCACCCGCTGGAGCATGCGGAACATATAAGCGGCAGCCAGGATCGCACCAGGAATCGCGAAGGCCGAGACGATCTTATTATTAGTAAAACTCCCGACCAGGATCATGAACTCTCCGATAAAACTGTTGGTTCCGGGGAAGGCTAGGGAAGAAAGCGAGAAGAACGCAAGAAAGCTGACATAAACCGGCATATATCTGCCAAGTCCAGCGGCGGAGTCAAGTTCGCGGCTGTGGGTACGCTCATAGATCATACCCACGCAGAAGAAGAGCGCGCCGGTAGTGATACCATGATTGATCATCTGCAGGAGCGCCCCTTCAAGTCCTTGCTGGTTTAAGACAAAAATACCAAGGGTAACAAAACCCATGTGACCGACGCTGGAGTAGGCAATCAGTTTTTTCATGTCCTGCTGGGCCAAGGCGGTGAAGCCACCGTATAGAATACCAACCACCGAGAGCCACAGGATGTAGGGAACGAAGATCATGGTGGCTTCCGGGGTTATGGGCAGACAAAAGCGCAAAAACCCGTAGGTTCCCATCTTCAGCAGAATCGAGGCCAGGATAACACTACCAGCGGTGGGCGCCTCAACATGGGCGGCGGGCAACCAGGTATGGAAGGGAAACATCGGCACCTTAATGGCAAAGGCAAGAAAAAAGGCCAAAAAGACGACAACTTGGAAGGTCGTGGAATAATCCTGACCCATCAAAGCGGGAATGCTGAAGGTTCCCTGGTCAAGATAGAGACCAATGATGGCAACAAGCAACAGCACCGAGCCCGCCAGGGTGTACAAGAAAAACTTGGTCGAAGCATACACCTTCCGGGGACCGCCCCAAACGGCAATCAACAGATACATGGGAATGAGCATCGCTTCCCACAACAGATAAAACAAGATGAAATCAAGGGCCATGAACACGCCGAGCATGGAGGTTTCCATGAGCAACAGACAGATCATGAATTCCTTGACCCGCTTGTCGATATACCGCCAGGAACCAAGGACACACAGAGGCATGATCAGGGTCGTCATCAGAACCAGCAACAGGGAAATCCCATCAATACCCAGGGTATAATTGATATTCAGGGCCGATATCCAGGAGGCATGTTCGCCAAACTGATATTTGGCGGTGGTCGGATCAAAATTCCAGTAGAGGGGCAGGGAGACCAGCGCTGTAACCACAGTCACCAGCATCGTCCAGTTTTTGGCGGCAGTATCCCCGGGAATACATAACAAAATCAGAGCCCCGACCAAAGGCAAAAAAATCAGGGCGCTCAGAATGGGAAACCCCATCGAATTCATTATCAAAAAGTCCATTCCCACCATCCTCGGCAATAAAAATTAGGCAAATACGTATAAAACGAGCGCAACAGCAACAAAGGATACCGCATAAAAAATGTTGTACTGTAACTGACCACTCTGAGCCCGTCGCACCAAACCACCGACGCCGCGCACTGTTTTAGCAAGACCGTCCACTACGCCGTCAATAGCATTCCAATCAAACCAGGACCAGAATTGAGCCATGGTCATGAGCGGAATCAGGCCAACGTAGCGGTACCCTTCGCTGACACAACTGTCCACCCACTGGATGGGCCTTCTGGCAAGCCAGAAAAAGCCGCGGCCACCCATGCGGTAGAACCAATCCAAATCGAGGCTGATCTTGGGCTCAGGCGCCAGCTTCTTGGTGAGCAGGAAGAAGCCCACCGCGGTAAACAGGAGGATCTGCATGGATTCTGAAAGATGGTAGGCGGTATATGGATGGTATTCAGCAGCAGCCTGCTGATAGGGCAGCATATTATACAGGTAGGGAGTATAGCAGCCGATAAAGATGCAGAGAAACGCGGCAATCCCCATACCAAGCTGCATGTTCCATGGGGGATCAGCTGCCTTGTCCAAGGTTTCCTGGCTACAGTTGTTTTTACCAAACCAGATAAAATAGGGCACTTTGAGTCCGGTGTGGAGAAAGGTACCGGCCGAAGCCATGGTCAAGAAAAAACCAGCCCAGTAGTTGTGGACCTCAAATCCCGCCGCAATGATCATTGACTTGCTGACAAAACCGGAAAAAAGCGGAAAGGCAGAGATCGAGAGCCCTCCGATCAGGGTGAAGACAAAGGTCCTTGGCATCTTCTTATAGAGACCGCCCAAATCGGTGAATTTGCTTTTGCCGGTCATGTGCAGCACGGAACCGCAGCCCATGAACAACAGCCCTTTATAGAGGATGTGGGCAAAAGCATGGGCGCAGGCACCATTGATGGCAAGCTCGGTGCCGATGCCAACTCCGGCCACCATGTAGCCAACCTGACTGATGATGTGGTAGGCAAGCAGACGACGGGCATCGTTTTCAAGCACTGCGTAGACAACACCGTAAAGGGCCATGCAGACACCCAGCGGCACCAAAATCTCCATCCCGGCAAAGGCGCGGGCCAGGGCGTAGATCGCGGTTTTCGTGGTGAAGGCGCACATGAAGACGGCGCCGGTTACGGTGGCTTCCCCATAGGCGTCTGGTAGCCAGGCATGGAAAGGTGGCACCGCAGCGTTCAAGAGAAAGCCAATCAAGATCAGATAGGTTGAGATACTCGGGCTGCTTACACCAATGGGACCGAAGGAGAGATCACCACCAGTAGCTTGGTAGCGCAAGACAAGCCCAGCCAGCAAAGCAAGGCCGCCAGCAGTATGCACCAACAGATAGCGATAGCCGACTGCAAGAGATTCAGGCCGCCTGCGGAACCAGACGAGAAAGACCGAAGCAAAGGCCATCAGCTCCCAGAAGAGAAAGAGCACCAGATAATCGCCGCAGAAGATAACCCCCAGCGAACCGGCTACATAAAGCCACGCCGCCACATGCTGAAAATCATCCTCCACATGAAGGCCGTAAATGGTGCCAATAATGCACATCAAGGTCATGATGTAAGCAAAAACCATGGTCAGGCCATCTACCCGGCCAAAGGTGAGATACCAGTCAAGAAAACGAACCACCCCAAAGGTGCCGTGCTGTCCCTGCATGGAGAGCACATCCAAGAAGGCCAGGGTCGGAACAATAACCATATAGGGCCGCTTCAACCATTTCGGAAGAAATGGCAGAATAAGGGCGCCAACAATAAGGATCAGGGATGGATGCAGCCAAAAATCAGTTATCATAGTAATCCTCACGGGTCATAATCCCCAAATGGCCATACCATTTGGAAACAATGATGATCACCACACAGGCGACAAAGCCAAAGACCGCCCAGAAACCAGGGATATGCTCTACCGCGGTATGGGCATGTTCCTTGGAGACAAAGAGAACGTCCCAAGCCACCAGAAGCGCCAGCCCGACATAGGACAGACGGATGACCAGCTTCAACCGGTCACGCAAAAAATCAATCAGTTTCACTATCATCCCGTCACCGCCTTGACAAAGTTCATCATAAAATCAGGGTAGATGCCGATGACCACAGAAATAATCGCGGCAATCATGAGGGGCACCACCATGGCCAGTGGCGCCTCCTGAATCCCGGCATAAGCTTCCCCCTCCGGGCGTTTGCCAAAAAAGGCCCGATAGGTTACTGGCGCGAAATAGGCCACATTCAGCAGGGTGCTGGCAAGCAACACCAGCAAGATGCCGATATAATGGGACTCCATTTCCATGGTTCCGACCAAAAGCTTCCACTTGGTAACAAAACCAGCAACCGGCGGTGCCCCGATCATACTGAGAGAGGCTATACCGAAAGCACCAAAGGTGAAAGGCATGCTCCGCCCAAGACCGCTCATCTCGGAGATGGATTTCTTATGGGTCGCCACATAAATGGCGCCGGCGCAAAAGAAGAGGGTGATCTTGGCGAAGGCATGGTTGGCGATATGGATCAGTCCACCCTGAATACCGTTGGGGGTAAGAAGGGCCACGCCAAGGATAATGTAAGAAAGCTGACTCACCGTTGAATAGGCAAGCCGCGCCTTGAGGTTATCCTTGGACAAAGCGATGATAGAGGCCACCAAGATAGTGAAGGAGACAAAATAGGCGGTGGGGATGCCAAGATTCAGGCCATGCATCAGATCGGTGCCGAAGACATAGAGCATAACCCTGGTGGTACAGAAGACACCGACCTTGACCACGGCCACAGCATGAAGCAAAGCGGATACCGGGGTCGGGGCAACCATGGCGCCTGGTAGCCAGTTGTGGAAAGGCATAAGGCCGTTCTTGGCAAAACCAAGGAGGCAGAAAACGTAAAGCATGGTCACCAAAGCACCATGGGCATCAACGGTTCCGCTGGAAAAAATGCCGGTGCGGATATTATCGGCAAAGTCAAGAGAGCCGGTGAGCACATAGATGAGAATCATGGCCGGCAACACCATGCCTTTAGCCGTGGTGGTCAGATAGACGATATACTTCTTTGCTCCCTCGTAACCCTCTTCATCCTGATGATGAGCAACCAGCGGGTAGGTGCAGATGCTGACGATCTCATAGAAGAGATACAGAGTGAAAAGATTGTCGGAAAAGGCAACTCCGATGGCGCCAAACAGGGCCAGAGCGAAACATGCATTAAACCGAGTCTGTGCATGCTCGTGCAGCCCACGCATATAACCTGCGGAATAAATCACCGCCAATATCCAGAGAAAGGAGGCGACCACGGCGAAAATCATGGAAAAGGCGTCAACCCTCAGCGTTATGGAGACCCCAGGCAGCAGCTTAAACAACTGATAGACAATGGTTTTACCCTCGCCCAAAGGTGCCGGCGCAACGGTGGTGATCATCGAAGCGATGATGCCAAACATCGTCACCGCCGCGATAAAAGACCACGACTCCCTGATATTGGGCTTGCGACCGGACATCATCACGAGAACGGACCCGGCCAGGGCCGTCAGTATGGCGAGCAGCGGTTTTACGGAAACAATTGTATCCATGACCCTTATTCCTTTCCTCTCTAACCTTGCAGATCCACGACATCTTCGGTGTCGATGGATTTGTAGTTCCGATAGACGGCGATAATTATGCTCAGGGCAATAGCGGCCTCAGCAGCGGCAATGGCCATGATGAACAGGGTAAAGACCTGGCCCACCGTTGGATCTGGGGCCAGAAAACGATTAAAAGCCATAAAGTTGAGGGATGCCCCGCTCAAAATCAGCTCTGCGGAGATCAACATGCCAATAAAGGTCTGGCGCTGCACCAAGCCGTAAATGCCGATACCAAAGAGTAGGGCGCCGATCACCAGATAGGTCTGCAAGCTGTTGCTGAGGACAAGAATATTCATTATTTATCCCTCCCGGACCGGGCCAGAACCAACGAACCAATCACCGCCACTAGTAAGACTACGGAAATCAACTCAAAGCTCATGCTGTATGTGGTGAGCAAAGACTGGCCAAGATTATCAACCGTGCCGCGATTAACCAGGCAGGAGGCCGGACGCCATTCTGTTTTCAAGGCCAGGCCTGCCAATGCCCACACCAGAAGGCCGCAAACCAGAAAGGCCAGGGGGCCAACCAGTACGTTGCGACGGGTGATCTGCTTGAGCTCCGAAGATTCGGCCAGCATGACGGCAAAGATGATGGTGACACAGACGGCACCAACATAAATAAGGATCTGCATCAGGGCAACAAAGGGGCTGTTGAGATAGTAGTAAAGTCCGGCCACCCCAAGAAAGCAGAGGGCCAGCCCCGCCACACTGCGGATCAAACTACGAGCAGAGGTGGCAATCAGTGCCCCGGATAGTGTGATACCGATAAAAACTAGAAACAATAGGCCGGATAGGCCTTCAACCGTGAACAAGGAGATCATCAGTTCTTTGCCTCCAAACGTTTTTTGAGATCAAAGATGTATGCTTCCTTGCTGACACCCGCAAGATTGTAATCCTTGGAAAAGGTGATTGCCTTGGGCGTACAGCTTTCCACACAAAGTCCGCATAGGCTGCATTTGGTGAAATCCAGGATATACTCGGTCAGCACCTTCCCCTTCACTCCTTCCCGCTTTTCGCCATTCACCGTGATACAATTCGAAGGACAGGCCTTCTGACACATGCCGCAGACGATGCACTTTGTCTCGCCAGTTTCCTCATCTTTGACCAGCTCGATATGCCCACGAAAGCGTGGGGTCATAGGCAAGGTCTGATGCGGATACTGCACCGTCACCACCGGTTGAAAAAAATACCGAATGGTAATCCCCAGGCCGACAAACAGGCTCCAGGTCCCGCTGATAATCTCTCTGAGATAGTCGATCATGGTTAAAACACCTTCAACATGGCACTGGTAAGAATCAGGTTAAAAAAGGAGATCGGGATCAAAATCTTCCAAGAAAGATTAAGTAGCCCGTAAAACGTTGTTCTGGGGAAGGTCCAACGGATCCAGATGACGGTAAAGATCAGAAAATACATCTTGACCAGGAACCAGAGTACCCCCGGAAAAAGCCCCAGGGGGCAATCCCAACCGCCGAGAAAAAGAATGGTCGCCATACTGGCGCCAATGACGATATTGGCATACTCACCCATGAAAAAGACACCGAACCCCATACCAGAGTATTCGGTAAAGGCACCGGCGACCAGTTCGCTCTCCGCCTCGGCCATATCAAAGGGTGCTCGGTTGGTCTCCGCCAGCATGCAGACAAAAAAGATCAAAAAGGCCACCGGCATCAAGGGGCTGGCGGAAAGATTGAAGATATTCCAATGCCAGAAACCGCCCTGCTGCTGCATCACGATAGTATGGAGGTTCATGGTGCCGGTGATCATGACCAGGGTCACCACCGTAACCAGCATGGGAATCTCATAGGCCACGTTCTGGGAAACCACACGGGCCGCAGAGATAACCGCGTATTTATTGCGCGATCCCCAGGCACCCAAGAGAAGACCGAGGACGTTCACCGAGGCAAAGGCAAAAATAGCCAGCAAGCCGATGTCCAGATTTCTCGCCACCAGCGTATCGCTGAAGGGAATTGTCACAAAGCTCATGATCGCGGGGACCATGACCAGGATCGGGGCAATCTTGAACAGGACAGGATCAACGCCGACCGGAACAATGAGCTGCTTGGTCATCAGCTTGATGCCATCGACCAGAGGCTGGAGCAGGCCAAAGGGGCCGACCTCCTTGGGTCCGATCCGGCGCTGGATATGTGCGGCCTCTTTCCGTTCCAGCCAGACCAGATAGGCGGCGTTCAGAGCGGCGAAGGCGATCACTCCAATCAGGAATGCCAGCAGCCGTATTATTTCAGGATCCACATACATAACGAAGCTCCTTACCTGTCTATCTCGGGGATGACCAAATCCAGGCTTCCCATCAGGGCGAGGGCATCAGGCAGCAGCATACCCTGACAGGCCTCGCCAAAAAGGCTCAAATTGGAATAGGTTGGGGAACGGAGTTTCAACCGGTACGGGGTGTTTGTCCCGTCGCTGACCACCCGCACACCAAACGAACCGCGCGCCGTTTCCACGGCATGGTAATAATCGCCTTTGGCTGGCTTGAGGATCTTGGGAACCTTCTCTGCCATGACCGGGCCTTCGGGCAATTTATCGAGAGCCTGTTCAACAATGCGCAGACTCTGTTCTATTTCGTCCATCCGCACCATATAACGGGCCATGGAATCGCACTGTTCATACACCGGCACCTCAAAATCCATTTCCGGGTAGATGGAATACGGCTCATGTTTACGCACATCAAAATTGATACCGGAGCCACGACAAACCGGGCCGGTTGCCCCGTATTTGCGGCACATTTCCGCAGAAATTGGCCCTACATCCTTGAGTCGTTTCATCAAGATGATATTCTTGGTGACCAGATTATGGTACATGGGCATCCGCTCACGCAACCGCTTGATAAAGGCCCGGGCGCCTGCAACAAAATCACCATCGATGTCGTTGTACACCCCGCCAAAGCGAAAATAACAATAGGTGAGCCGTGAACCGGTCACCGATTCCAACAGGTCAAGAATATGCTCCCTGTCGTCAAAGGCATAGAGTAGCGGAGAAAATCCGCCAAGATCCAAGATAAAAGCGCCAAACCAGAGGAGATGACTGGAAACCCTGTTCAACTCGGAGGTAATCACCCGCAGATATTCAGCCCGCTCCGGCACCTCAATGCCCGCGGCCCGTTCCACCACCGAGACATAACCATGATTGAAAGCAAGGGCATGGAGATAATCCATCCGGCCTGTGTTGGGCAAGAACTGGGCCCATGTCCGATTCTCCCCCATCTTCTCGTGCATGCGGTGAATGTAGCCAAGAACCGGCTCGGCCTCGACGATGTACTCTCCGTCCATGGTCAACTTGACCCGCAAAACTCCATGCGTAGCTGGATGCTGCGGACCAAGGTTTAAGACAAATGTTTCATTGGCTTCACTATTGGCAAAAGCGCTCATGGGCGAAAATCCTTCAGCAAAGGATGATAATCAGCATCTTCCGGCAACAGCAACGGTACGAGATAGGGGTGGCCGACAAAGATGATTCCAAAAAAATCATGGGTTTCCCGCTCATGCCAGTTAGCCCCAGGATAGACTTGCGAAATGGTGGGCACCTCCGGCTTGCTCCGCGGCATCCTGGTCCGAACCGTCACTCGGCACAGCCCCTCGTAATGATTGAAGTCGTATACCGCCTCCAGCACGTCTTCAGGAAGCTCCCCTTGTTCAGCGGGCGGTGCGGCAGGGGGCGGTTCTTCTCCTGCAGCGATTGCTGCGTCAGCCTTGGCCTTGGCCTCGGCTGCAGCCTTTGCCTCTATGTCTTTCCGCAAAGCCGCCTGCTCACCCAACCAGTCCACCCCGGTAACAGCCTCTATGAAAAAGCCTTCCGCATCCAACACCGAGACTGCGGCAACAAGCTGCTCAGGGGCAACCTGCACGTCCAAGGCAAAGCCTTTGCGGGCGTAATCGGTTTCGATGATCACCTCAGCCCCAGTGGCGGTCAGTTTCTGTTTGATCGCGGCACAATTCATGATCAACCCACCTCCACTCTTGGCCATCTACGAGAACCCGTCACCTTTTCCTCAAGCTCCAAAATTCCCTCAATCAAGGCCTCGGGTCGGGGCGGGCATCCGGGGATGAATACATCCACCGGGAACAGCTTGTCCGCTCCCTCAACAATGCCGTACTGGCCTTCAAAAACAAAGGGTCCGCCGGAGATGGCGCAATTGCCCATGGCGATGACCCATTTGGGCTCTGGCATCTGGTCGTACAGGGTTTCCACGGCAGGAGCCATTTTTTTGCTGATGGTGCCAGCGACAATCATCACATCGCATTGACGGGGAGACGGCCGGAACACTTCGGCGCCGAACCGAGCCAGATCAAAGCGAGAGGCGCCGGTGGCCATCATCTCAATGGCGCAGCAGGCAAGACCGAAGGTCATGGGCCAGAGAGAATTGGCTCTTCCCAAGGCAAGCAGCTTGTCAAGCTGGGCAAACTGAACTATCGCGGGTTGTAGATTTTGCGTTCCCACTTGAACACTCCCTTTTTCCAAGCATAGATGATTATCAATGACAGGATTCCGACAAAGATCAGGATCTCGAGAAAAGCCCGGAGGTCGCCGATATTGAACCCGGCCTGCCCTGCCCTGTTATAAACAAGAGCCACCGGAAACAAAAAGAGGATATCCACGGCAAAGGCCACGAACATCAAGGCATAGAGATAATAGACGATACCGAAACGAATCCAGGCATCACCTATGGGCTCCATACCGCATTCAATAAGCTGCTTTGTTTTCCCCTGGGTGTTTCTGGTTGAGCGGGGGGCAAGGAGGAGGGCGATAATGAACGGACCCACCGCAAAACCCAGGCCGCCCAAAAAAAAGGCTGCCACATAGAGAATATCAAGAGTTGCCTGCTGTTCCACGACTGTATGCTCCTTAGGTTGAAGCGCATTATGCGAATAGCTTCCGACCTAAATAGCCCTATCAAAAATCGATGTCAAGTAAATACTGAATGGGTATTCAGAAAAAGCATTGCGCGAAAAAACGAGGCGCAAAACACCTGTTTTTTCCATTTTTTCAGGAAGTTAAAAGCATAGGCTTGCGCCAAAATTTCTTCTGGGCCAACAAAGGCAAAGGCAAGAAATAGCCCAAAATTCAAACCGTTAGCCAAGGTAGAAATACTGTGGCGACAACTACCTAGCTGACTCTTTTTTTCTCTTTTTTTTACTTCGAGGCGGCAGCGGTTTGCCCCAGCAGCTCGAGAAGCCGCTGATGGATGTTGTCGAACCCGCCGTTGGACATGATGGCCACCACGTCGCCCTCGCAGGCGCTGCCATCAAGATAGGAAAGAACCTCTTCGGTTGTCGAAAAATACCCGGCACACAGGCCACGGCTCACCAAATCGTCAACCAACTGGAGGGAAGAAAACTGATCGGCAGCCGGGATATTAGCAAGGGGGGCAGGCTCACGCACCAAAACCTCAGCCGCGGCATCAAAGGCTGAGGCGTACGCCTCCTGAAAAACCTTGCGCCTGCTGGAGTTTGTCCTAGGCTCAAAAACAGCCACCAGACGGTGTCCGGCATAGGCGGCCGCCAGAGCGGCCAGGGTTTCCCGAACTGCGGTCGGGTGATGGGCGAAATCGTCGATTACCGTCACCCCACGCGCCACGCCCCGCACCTCCTGCCGCCGCCGCACCCCTTGAAATTTTCGCAGACCCTTGGCAACATCCTGCTGGGCAAAGCCCAGGATATCAAGGACCGCAATCACGGCCAGAGCATTCAATGCATTATGCCGGCCAGGCAGCACATTTGCAAAGCTGCCAAACGGGACGCCATGCTTACTGACCTGAAAGGAGGTAAACTCCGGCCGGACCAACAAATCAGTCACCCTCCAGTCACACCCTTCGGAACACCCGTAACCAACAACCGTACAGCGGGCCCCCTGGCAAACCTCCCGGACTACTGGATCATCCCAACAAGCCACCAAAAACCCATCCGGGGGCATACTGGCGACAAGTTTAGCAAAGGAGACCTTGATGGCCGCAAGATCGGCATAGATATCGGCATGGTCAAACTCGATGCTGGTCAGAATGGCAATCTGTGGCCGATAATGGAGAAACTTCGGCCCCTTGTCAAAAAAGGCCGTGTCGTATTCATCGCCTTCGGCGACAAAATATCTTCCATCCGTCACATTGAAGTTCCTACCAAAGGCTTGCACCAAACCACCAATCATAAAACTCGGCTCCGCACCGATCTCGCGGAGCAAGCTGGCTAGAAGGGAGGAAGTGGTGGTCTTACCATGGGTGCCGGTAACAACCAAAGAGGTCTTGTCGCGAATAAAAAAATGACTCAAGGCTTGAGGAAAGGAAACATAAGGAATACCGCGTTCGGCTAGGGCAAGGGCTTCCGGGTTTTCCCGCCGGATGACATTCCCGACCACCACCAGATCCGGACGCGGGTCAAGGTTGTCCGGAGAATATCCGGACTGAACAACAATAGCCTGACCGGCCAGAAAATCACTCATGGGGGGATAGACCTGCTGATCCGACCCGGTCACGGTGAATCCCGCACTTTTCAGCATCCCGGCCAGTGCACCCACCCCGGTGCCACAGATACCCATGAGGTGAATGTGCCGAATTTTTTCAGGAAAGCGGTTGAGGGCAGGATCAAGTCCCACAGGAGAAACAATCACAGTTTAAGACCTGACGGTGTCCCGCACCGACTGGTAGATGGCGCGGAACATCTCGTCAAAATTGGACGGGGCGAGCCGACCCACCTCAATGAACTTCACCACGATCTCCTTGGAGACCTTCAAAATGGCGTCCTCGGAAACAGGCTTCAGAGCAAGCTCGGGCGTTTTAACTGAATGACTCATGGATTTCTCGAGAAAAAAACACTAGGAAAAGACAAGAAAAAACCTCTGCCAAACACGAAGAAGGCCAATTCTTAAGCTGGCAGAGGCTGACCCGTTGAGAAAAACCGGTTAAGCCCTCCCCAAAGGTGCGTTTAGATAAAGAATGGTGGAGCTACGCGGGATCGAACCGCGGACCTCTTGCATGCCATGCAAGCGCTCTCCCAGCTGAGCTACAGCCCCACATTGTCTTTAAGAAGTGCCGGGCAACGAAAACCCGCCTGACACGCTGGTTCAAATAACACCCACCGCATACCATGTCAAGCGTTTTCTCCACCAAAAGTCCTGCCATTTTTCTTGCCAAGGCCCAGTGAGTCTGTTACAGTCTGTAAGATTTTCTTCAATGGTCATAACTCTCTGGAAATTAAAGGCATTCCAATAAAACGTAGAGGTAACTGCATTATGTTCTCCCCCTTTGACTCGCTGTTCGGATGGCTCTCCAACGATCTGGCCATTGACCTGGGAACTGCCAACACTCTGGTTTTCGTAAAAGGCAAAGGCATTGTGTTACGTGAGCCCTCAGTGGTTGCCATCCGCAAGGATGCACGCACCAACAAGGTTCTCGCCGTTGGCAAAGAAGCAAAAATGATGTTGGGCCGCACCCCGGGAAATATTGTCGCGGTCAGGCCGATCAAGGACGGCGTCATCGCCGACTTTGAAGTCACCGAGGCCATGCTGCGTTATTTCATTAATAAGGTCCATAATCGCCGCACCCTGGTACATCCCCGTATCATCATCAGCGTCCCCTCCGGCATCACCCAGGTTGAAAAAAGGGCGGTCAAGGAATCCGCCGAGTCGGCAGGCGCGCGCGAAGTGTACCTCATCGAAGAGCCAATGGCTGCAGCGATCGGCGCAGGTCTGCCCATCACCGAGCCAACCGCCAACATGGTTGTTGACATTGGCGGCGGCACCACCGAGGTTGCGGTGATTTCCCTGGCCGGCATTGTCTACTCCAGCTCCCTACGGGTGGCGGGCGACAAAATGGACGAGGCCATCCTCCATTACATCAAGCGTAAACATAACCTGGCCATCGGTGAACACACCGCCGAAGTCATCAAAACAACCATTGCCGATGTCATGCCCGAACCTCCCTACGACACCATGCAGGTCAAAGGCCGTGATCTTGTTTCCGGTGTTCCGAAAACGCTGACCATTACCTCGGAAGAAATCCGCATCGCCATCACTGAACAGGTCGACGCCATCATCGAGGCGGTCAAAATGGCCCTTGAACTCACCCCGCCCGAACTTTCCGCCGACATTGTCGATCAGGGCATCGTTCTTACCGGCGGTGGCGCCTTATTGCGCAATCTTGACAAAAGGCTCTCCCAAGAAACAGGGTTGCCGATCATTATTGCGGAAGATCCTCTTTCTTCCGTGGTGCTTGGTTCAGGCAAGGCGTTGGAGCACATTGAACTTCTCAGAGAGGTAATGACCCTCTAAGGTGACATGCGCCCCCAAGCCTTCACCTTTTTTTTATTGCTCAAAAGCTCCAGGCGCACCCTTCCTCTCTATTAATTTCGAGAAAACCATGGCGACATACAACTATTTTCAGAGTCTGTGATGAGGAAAAAAAACAAACGCGCCAGGCAGATCAGACTCTTTCTTTTTTTCGGCCTCCTCCTCACCCTGTTCATTATTCTGATCGTCTCCACGGTGGGTCGCCAGGAATTTAACGCCCCCCATAAATTAGCCCTCGAAGTTATCGGTACAGCACAATATGGCATAACCCGAATAACCGGGAGTTTTAAAAATGGCTGGCATAACTATTCCGCGTTGATCAATGTCCGGGAGGAAAATGCCCGTTTACGGGAAGAGCTGCAGAAACACAAGGCAGTCAACAACGAATACCGAGAAGCCGTGGCCACCAATGTCCGGCTGGCAAAACTTCTCGAGATGAAAGAAACCATCCAGGCTCCCACCCTTACAGCAGAAATCATCGGCGTGGACCCTTCCCAGTGGTTCAAAACCATCATAATCGACCGGGGCAGTAGCGATGGGGTCCAGGCCGGCATGCCCGCCGTGACAGTCGAGGGCGTTGTGGGGCAGGTCACAAACACCTCCCCCCATTTTGCCAAGATCTTGCTGGCAACCGACCCAAACAGCGCCATTGACGGGCTGGTCCAAGAAACAAGGGTTCAGGGGATCATTAAAGGCGGCGGTGCTGGCTTCCACATGGAGTATGTGCTCAAAAACAACGAGGTGACAAAAGGCGACAAAATCGTCACTTCTGGAATCGGGGGGATTTTCCCGAAAGGCGTGCCCATTGGCACAGTGTCAAAGGTTGACAGAGCAGGCAGGGGAATGTTTCAGGAAATTGAAATTGAACCCGCCGCAGATTTTTCTCAGCTTGAATATCTGATTATTGTCATGAAGAAGGATCCATTGGCCAAATAATGTTGCACATCCACCCAAAAAAGACATCCTTCATGCAGAACACAGCGCAATCCTCCGCGACCACGGCCCGGTCATTGCTTCCTATAATTACAACCCCAACCCAGACCTTTGCCAAATGGTTCTAAGTTTTCTTTTTCTCTCAGGGACCATCCTCCTCATCCTGCAGACCACTCTGCTCCATTCCTTGCCTGAATGGTTTGGACGTCCCAATCTTTTGTTTCTGTTTATCGTTTTCCTTGGTACATACCTCGACATCTATAAAGGTGCGATGCTGGCCCTGCTGTTTGGCCTGATCATGGACATCTTCTCGGGTGTTTTCCTCGGTCTCCACCCAGTGATCTACCTAGTGCTTTTTTTCGCCCTCCAAGCTATTTCCAGACACTTGGCCATCAATGAATCGATTCACCAGATTCCTCTGGTTGCCTTGAGCTATCTTTTTACTGCCAGCAGCATCTTCATCTTCACCTCGATCCTTACTCCAGAAAGCAGGCTGTACTGGGCCTGGGGGAATGAAATCCTACAAGTCCTTATTCTCTCGGTTATCTGCATCCCTTTTTTCAATTTTTTCCATTGGCTCACCAGGGTTTTTGACAGCAAGAGCGCGAACAATCCCTTTCGCCGCTCCAAAACAGGAAACCGTTACAGGATGCAGTAAGGATCCCCTTTAAAAAATATGTCGCCACGTCCCCTTGCCAAAATAAACAAGATTGATCCGGCCGAACTCAAGATGCTCAAAAAGCGGATTGATATCGCCATGGTCGTAATTATTTTATCCGCCGCCCTGCTTTTGACCAGGCTCTGGTATTTGCAAATCTACCGGGGCGACGATTTCGCGAAACTTTCAGAGATCAACCGCATCCGTATTCAAGAGATCGCAGCCCCCCGTGGCAATATCCTGGATAGGACCGGCCAGCCGATTATCACCAACCGCCCCCGTTTCAATGTGGTCTGGAGCCGAGAAGACGCACCCAACCCCGATGCGGTCATAAAGGATCTTGCCAAGATCCTTCACGAAGACATTTCTGTACTGCTCGACAGAATCCGGGCCGCCACAGAAAATCCCCGCTACATGCCCACCAGGCTCAAGGAGGATATCGACTGGGAGACTCTGGCCGCCATCGAAAATAAACACCTCTCACTTCCCGGAGTCCGCATCGAGGTCGTACCTTCCCGCGACTATCTCTACGGTGATTTCGCCTCCCATCTCGTCGGCTACCTTGCCGAAATAAGCCCAGCCGAACTAAAAGAAAGCCGCTACGCCAAGTACCAAAGCGGCGACCAGGTTGGCAAACAGGGGGTGGAAAAAATCTTTGAAAGCTATCTCAAAGGTGAGAAAGGACGCAACTATCTGGAGGTCGACGTCCACGGCTTCGAACAGCGACAGATGCAGTTGCAGGAACCATTTCCCGGCAACGACCTGCACCTGACCCTCGATATCGAGCTGCAACGCGCTGCGGAAGAGGCCATGGGCGACCGGGCCGGAGCCGTGGTGGTCATGGAGGTGAACACCGGCAATCTGCTGGTTATGTGCAGTTCCCCCCCATTGCATCTCCAAGAATTTGTCGGCGGTATTTCGACCTCTGCCTGGAACAAGCTGCTCAACGACCCGCTCAACCCCTTACTCGACAAAACCATCCAGGGACAATATCCACCCGGCTCGACCTTTAAGATCGTCACTGCCTTGGCTGCCATTTCCGAAGGGGTTATCACCCCTGACGCCACCTTTTTCTGCGGCGGTGCACTGAACTACGGCAATCGGCGGTATGGCTGCTGGAAAAAAGGTGGGCACGGGACGGTGGATTTCCACCGGGCCCTAGTTGAATCATGCGATGTCTATTTTTATTCGGTGGGCATGCGGCTGGGAGTCGACAATATTGCCAAATACGCACACAGCCTGGGGCTGGGCAAGAAAACCGGCATCGAACTCGAACATGAAAAAGGCGGAATGATTCCTTCAACGGAATGGAAACAGCAACGCTACAAGGAAAAATGGCAAGAGGGCGAAACCCTTTCCGTGGCCATCGGCCAGGGCTATGTGTTGACCACCCCCCTACAGCTCTGCCGGATGACTGCAGCGGTTGTCAATGGCGGCACCCTCTACCGACCGCAGATGGTGCACAGCGTCACGGCTCCGGACGGCAAGACCCTGAAAACCTTTGCCCCGATCAACGATGGCAAGATTCTTGGTTCCGCGCACTCACTGGCTCTCATCAAGGACGCCTTGGTCGGGGTGGTAAACTCGCCAGGCGGCACCGCCAAGGTAGTAAGACTCCCAGATGTCCTCATCGGCGGCAAGACCGGCACCGCCCAGGTGGTAAATCTCGCCCAGGTTGGCGGGCCGGGCGAGAGAGCTGTCCCCTACAAATACCGGGACCATGCCTGGTTTACTTCGTTTGCCCCCGCCGAAAAACCGGAGATCGCCATAACCGTCCTGGTGGAGCATGGCCAGCACGGGGGCTCCGCGGCTGGCCCTGTTGCCAGGGCCGTGTACAAACGCTATTTTGAGCTCAAGGCTGGCAAACAGGCAGACACTGCAGAACCGCCACCTTCCCTGCCCAAGGATGAAAAGGAAGAATAACATGCTACGCTTTGACCGACGACTGCTGCAAAACTTCGACTGGGTCCTGATTGGGGCCGTGTTCGTTGTCGCCCTCATCGGCATGGCCAATATTTACAGCTCAACCCATCTGTACACCAATGTGGGGGCACCGCTTTACCTGAAGGAGCTCACCTACTACCTCTTCGGCGCAGCCGTCATCCTGCTTGTCGTCAGCATCGACTACCGGGTGCTGCTCACCCTGAATTACCCATTGTATGTCGCGATGATCTTCCTGCTCCTCCTCGCTCTGGTCCTTGGCAGAACCATTGGCGGCGCCCAACGCTGGATCAATCTCGGTTTTTTCCGCCTCCAGCCCTCGGAACCGGCCAAACTCATTCTGGTCATTACCCTGGCCAGTTACTATTACCGCAAAGAAACCGGAAAAGGCTTTGGCCTGCTCGACTTGGCTGTTCCGGCCCTGCTGACCGGCCTGCCCTTTATCCTCATCGCCAAACAGCCCGATCTCGGCACCGGTCTTTTGCTGGGTTTTATCTTTGTTTCCATGACCCTGTTTGTCAAACTCCGCTGGAGCACCCTGGCTACTCTATTGTGCGGAGGGCTCTCCATCATCCCCATCGCTTGGAAGTTCTTCTTGAAACCCTACCAGCGGCAGCGGGTTTCAACCTTTCTCAATCCGGAAAATGACCCCTTGGGCACCGGCTATCACATCATCCAGTCAAAAATTGCGGTGGGCAGCGGCTTGATCTTCGGCAAGGGATACATGAAAGGGACCCAGGGGCAACTCGATTTTCTGCCGGAACGGCACACCGACTTCGCCTTCTCGGTCTGGGCCGAGGAGTGGGGCTTTTTGGGCTCTGTTGTTCTGGTGGTCTGTTATTTCTTCATGATCCTCTGGGGGCTGAACATCGCCATCTCCGCCAGAGATAAATTCGGGGTTCTGCTTGCCTTTGGCATAGTCTCGCTTATTTTCTGGCAGACATTCATCAACCTGGCCATGGTCATGGGCCTGATGCCGGTGGTGGGAGTACCCCTCCCCCTGATCAGCTATGGCGGCTCTTCCCTGCTTACCAACCTGGCCGGTCTTGGCCTCCTGATGAATATCCGGATGCGGCGCTACATGGGCTCAAGCTGAGCGCAGCTTCCTCCGCCTAGACATCACAACTCACAGCCAACCTCTTTGCCGACAGGCATCAGAAACAAGCACGCTCAGCCCCCGGATAAATTCCGGCCTGGTGTTCAGGGAACCGGTACGTTCAAGCCGTAGCCCTAAAGACGCGGCCAGTTCCCGGTACTGAATATCGATCTCATAAAGGGTCTCCACATGGTCGGAGACAAAGCTGATGGGCATCATGAGGATATTCCGGCAACCATCGGCGGCCAACTGCTCCAACATCTGCGGGGTGGAGGGAGAAAGCCACTCCACCGGGCCGCTGCGGCTCTGGAAACAGAGACGCCCGCTCATGCCGGTGATCTTTTCCACGGCAGCGATGGTCCGCTTAATCTGGTCCAGATACGGATCGCCCTCCCGAATAAAAGAAACCGGCAGGCTGTGCGCGCTGAAGACCAACTGCACCGGTTCTCCGCCGAATCCTGCCATCCCCTCCCGAATGCTCTGCGCCAGACACCCAACATACTCCGGCTGATCCGGCCATTCCCTGACCTCACCAAGCTCGAAATCATGACCCGATGCGGCGATAGCCTTGCGCAGCGCATCCAGGGAAGAGCCGGTGGTGGCGCGGGAATAATGCGGGTAAAGGGTCAGAGCCACAATCCGACGGATCCCGGCCTGGGCAAATTCCGCCAGGGCCACCTCCGCACCTGGCTGCCAGTAACGCATAGCCATCCGCACCATAAAACTTCCCTCAACGAGCAAGGCCGCTTGCAACGCCCTCCCCTGCTCGCCGGTGATCCGCGCCAGAGGCGAGCCACCGCCGATCAGGCGATAGGCCTCCCTGCTTTTCGGTGCCCGCTTGGCCGCGATCCTTCTGGCAATGAATTTCTGAAGAAATGGAAAGGGGGAAAGCCGGATGATCTCGCGGTCGGAGAAAAGATTGACCAGAAATGGTTCGACATCGGCCAGGGTTTCAGGCCCGCCGAGATTGAGAAGCATAACGCCGACGGGTTCGCTCATGCTCCGAACGCCTCCAGCAGAAAAAGGTCCCCATGCAGCCGTTCCCCCAACTCCTCCGGGGAAAAATCAAGCTCGGCGAACAGCCGCGCTTCAATGGCATGGGCCTGAGCAAAGTTTTGCCGAATTCTGGCGTGGAGCCTCTCATCCCCATTGCCGTAGCGCTGGATAATGTAATCGAGCCGCACCTCAAGGGTGACGATCTCATCGTGGAGCACCCGTTTGTCCGCGTAATAGACGACTTCCTTTTCCGTGCAATGCTCCGGCGGACCATTTCTTAGGACCACATGCTCGGCCACGATCTCTGCCAGCTCTTCAAAGCCATGCCGCAGACAGATTTCCCGGCCCAACTCATCGTGGCGCAACTCCGTCTCAAGGGTGGCGGTCTTGGCGATATCGTGCAGCAGGGCGCCAGTCACAATAAGCTCCTGGGAAAGCCCCCGGCCAGACCGCGCCAATCCCTGCCCGATGAGCCCGGCCACCCGGCCGACCATCACGGAATGCTCCCGGATATTGGGCAGCATCGCATACTGCTCCATAAGCCGGAAACATTGAGCAACTGAGGGAATCACCTGTTAGCCCTTTCTGCTCAGCCGATGCACCGCCTCAACAAAGAACTTCGCCTGCTCCGGCGGAATCTCCGGCACAATGCCATGGCCAAGGTTGAAGATATGGCCCCGGGCGCCCTTGGCCTGATCCAAGATATCCTGAATCAGCCGCTCCATCTTGGCCGGCGGCAACAGCAGGGCAATGGGGTCCATGTTGCCCTGGAGCGACACCTTCTGGCCGACCACCTTCACCGCCTCGTCCAAGGGAAGCCGCCAGTCAAGCCCCAGTACGTCGGCCCCGCTTTCAAGGGACTGGGGCAGCAGGGTCGCTCCATTGTTGGCAAAATAAATAATCGGCACCGTGACGCCGCTCGCCTTAAGGGCCGCGATAATCCGCTTTACATACGGCAGCGCGAACTCGGCAAAATCACAGGGCGCCAGCACTCCGACCCAAGAATCAAAGATCTGCAGAGCCTGGGCCCCGGCTGCGGCCTGGGCCTTGAGATACTCAATGGTACAGTCGGTAATCTTGTTTAGCAGATCGCGGTACAGCTCCGGGTCGGTGTACATCATCTTCTTGGTCAAATAGAAGCCCTTCGACGAGCCGCCCTCGATGAGATAGGTGGCTAGGGTGAAGGGCGCTCCGGAAAAACCGATGAGCGGTACCCGTCCGGCCAGCTCCCGACGGAGGATGCGGATGGTCTCCATGACGTAGCCAAGCTCCGCCTCGGGATCGGGCACATGGAGCTTTTCCATCCCGGCCCGGTCCCGGATCGGCTCAAGAAAAACCGGCCCCCGCTTCTCATGAAACTCCAGGGGCGCGCCCATCTTTTCCAGCGGCACCAGGATATCCGAGAAGAGAATAGCCGCGTCAACCCCCAGGATATCCACGGGCTGGATGGTCACCTCCGCCGCCGCCTCCGGAGTCTTGCACATCTCCAGAAAGCTGTATTTGCTCCGAACCACATGGTACTCGGGCAGATACCGGCCCGCCTGACGCATGAGCCACACCGGGGTATACTCAACCGCTTCTCCGCGGCAGGCCTTCAAAAAAGTATCGTTCATTGCTTACTGTCTCCTGACTCCTGATTTCTCATCTTCATGGGCACATAGGTGCAGTACGGCTCCTCGGCCATGTAGTCTCCGGTCACCGCATAGGCCCTGGCCCGGCACCCCCCGCAGACATTGACATACTCGCAGGAGCCGCAGCGGCCCTTGTATGCCTTGAAATTGCGCAGGTCGTGAAAAAGCTCCGATTTTTCCCAGATCTCCTTGAAGGATTTCTCGCGGATGTTGCCCGCAGCCATGGGGAAATAGCTGCACGGCAGCACATTGCCGTCCACATCGATCAGGGAGATAAGTTGCCCGGCCAGACACCCCTTGGAGCCGCCGGTGGAAAACTGCAGGGTCCGCCGCTCATAGT
>CALMMG010000135.1 GCA_937868185.1 uncultured Pseudomonadota bacterium
AGACAAATCAACAGCTCCTCGTCCAGGAAGGGATCCGTCTTTTTACTGGATGGTTACAGAAAATAGCCGCACCCACCTCGCTTGCCGACCTGGGCCTCTCAAAGAAGGATATCCCTGCCCTTGCCGCCAACACCCAAACGCAGGCAAGACTATGGCGCCTTAGCGGGTATCCCCCGGAGATTGTCGAGGCAATTCTTTGGGAATGTCTATGATGGGGAATTTTCCGGCAGGGCCTGAGTATTCAACCAGCTCCGCCGTCAGGGAGCCAATGACAATCTTCGCCTGAATCTTGGTGGGAATTCTCCAGACATCATCGGTGAGCCAGACAAGAGGATCCCCCACCTTTTCGTACTGCCCCTTGAATTTCAGATGCGGCTGAACCTTGATGGTATTTTTCTTGCCCAGCACACCTTCCTGCTCTTCCTTTCCCTCCACGGTAACAACCACCTCATGCCGCTTCTTATCGGCAAAGGTGGGGACGATCATCGGCGCCTCCCCGGCAAAGGACAACGCCCGCATGAAGAAGAAAGAGGAAAACTCGTTCTGCATCGGACCCTCAAGCTGATAGATATCTGCAGGCTCATCATTTTTGTGATGGGTCACGCGGAACTTCTCCTGGTCATACAGGGTAAGTTTGCTATTTATCCGGCGTCCCTCCATCTGCAACATTTCATGACGGTTTGGCAAGCGCATCCGCCCCTGCACGATGGTTCGAAAACGATCCTCCACCGGGTAAAATACGTCGAGCAACCCTGCGCTCCTGGCGGTAATTGCAATGACAAATGTTTCCTGGCTGTCGGCAACTTTGCTGACTTGCATGACGAGTTCTCCCGCCTTTATGCCCAACCAACTGACCGTATAACGCAAGGTCTCCCCTCCAGCATAGGCGCTTTGCAACAATGCCTCATCCGGTCTGGTGCCAGGATGCACCAGACCTGTTAAGCGAGGGGGCGGAACACGCAGAACCAAAAAACCATCGGTATCAAGAAGTTCATCGCCCCAGATCTGGGAAGGATAAAGCGGACAACATACTATAAAAAAAAGAAGCATCCCTACCCGAAGATTACAGATATTCTTTGTCACCATTATCCGCACAAAAGCCTCATCTAAAGAAAATTGCCCGGGAACGCCACCCAAGCCCAGGAATCTATGTCCTCTTTTCATGCCCACAACGCAGATTCATATCTCGCTGCAAGATAACAGAGAGGAGATCTTGTCCTTTGCCAACAAAAAACAGTATGTACAATTTAATGCCGTCATGCACTGGGAATACGAATATGCTATGAAAAAAATACGGGGCAGAATCCAAATCTCCGACAAGACTGGCGCTACTCAGCAACATGATGCGGGAAACAAAATACCATCTGGAGCAGCAAACATAATAACTGGCATCCATGAACCTCAGGTATGCCAGCCCTGTTCATGACAACGCAACGCTCAACACTCCAAATTGCAGGCAAAAAAATAGGTGGGCTTCAAAACTGAAGCCCACCTTGAGATGAAGGAAAAGAAAAAACGCTCAACACATGTTAAAAACTACCAAGAACGATGATGGGGTCCGTAGCCCATGCCCTGTCCACCACCAGAGCCACCACAAAAACCAGGACCGAAACCAGCCTGGACCAAACCTGCATCCTGAGCCTTATTATGTATCTGGGTGCGGAGATCAAATAACTCCTCGGAAAGCCTTGCCGCCTTTTTCTCGTCCGGCTTTTCCCCGCTCATAACCGCGTCCAGCTCAGTTTTCTTAGAAAACATCTTCTTGCGCAGTTCTGTGGTCTCGTTAAAGAATTTCTCCCTGGCTTTCAGAGTCTCTTCGCTCATCTGTCCTTGACCTTGCCCCTGGCCACCCATCATTTCCATGCCAGGCCCCATACCTTGAGCACCGCCCCAAGGTTGCGCTTCGGCAAGCTGATATCCGGCGAGACCAATCGTAGCTATTGCGGCAACTGTAAGTAATATCTTTTTCATCTTTCTACCTCCTGAACATATGGTGTTGAATTAAGTAGGTTGTAATTTTTCCTCTGTGTATTCAGCTCTCATTACAACAATCATGCCAACAACCAGAAAAACCAACAACGTGCTGAATTTACAGATTTTTAAGTAATCAGAAAACCATTGACCAATAAGAAGCTGGGGAAAAAGATGCAAACTGAGTATTTTTTATCCAAACACTATATTTCTAACTGATTACTTTTTACCCAACCAAAAATCCCCAAGAAATATAACTATGAACTCGCCACAGGAAGACTACATTTCAGGAACGGCCCAGCCGAGGAACAATAATTGCTTGTGCAACATAATCGTGGTTTTATAAAGATGAGCATATTCTCCGTGCTACAAAAATTCCCCCCTGGATAAGGCGTCATGAAAAAGAAGACAAAAATAATTACCGCTCCCTTTGCCTATGCTTCCCCTTGGATTCTGGCCACTGCCAGCGGCATCCTGATCGCCA
Organism: uncultured Pseudomonadota bacterium; assembly: GCA_937868185.1. Classification (GTDB taxonomy): domain Bacteria; phylum Desulfobacterota; class Desulfobulbia; order Desulfobulbales; family Desulfurivibrionaceae; genus Thiovibrio. Next base: position 2,456 of record CALMMG010000135.1, read on the forward strand.
TTGTTTTTTTCTTTGCGGTCAACAATCTGCAACGGGAAAAAAGGATCATGACCGAAAGCCTATTCAATAAGGGGCAGGCCATCATTCGTTTTGTCGGCGCAGGCACTCGGGCCTCAATGATGATGGGCGCCCCCTCCACCCAACAATTCCAACATTTGATCGAACAGGCTGCGGGTGAATCGGGTATCCTCTATATCGCTGTTGCCAACAGCAGCGGAAAAATCGTAGCACACAGCACTCCCGGCCTGGTGGGCACCGACCTCAACCACCCCCTACTTGGGGACACCGATCTTGCTCCCATTGGTAAATACCAGATCATCACTGGCCAGGGAACGAAACAGAAGGTCTTTGAAATTGTAGCGCCATTCAAACCGTTCATGCGCGGGCGCGGTTATTTTTTCAAGCGACACATGCAGACAATGTCGCAGGCTGAAAAACAGGACAGGCTCGCCAGGGAAGATGCCGCACCCCCGTCTGCCTGCCAATCTTTCCTAGGCAAGGACACCTGGTTGCCCGGGGACAATCTCTCTATTGTTGTCGGCCTTGATATGGCGGAACAGGATAAGGTTATCCAGCAAGACCGCTATCACATGTTCTATATGTCCATTGCCATGCTATTGGTGGCGATTGGCGGCTGGATCGCCTTGCTCACCGCACAAAGCTACCGATCATCCCAAAAAACCCTTATGAACATGCGGGCTTTTACCGACTTGCTCATCTCTCGCCTGCCCGTGGGTATCATTGCAACCAATGCCGAAGGACATATCCAGACCTTCAACAGCACCGCGGCAAAGTTTACCGGAAAAACCACGGATCAGGCCATTGGCCAACCTCAAACCGCAGTCTTGCCGTACATTCAGCAACTGATACCCACTGATGAACAAGAAGGGGAGATCATCGACAAAGAAATTCTCTTGCCCCCGGATTCCCCGTCGCCAAATCACCTGCACATCAGCTCCGTTCCCATCACCGATGGCCACAGCAACACCATCGGCAGGGTCATCCTCATGTACGATGTCTCGGAGATAAAAAAACTCGAAGCCCAGGTCCGCCGCCATGACCGTCTTGTCGCCCTAGGCAAGATGGCGGCCGGCGTTGCCCACGAGGTGAGAAACCCATTGAGTTCCATCAAAGGGTTCGCCACCCTGCTTGGTTCACGTTTTCCGGTGGAAAGTGAGGAAGGAGAGGCGGCCAGGTTATTGATCAACGAGGTAGAACGGCTCAACCGCAGCATCACCGAACTGCTGACTTACGCCCGCCCCCTCCCCTTAGCCATTAACGAGGTTGAGATCGAACCGTTCATTGAGGCCTCTCTCAAGCTTATCCAAAGTGACGCCAAGGAACTGGGCGTTGCCGTACACCACGAGATCACCCTTGCGCGCAAGCAAGTGCGGTTGGATAAGGACCGGCTCAACCAAGTGCTGCTGAACCTCTATCTCAACAGCCTACAGGCCATGGAGCACGGAGGCGAACTACAGGTGTCGGTGCATGAGGGGCTTCGATCGGGCACTATTGAAATAGACGTGCGTGACACGGGCGGCGGAATCGCCAAAGATATTCTGGAACGGGTCATGGACCCGTATTTTACGACCAAACCGGAAGGTACCGGTCTGGGGCTGGCCATGGTTTATAAAATCATTGACGAACATGGGGGCACAATCAGAATCGCAAGCAAAGAAGGGGAAGGTACCACGGTTAGCATCGTCCTCCCGGGATGAATCACTCTTTTTCGCGCCTGATTTTGGCCCCGGCTGCGGAGAGTTTACCCACCAGGTTGTCATAGCCTCGATCCAGATGATAGACTCGGGAGATATGTGTTTCCCCCTCCGCAGCAAGAGCCGCGATCACCAAAGAGGCGCTGGCCCGCAAATCCGTAGCCATCACCGGTGCCCCACTCAACCGGCCTAAGCCGGTGACGATGGCGCTGTGACCGTCAACCTTGATGTCCGCCCCCATGCGGTGCAACTCGGCCACATGCATGAAACGGTTCTCGAAGATGGTCTCGGCAATCACGCTCAAGCCATCGCTCAAGGTCATCAGCGCCATGATCTGGGCCTGGAGGTCTGTGGCGAAGCCAGGATAGGGCATGGTCTTAATATCTACGCTTTTAAGAGGCCCTTTGCGGGTAACATGGATGCGGTCCCGGTCCTCCTCGATCGACAGGCCTGCAGATCGTAATTTTTCCAGCAAGGCTGGCAGATGCTGCGGGTTACACTGCGTCACCGTAGCCTCGCCGCCAACCGCACCAACGGCGATGAGATAGGTCCCGGCCTCGATTCGGTCAGGAATAACCTCCTGTTCGGCCCCATGCAGTTTTTTTACCCCCTCAACCACCAAGGTGTCGGTATCTTTGCCCTTGATCCGCGCCCCCATAGCGGTAAGCAGATCGACAAGATTCCCGATCTCCGGCTCACGGGCTGCGTTCTTGATCACGGTGACGCCCTCGGCCAGGGTCGCGGCCATGAGGATATTCTCCGTCCCGGTGACTGAAGGGATATCGAAACAGACAGTCCCGCCCTTCAAACGTCCCACCGCCTTGGCCTCGACATATCCCTGATTCAATTCGTACTGGGAACCGAGTTTTTCCAGCCCCTGAAGATGAAAATTAATGGGCCGGGCGCCGATGGCACAACCTCCTGGCAAAGAAACACGGGCTGTACCCATCCGGGCCAAAAGGGGACCCAGAACCAGCACCGAGGCCCGCATGGTTTTTACCAACTCATAGGACGCCTCGCAGCTGATAATTGTCCCTGCATCAAGCACCAACACCGTGCCATCTTTCTGCCATTTGACCCCGAAAGACTCCAGCAGGGTGAGAAAGGTTCGAACATCCCGAAGATCCGGGACATTGCGCAAAATTATCGGCTCAGCACTCAGCAGACAGGCGGCCATCAGCGGCAGGGCTGCATTTTTAGCGCCGCTCACGGCAATCTCACCATGCAGAGGATATCCACCTTCAATAACGATCTTATCCATGAAGTTCTCTCTTAATATATAAAAAATCGCGAAAAGGGCGACGATACAAATCAGCAGCGACGGGCCTGGAAAATACGCGCCAAACCAGCCAGATCAAAATGGACCTGCAACCTATCATATTCGGGAAAAGAAGAAAAGATTTTCAACACAGACTCCTGCTGATCCGCACCGATCTCCATAAAAAACCAGCCGCCGGTCAACAACACCGGGTGAACCTGTGTCGCCAAAGCGCGAATATCGGCAAGGCCATCAGCGCCTCCGCTCAGGGCACCATGCGGCTCGAAGGTCACTTCCGGCTGCAAGGTGGCCATTGCCGCTGCATCTATGTAGGGTGGATTAGAGACAACCAGGGCAAACCTGGGTTCCTGCCGAATGGCCGTCAACCAGTTCCCGTTCAGTAGAAAAACTCTTGGTTGGACCTGATGCAACCGGATATTTTCTTTGGCAACTCTGAGCGCGGGCAGGGAAAGGTCTACCCCGAAAACTTGGCGATCGTCGAGTTCTCGGGCCAGGACCACGGTGATTGCCCCACTCCCAACCCCCAGATCCAGAACCGGACCAGATGGCAGCCCGATTTGACGCACAGTATCAAAAATTTTCTCGAGCAATTCTTCGGTTTCGGGCCGTGGAATGAGAACATTGCGGGAAACATTGAAGGGCAATGACCAGAATTCCTGCTCACCAATGATATAGGCCAATGGTTCCCGGAGAAGGCGTCGAACAAGAAGCTTATTGTATAAAAAAAGCTGCGAGGAAGGGACTTCCTGCTCCATGGCAAGAAAAAATTGACTCCTGGAATAGCTCAGGACATGCCCCAGCAAAAGAGCTGCATCGATTTCCGGATCAGCAACGCCCGCATCGGTAAGGCGGCGGACGCTCTCAAGATAAAGCTGTTTGAGAATCATAGGAAGTCATCCGTACCGAAGAAAAACTGAAAGCCTCATCCAAGGGACGCGATTTATTGCATAATCTGCAGGGCTTCTGTTTGAAAATGAACAGTGAGGGGGTCGATGATATCGTCAAGTTTCCCCATCAGAATATCATCAAGCTGGTACAGAGTGAGATTGATCCGGTGATCGCTGACCCGGCCCTGGGGGAAATTATAGGTCCGGATGCGTTCGCTCCGGTCACCGCTGCCCACTTGGCTCTTTCGGTCTGCCGACATCTTCTCGTCCTGTTCGCGCTGCATCTTGTCGAGAAGCCGGGCCCGAAGAACCTGCAAAGCCTTAGCCTTGTTTTTGTGCTGGGATTTTTCATCCTGACAGGTCACCACCAACCCGGTGGGTAGGTGGGTAACCCGAACCGCTGAATCGGTGGTATTAACGCTCTGCCCGCCTGAGCCGGTGGAACGGTAGACATCGAACCGCAGTTCATTGGGGCTGATATCAAGCTCAACCTCTTCCGCCTCGGGCATAACCGCCACGGTCACGGCAGAGGTATGAATACGGCCTTGCGTTTCCGTGTCGGGAACACGCTGCACCCGATGGGCTCCAGACTCATATTTTAATCTACTGTAAACATGATCGCCGCTGATCAGGGCGATGATTTCCTTAAATCCCCCGATGCCGGTGGGATTGCTGGTCATCACCTCAACCTTCCAACCCTGCTGCTCGGCATACCTGCTGTACATCCTAAAAAGATCGCTAACAAACAGGGCTGCCTCGTCTCCGCCGGTGCCGGCCCTGATCTCAAGAAGGGTATTCTTCTCATCATTGGGATCCTTGGGAAGTAGGGCAACCCGAAGCGCCTTGATCAATTCATCCTGACGGATTTCAAGCTCGACAAGATCAGCCCGGACAAGCTCTCGAATCTCGCTATCTTCTTCCTGCAGCAGAAGACGATTCGCGGCGATTTCCTTAGTCACCTTCTTGTAATTGTTGTACAGATCATCAAGTTTTGCCAGATGGGCGTGTTCTTTGGCCACCCGGCGAAATTCGGCCTGATCACTTGCCAATTGCGGCTCTGAAAGTCTGGCCTCAAGAGCAAGCTTGCGTTCTGCAACATTTTCAAGTTGAGCAAACATGGTTATCTCGTCAAAAAAAAGAACGCCCCTGAGCCATCTCCCCTAACAGGAACGGTCCAAAGGCGTTATGAGCACAGAAAAAGTTGTGTTTTCTTATTCGGCTGCTTGCTGCTTTGCATATTTCTTATTGAACTTCTCAATCCGGCCAGCAGAGTCAATCAGCTTCTGCTTACCGGTAAAAAACGGATGACAGGCTGAACAGATTTCCACTTTTATTGCAGAAAGAACCGAACCAAGTTCAACCGTATTGCCACAGGCACATACGGCATCAATTTTATTATATTCGGGATGCACACCTTCTTTCATGGACAGAACCCTCCATTAAATTAACAAAAAAATCCATTCTACACAGCCCAGAAGGGCACATTTTTCTATCGAACTACCAAAAACAGTGCAATATATCTTTATCTTCTTTATTTTGCAAGTCAGAATTGCGGACCGTCAAAAATCACCCGCCTTTCATGGATTCAAAAAATTCGGCGTTAGACCGAGTTCCTTTCATCTTGTCCCGGAAAAACTCCATGGCATCAATTGGGTTCATGGAACCCAAGAGTTTTCGCAAAATCCAAACCTTGTTCAATTCTTCCGGCGTGAGTAGCAGCTCTTCCTTCCGGGTTCCGGAGCGGGCCATGTCGATGGCAGGAAAAATTCTCCGATCGGCAATCTTCCGGTCGAGCACAAGCTCCATGTTACCGGTACCTTTGAACTCCTCAAAAATAACTTCATCCATCCGGCTACCAGTTTCGATCAGGGCCGAGGCAAGAATGGTCAGACTGCCGCCCTCTTCGATGTTCCGCGCCGCGCCAAAAAACCGCTTCGGACGGTGCAGGGCGTTGGAATCGACACCACCGGAAAGAATCTTTCCGCTTGGCGGCACCACCGTGTTGTAAGCCCTGGCCAGACGAGTAATACTGTCGAGCAGGATTACCACATCTTTTTTATGCTCCACCAGACGACGGGCCTTATCGAGCACCATCTCGGCCACCTGGATATGACGCTGGGGTGGCTCATCAAAGGTGGAACTGATCACCTCGGCATCGACGCCCCTGGCCATGTCGGTAACTTCTTCGGGCCGTTCGTCGATGAGCAAAACAATGAGAATAATCTCTTTATGGTTTTTGGTGATGCTGTTGGCTATATCCTTAATCAACACGGTCTTGCCGGTTCTGGGTGGGGCAACGATCAAGCCCCGCTGCCCCTTGCCGATGGGCGACATGATATCCATGATCCGCATGGAGTAATTGTCCGGCTCCCGCTCAAGCTTGATACGCTCCTGGGGGTGCAACGGAGTAAGGTTAGAAAACAGCGTTTTATCCCGGGCCTTTTCCGGCGGGTCAAAATTGACGCTGTCAACCTTGAGCAGGGCAAAATAGCGCTCGCCTTCCTTGGGAGTACGGACCGGTCCCTCAATGGTATCGCCGGTGCGAAGATTAAGCCGCCGAATCTGGGAAGGTGAGACATAAATGTCATCGGGGCCGGGCAGATAATTGTAATACGGTGCCCGCAGAAAACCAAACCCATCGGGTAGAACCTCAAGCACTCCGCTGCCCCAGTTTTCGCCGTTTTTCTCGGTCTGCCCACCAGCGGCCTGCAGGATAGCAAAAATCATCTCCTGCTTGCGCATGGCGCTGTATTCTTCGATACGGTAATCCTTGGCGAGCTTGGTCAGCTCGGTGATTTTCATCAATTTAAGTTCAGATAAGTTCATACAATCCCTTTCTCCATCTCCCGTATACTACTCTGAATATTGTACAGTTTGAACCGCGACGGCCCCAGGCAATCATTGAAATCTAATAAATTCAAATCAGACATGAGCAGAAAACGTGAACAACAGAATATTCACGCCCGGCCCATCACGACAGAAAAAATCTGAAATGAAAAATCTTGAAATGTTTCCGCAAAATTGAGAAAATACCAGATGAAATCATCACGATCTCGCGAACAAATACACCTGAGGTTTTTTTAAACGATGCGGAAATTTTACAGAGAGCAATATGTGAAATTGAACAGATTGTTTTTCGAGAATTGAATTAGGAGGCTGATATATTCTCGGAATATTTTGATCTTACGTAAAATAAGGAAGGATTAGACACATGATTTTTTCGTATACGATGCGCAATACTATTGACTAATCCCCTCAGTGTCAACATTTTTTTCGCAATTTTAAATCTTCCACAAAAAAACCACTAAATATTTTTTACTCACTTTCTCTTGCCATCATCTGATACTGTTTGTATATTGCTAAGTTTTCTGCCCCGGTTACACAAAGAACCGGTATTTACTTGCAACGGAAAGAAAACTTTGAAACCAGGAGAGGTTAGCCCGTGCCTGCCGACATAAAAGCCAGATTACTCGAAGCCGGAAAAGACGAGGGATGCGTAACCCTCAACTTCCTGAACGACTTGATTCCGGAAGGCAAAGACGCTGATGCCATCGACGGTATTTTCGATTTTCTCAACGAGAACAATATCGAAATAGTCAGTCAGGAGAAATCTGGCAAGAAGAAAACTCTTGATGGCAAGAATTGGGAGGGTGGCGGAGATGGCCAGCACGACGAACCCCCTCTGGACGATGACGACGACAAGCTCATGGACACCGCCGCTCTTGTTTCTAAGGAGGACAGCCCAGAGCCAGAAGAAACCACTACCACCTACCTCCGAGAGATGGGCAAGTTCGAACTGCTCACCCCACAAGAAGAAGAAAAATACAGCAAAACCATCCGCGAAGGATTTGATGGCATAATCCGTTCGGTTCGCCAGGACCAGCATGGAACGGACGAACTGACCCAACTCGTCGAACGTATTGACCTGTGGGAAAAACGTGACCCGACCCTGAAGCCTAAAAAGCAGCATCTCAATTTCATGATGCGTGCGATTGCCAAGGCTTGCGAGATGCATCCTACCAACAAAAAACTCCAGGAAATGCATTGCAAGCTGGAAATGTTCCACCGCTCCATTGAGGTTGCCAAAGATGCCATGATCAAGGCCAATCTTCGCCTAGTGGTCAGCATCGCCAAACGCTACATGCACCAAGGCCTTACCCTGGCCGACCTTATTCAGGAAGGCAACCTCGGCCTGATGCGGGCCGTTTTTCGTTTTGACTACACCAAGGGCAACAAATTCAGTACCTATGCCAGCTGGTGGATCAGGCAGGCCATCACCAGGGCCATACTAGACAAAACCAGAACCATCCGACTGCCGGTGCATTTCCTTGAACTCAGAAGTCAATTCTTCAAGGCGTTTTACTCGCTCCTTAAGGAACTTGGCCGCGAGCCAACCCCCATTGAAATTTCCGAGAAAACCGGATTGCCGATGGACAAGATCCTCGCAATTCTAGAGGCCTCCCGGGAACCCATTTCTCTGGAAACCCCGGTGGGCGACGACGACAGCACCCTAGGAGATTTCCTGGAAAACCAGGAATCGGTTTCCCCCTACGAGGCCGTACAGAACCAGCAGCTCTCCGACCGGGTTACCAGCATCCTCAACACCCTAAGCACCCGGGAAGAAAAGATCATCCGGTTGCGCTTCGGCATTGGCGAGGACGCGGAGTACACCCTTGAAGAAATCGGCAAGCGGTTCAACGTATCGCGGGAACGTATCCGGCAGATCGAGAAAAAAGCGCTCAATCGGTTGCGGCATTCGAGCAGACGGGAAAAGCTCAAACATTTTCTGGACTAAGATTCACCGGTTCCATTTTTTACCGTTGTGCATGCGACATCAAGCCGAACAATAAGATCTGCTGAAGTTTGCTGAACCTTTTTTCCAACCGGAAGTCCGCAGACAAGATACATGCTGCCCCAGACAGACCGCAACCCTCTCCTTCCGTCGCTCCTGGCCTTTGCCGCTGGAGCGATGATAGCCGGGGCTGACTGGCTACCGACCACCGCCTCCTTCTGGTTGCCTGCCACCCTGATCGTGGCCCTGTCCACCCTCATTCTGCTCCGGTGGTCGCAGGCACGAATCTGGGTACTGGCACTCCTGCTCCCCCTGTTCTTTCTCTGTGGCCTACTATACACAGAGTCGTTTCTATCTCCTAAACTTCCTGCCCATCATCTCACGCTCCTCATCCCGGAAAAGCAGGATGCCAGCCTGACGGGAACGTTGATCCAAAAACCAGTTTTCAAGAATGGAAAAACCTATCTCATTCTCGAAACAGACAGTATCCTGCTCCCCTCTACTCAATCCCCCTTTACAACAACAGGTCGAGTCACGCTCACGATCAACGCCCCCCTGCTCAAGGGTCTCGTTCCCGGCCAGGACTATTTGGTGCGCGCTCGGCTTTTCCTGCCAGAAAAGCTGGCAACCCCTGGCACCTTTGATTATGCCGGATATCTTGCCTCCGAAGAGATCATGGTTAAGGGCTGGGTTGCCAGCCCCATTTTCATCCAGCCCATCTCCCCCCTAACCGACAGCCGCCCAACCCTGCCGAGCCCCTACTTTCTTGAGAGATTCCGGCAGCAATTTGAGGCCTTTCTTCATGCGAATCTCACCCCGGACAACGCCGGACTCTACCAGGCACTTCTCATTGGCGACAGCAGCAGCCTCTCGCCGGAAGTCTCGGAGATGTACCGGGCAACCGGCATCATGCACATTCTCGCCATTTCCGGAAGCCATCTTGTTGTCGTGGCTTTCCTGACTACGTTTTTCTTCCGCTTTCTGGTCAACCGCTTCCCTTGGCTGCTGCTTCGGCTACCTGCGACCAAACTCACCCTGGCGCTCTCTTTTCCCGTGCTCTTTCTCTACACCGGCTTTGCCGGTTTTCAGCCTCCGGCAATGCGGTCCCTGATCATGACCGGCGTTTTCATCACGGCCATTCTTTTGGATCGCCAGTGGTCAAGCCTGAACAACCTTGCCATTGCCGCCTTCTGCATTCTCCTGCTTAACCCGCTCAGCATCCACACCGCCTCCTTCCAGCTCTCATTTGCCGCCACGGCGGCAATTGTACTTGCCATGCCGCGCCTCGCTTACTGGCGCCCCCAGAAGAACAACCGCTTTCCCTGGCAAACCCCACGCTACCTCCTCATTTCTGGGCTTTACATCTCCTGCGCCGCTTTCCTTGCCACGGCCCCGCTCGCCCTGTACCATTTCAACAGAATTTCCTTACTGGGCCCGATCACCACCCTGCTGGTCACGCCTCTCCTCTGCTTCTGGACTCTACCCCTTGGCCTGATGGCCATCCTTACCCAACCATTTACCCCAACAGTCGCAGTATTTTTTTTAAAGGCAGGCGCTTTTGGCATCCAAATCTCCCATGCCCTGACCGCCTTTCTTGCCGAGATACCGTTTTCCTCTCTCTGGCTCCCCACGCCGCCCTTCCCCCTGCTGATTCTTTCTTTCGTGCTCCTTCTCCTGTTCTTCCGCAGCAAACGCCCGCTTTCCGTGCTGGCCATGCTTAGCTGCTTCGCCTTGTTGCTTTCCGGCTACACGCCGCTGCCAAAATGGCACGACAATGCGGCACAAATCTCTTTTCTGGCCGTGGGAAGCGGCAGCGCCACGGTGGTGGAACTACCAGACAACCGCGTTATCCTCATCGACGGTGGCGGACCACCCACCGGTTTTTTCAATGTAGGAGAACGGGTAATTGCACCATTTTTATGGCACCGGCAGATCAGGCGGGTGGAACAGATTATTCTCACCCATCCCCATGCCGATCACTTTAACGGCCTGCCCTGGATCTTTAAAAGATTTCAGCCAAAGGTTCTCTGGCTCAGCGAAACCAGCAGTCAAGAGCCAGGCTTTGCTACTTTTCTCCATGGGGCGGAACTGGCTGGTTGCCAGGTGCGGGTTGCAAAAGCAGGGGAAGTGCTTGCCACCGGAGACAATGGCTTTGCCATCACCTGCCTGGCCAATCTGGCCCTCGTCGAAGGCAAAAAACAAATCGCTGGGCAGCAAACAATTTCGGACAACCCAAACAACAGGGGGCTCGTCCTGCGCCTGAGCAATGGCGACAACACCTTTCTTTTTCCTGGGGATATCGAAAAGGACTACGAAGAATACATCCTACCAAAGGCGGACCTGCTCAAAGCAGAGGTTCTCCTGCTGCCCCATCATGGCCTAGGCTCGTCCGGCAGTGCCCAGTTCATGGAGACCGTTAAGCCTCGCTACTGTGTGGTATCAACGGGCAAGAAAGAACCCTTCCCCCCCGCGCAGTATCGGAACTCCAGTGCCGACATCTTTTCAACAGCTCGGCATGGCAGCGTTTTCTTCCTTTCTGACGGAAAAAAGATAACCGCCCTGCCCTACCGAACCACCGATGGTTCGCCAAAAGGCTGGTGAACCCATGCGCGACCAGCCGACCAGCCTTTAGGCATCGGTAAAATCCGTGGGCGGCTTCTTGAGAAATTGGACAAACTTGCTCTTGTCAATGCAGTTTATGTAAGCGTCATCCCCGGAAATCCAGCCTTTTTTGATCAACTCCATGATTGCATCATCCAGGGTCTGCATCCCGAATTTCTTTCCGGTCTGCATGGCGGAGGGGATCTGATAGGTTTTGCCTTCACGGATCAGGTTCCGCACCGCCGGGGTGCAAATCAGAATCTCCAGCGCGGCGCAGCGCCCCTTGATATCCACCCGTTTAAAAAGGGTTTGGGAAACCACGGCCTTCAGGGCATCCGCCAAGGTAGAGCGAACCTGGGCCTGCTGACTGGCCGGAAATATCTCGATGATTCTGTCCACAGTTTTGTTGGCATTCAGGGTGTGCAGAGTACCAAAAACCAGATGACCGGTCATGGCCGCTTCCATGGCCAGAGCAATGGTTTCCAGGTCGCGCATTTCGCCGACCATGATGATATCGGGGTCTTCACGGAGTGCCCCACGCAAGGCGGCAGCAAAGGACTGGGTGTGCAGCCCCACCTCCCGATGGTTCACGATACAATTCTGACTCTTATGCACAAACTCGATAGGGTCTTCGATGGTCAGGATATGGTCCTTCCGCAGCTTATTGGCCTGATCGACAATAGCAGCCAGGGTAGTCGATTTACCACTACCTGTGGGACCAGTCACTAGGACCATTCCCTTGGGCAGAGTGGCGAGCTGGGACACAACCTGAGGCAATCCCAACTGGTCGCAGCCCAAAATATTGCTGGGAATCTCACGGAATACCGCGCCGATCCCATATTTTTGCATAAAGAGGTTGCCACGGTAGCGGGCAAGTCCGGCGATCTCGTAGCCGAAATCCACATCGCCGGTTTCCTCGAAAATCTTCACCTTTTCCTCGGAAACAATCTCATAGAGCATGGCCTTGAGCTCATCGTTGCCAAGAACCTTGTACTTGACCCGCTCCATCTCGCCCCGGATACGAAGGATCGGCTGCTGCCCAGAAACCATATGCAGATCCGAGGCGCCCTGTTCGTTCATCAGTTTAAAAAAAGCATCGATCTGAGCCATGCAAAAAACTCCTGTAATCAACCGATTGAAAGTCTCGTGGAAATAAGCCTAAAAAGAAGACTCATCCATACAGCATTTATGCACCAGTAGTGCTAGTATATAAAATTGAGTGGAATTACTCCACGCAAAAAAATATGACCACGCGCAAATAATATATCTAAGCAATGACGTTGTTCATCGATCTGCACACCCACTCAACCTATTCAGACGGCCTGTTGACCCCGACGGCCCTGCTTACCCTTGCCGCCCGCCGGGGGCTTGCAGCTATAGCCCTCACCGATCACGACACCGTCGCGGGAATCCCTGAAGCACTTGCCCACGGCACAGTCACGGGAGTAGAAGTTCTCCCGGGAATAGAAATAAGCAGCACCCTCGATGGAGTTTCGCTCCATATTCTGGGCTACGGCTTCAACCATGAGCATCCAGAATTCCTCGCCTTTCTCGCCCGCCTGCAACAAGCCAGGCACAACCGCAACCAAGGGATACTGGAGCGCCTCCAGGCTCTCGGCATCTCCATAACCAGCGAGGAGTTGGCCCAGATTTCCGGAGATCAGGTAGGCCGTCCCCACTTCGCCCGCCTGCTTGCCAGAAAAGGCCGAGCCAAAAACAGCCAAGACGCCTTCTGCCGCTACCTCAAACGCGGCTGCCCCGCTTTTGTGGAACATATCAAACCCCAGGCAGACGAGGTGATCAGCCGAATTGCCGAGGCAAATGGCCTTGCAGTACTCGCCCATCCGGCCTGCTCGGACCCGGGCCTTGAAAAAACCTCCGCCCTTGTCACCCAACTTACAGATTACGGGCTGGCCGGGCTTGAAGCCTTTTACCCAACCCACTCAAAAAAGGTATGCCACTTCTTACAAACGCTTGCGGCACGACACGGTTTGCTCCTCAGCGGCGGCACAGATTATCATGGCGACACTCACTCTGTCACCCCCCTGGGCGGCAATAACAAAACCATCCGCGTTCCGCTCCAACTTCTGTTGGATATCAAGCAACGACTGTCGACCATTGAAGTGGACCACAGGTGAGCGATCCTTTGATCTGTTGAATCGAGCAGATTGCCACTTTTTTTCTAAAAGCAGGATTGACTTCCTGACCAACCAACAGTACTACAAATACATTCCTTGCACGTGTTAACCGGGAGAACATTATTCACGATAGAAGATTTTTCGCTTCCTACACCTTGGGAACCGATAACGGACAAAGACGGGTAATCGCATGACGGGCGACGAATACATCCTTTCCATTCTTAAAAAATATGAGGTTCCACGCGGGCCTGAGTCTGCTGCGGAACAAGCAGCGAACCGCATTGCGCCGAAGATACAGCGCTGGGCGGGAGGCTGGCTGGCCAGCTTATCCTATTCCGGCTCTTACGCAAAGCAGACCGCCGTGCATGGCGCAACCGATATGGATCTTTTTATCTCTTTAAAACCCGAGATGCCTGGTACTTCAAAAAAAATCTACGACGAACTGTTTACCCTGGCCACCTTGCATGGCTGGAATCCCCGCCGCAAGAATGTTTCCATCGGGATTTCCATAAACGGCATAAACCTCGATTTAATTCCCGGTCGAGGACAAGCAGGCTATGAGAGCTATCATGACCTGTATTGGCTCAAGTCTGATTCCTTCCGGCAAACCGATGTACATCTCCATGTGGATACTGTCACCAAATCACATCTCCTTAGTGAAATCCGGGCGATCAAAATATGGCGGCACATCCACCAGCTTGACTGGCCCTCTTTATATCTTGAGCTTTTTGTTATTACCGCCCTGACCGAAAAAGACCCGGATTCTCCCGCCCTTAACATTCTTCATGTGCTGGATGCGATAGGGGAAACACTGGAGACAACGTGCATCGTTGACCCTGCCAACCCAGACAATGTGCTTTCCAATGATTTAACGCCAGAAGAAAAAACAGCCATCGTTGAGCAGGCAAAAAATTCAGCTTCCCAGCAGCACTGGGAAGACATTATCTGGTAAGGGCCAGCATTTCAAAAAAACTCTTCCTCTTGCACCTCGTCCCTTTCCGCCGACACTCCTCCTTTTTTCCCTTGATCCATTTCCCCAAATGGCCCTATGATATTTTTATCGTTTGTCTTTTTTTAATATTTCCACCTTGTCTCTTCATAAATATTTTCAACAAACGATACCAGAGAGAGCGCCGCACAGCACCTCATCCTGTTATGATAAATTTTCCCTGAAATTTCTCCCGCAAGGACGCGCACCACATGGCCAGGAAATACAAAGTCCTCATCGTCGATGATTCAACCAGTATCCTGAAGGCTCTAGCCAGGGCTTTTGCCGATACCCCATATGAAGTTACGACCTGCAATGATCCAGTCAAATCCTACGAGATGATCGAGGACGAGCAGTTTGACATTGTAATCAGCGACATCATGATGCCAGAGATGGACGGGCTCACCCTGTTACGCAAGATCAAGAACTACAACGGCACCATCCAGGTGATCATGATCACCGGCTACATCACGATTAGCAACACCCTTAATGCCTTTCGCTACGGGGCAAACGACATCTTTTTCAAGCCGTTCAAGGACATGCAAGAACTCGTTGATGCCGTGGATAGCGCCGCCAGAAAACTGAACCGCATCAACGAGATTCTCAAAATGCTGGCCAGCGAAAAAGGAAACTAACATGCAGTACGACGTTGATCCTGACGCACTCCGCGGTTTTATCGATGAATCCAACGATTCACTTCAGGGAATCGAGTCGGACTTCATCGCTCTGGAAAATGACCCTGGCAACGCCGAGATCATAAACAGGATCTTCCGTCCGGTGCATAGCCTCAAGGGAAATTCCGGCTTTTTCGGCCTCACCAACATCAACAAGTTCTCCCACCGGCTTGAAAATCTCCTTGATGCCTGCCGCAAAGGAGAGATATCCATCAATAAAAAGGTCATTGACATCCTGCTCAAGGGGGTCGAATACCTGCAGGCCATGCTCAACCGAGCTCAGCAGAACCCGACCGAAGTGGCTTTCCTTCCGGAAGAAAAAGACTTTCTTACCCAGGTGGAGGCTGTCCAGCCCATTGCCGCCACCGGCTCCATCCAGAGTATCATCACCCTGGAACATCTCCTCCATGAATTCCTGGATCTTGGCCAAAATATCCACAGCCACCCAATGATCCCGGGACTTCTGGATCAAATTGAAAAAGCCAATATCGATCTTCAGACAATTATCGCCACCAAAAAACAAAAAGGGCCAAGTAGCGCTTATTCCCCTGACAACCAATATTTTCTCGGCGACAGGGATTTCAGCAACCAGATGGCCCAGTTCGGCATGATCCTCGAACTGCTTGAAGGCAAAAAAGCTGCAGGCAAAGACCTCCTGCTCGCCTTTGCCCAGGCCCTTGCCCAGGTATGCGAAGCCCTGCGAGACAACCCCGCCATTGCCGGAGAGCTGGACGAACTCACGGCCATGCGGAACTTCCTTGATGACGCCCTGATGGTGTCCAGCGATGAATATAACTCCCTCTGCCGCAACCTCCTCAACTCGGTGCTCAACTGTTTTGAGGCCAGGGCAAAGACTGGCAGCATCAGATTGGGCGAAATCCTAATGGAGCAGCAGCTTGTCAATGAAGCACAAATCTCCACGGCCTTGGGCCAGCAAAAAAAGATCGGAGAGCTACTCATCGAACAAGGGATTATCCAAGAAAACGACCTAAAAAAGGCACTGGCAATCCAAGACAAACGAGCCCTCGATGCCCACATCAAGGAAGGCCAAGGTAGCGAACAGACAAAAACTATTCGTATTGATCAGGCACGGCTCGACAACTTTGCCAATTCCGTGGGTGGGCTTTACATCAGCCTTGACTCCCTTAATTTTCTCAAAAAACAGATGGAGACAAAGCTGTCTGATTTTGAGCTCGTCGCCAGATTCGATGGCATCATCGATGCGCTTGACGAACAGCTTGAAAAACTACACGCCAATATCATGAGCATCCGCAGGGTGCCGGTCAAATCGCTATTCCAGCGCTTCCCCAAGGTGGTCCGCCAGCTGTCCACTTCACTCTCTAAGGAGGTCCGCTTCACCATCACCGGAGATGAAACCGTTATCGACAAAGATCTGCTTGAGAAGATCGAAAACCCCTTGGTCCACATCCTGCGCAACTCTCTGGACCACGGGCTCCAAGCACCGGAGGCAAGAAAAAAAGCGGGCAAACCGGAACAGGGCAATCTCACGCTGCATGCGCGGGCGGACGAGAACAATGTCTACCTTATTATTGAAGACGACGGCCTGGGCATCGATCCGCGGAAAATGAAGGAAGTCGCTCTAAACAAGGGGTTCATGACCGCTGAAGAGCTGGAACGATTGAGCGACCGGGAGCTGATCAACCTCGTTTTCAAGCCGGGTTTCAGTTCGGCAGAAAAAGTCAGTGAGGTTTCAGGGCGCGGGGTGGGCATGGACGTGGTCATGTCCGGCCTTAAGGAATGCAACGGTAGCATCCAACTCGATTCTACGGTGGGCAAAGGCACCACGGTTTCCCTCACCGTCCCCCTTACCAAAACCCTGGTCACCAAAGATGCCATGCTCGCAGAATCAGGCGATGAAACCTATGCCATTCCCTCCGATGAAATCACCACGGTCATCGAAACAGAAAACATCATCCCGCTTCTTGCAGAAAACCACTGCATCGCATATGATGGCGCAATCCTGCGGCTTGTTGAGCTCAACACCTTCTTCTACCCAAAAGCATCCTCAACCCTGGCTGATCCGCGCAATAAAATTGTTGTGGTCTGCAAGCCCCATGGAATCGGCCTGCTGGTTGACCGCATCCTCTCCCATCAAAAGATCGTAGCCAAGGAGTTTGGCGATGGGTACAAGAAACTTCGAAAAGTCAATGGGATCTGCGGATACACCATCATGGGTAACGACGATATTATCCTCATTGCCGACATCAAGGAAATTGCCGAGCATGCTGCATAACAGGCAGGCGTTCCCCTTTGGCACACCAAAGGTTTCCCTCAGAAATTCCACCGCTGCAAGGTTGCTTACATATGAACACCGTATTGATTGTTGACGATGAGCCAAACTACCTGATAGTCCTCTCCGAACTGCTCCGCGAAGAAGGCCTCGGAATTTTTACCGCCGGAAACGGGGAAGAGGCCCTTAAAATCCTGAATGAAACCGACATTGACCTGGTAATTACCGATATGTGTATGCCTGGGCTTGATGGCCTGGGGCTGCTCAAGGCGGCGAAAACTCTCAACCCAGACCTGCCTGTTATCATGATCACCGCTTTCGGCGAGGTGGAAATGGCCGTGGCAGCCATGAAAGCCGGGGCCTTCAACTATCTCACCAAGCCCTTCAACAACGACGAACTGGTGTTGAACACCGCCAAGGCCCTGGAGCATTACGCCGTGCTCCGCGAGAACATGCGGCTTCGGGAGGAAATGCGCTCCCGGACCTCTTATGCCAGCATGGTCGGCAAAAACCAGAAGATGCAGGCCATCTTCAACCTCATCGAAAAAGTGGCCCCGACCTCGACCTCGGTCCTGATTACCGGCGAATCCGGCACCGGCAAGGAGCTGGTGGCCAGGGCCATCCATTGCAATAGCCCACGAGAAAAAGCGCCGTTCATCTCCCTCAACTGCGCAGGTCTCCCGGAAAATCTTCTGGAAAGCGAGCTCTTCGGCCATGAAAAGGGCGCCTTTACCGGGGCCATCGCCCTGCGCAAGGGGCGGTTCGAACTGGCCGACACCGGCAGCCTTTTTCTCGACGAAGTCGGGGAGATGGCCATGCCGCTCCAGGCAAAACTGCTGCGGGTGCTCCAAGAACGGAGCTTTGAGCGGGTCGGAGGCAGCCAGACCCTGCGGGTTGATGTCCGAATTATCGCTGCCACCAACAGAGATCTCAAGGACGAAGTGGACAAAGGACATTTCCGGGAAGACCTCTATTACCGGCTCAACGTGCTCCACATCCATCTCCCCCCTCTGCGAGAACGCACCGATGATATTCCCATGCTGGTCGCCCATTTCGTCAGCAAATATGCCGAACAGCTGAACAAACCAAAGCTGGAGATTGCCACGGAAACCGTCCGGTTTCTCACGACCCTGCCTTGGGAAGGTAACATTCGAGAGCTCGAAAACACCATCGAACGGGCAGCCATTCTCTGCACCAGAAACCTGATCCGCCCAGAAGATGTTCAGCCCGAGACCCAAAGCGGGAAGGAGCCCTTACAGTGGCTGAATGGCTTCGACCTGGAGCAGGCGATCCCGGCCAATACCCCTCTACCCGACGTGCTTGACGGCATTGAAAAGAAAATGGTCCTCTCTGCTTTGAACAAGGCGAACTATGTCCAGACAAGAGCGGCGGATGCCTTGGGAATCACCAAGAGCCTGCTCCAATACAAGATGAAGAAACACGGCATCCTCAAACGCTGAAATTTCCCTGGGCGGAGCCGAAGAATTAACCCGACGCGTCTGAAAAATTAGGCAGCAAACCACCCCAGGTCCCCACGATGAGCTTTTCCTGCAAAAACTACGACTACAATGATGATAAATGCCTGATGCTCAAACAGGAATGTATTCCTGGTCGACCAGGCTGCGTGCTTGAAGGGAGGGTCGCCTTGAGTGAAGCGCTCACAGACCGGATCAAGGAGCTGGAGCAGAAAAAGACCTCCGGCACAATAGGCAAGAAATAACCTGCCCCATGAAAAACGAAACCAGGGTGGCGGTTGTCGGTTGTGGCCCGGCCGGACTCATGGCCGCCACCGTCTTAAGCGAAGCAGGCCTGTCAGTGGATCTCTTCGATACAAAAGGTTCGGCTGGCTGTAAATTCCTGGTTGCCGGTCGCGGGGGGCTCAATCTTACTCATTCGGAACACGCCGAATCCTTTGTCGCCCGCTACGGGAACAACGCCGAAATTTTCAAAAAATTCCTTGCCGATTTTTCGCCAGACGACCTGCGCGCCTGGTTGCGCCGACTCGGAGTGGAAACCTTTGTCGGCACCAGTGGCCGGGTCTTCCCCAAAGACGCCACCGCCCGCGATATTCTGAAAATCTGGATTGATGCCCTGGGCAAACACGGTGTTGTTTTCCACTACCACCACCGCTGGCAGGGATTTACCAAAACAGGCACCCCAATCTTTATTACTAAGACCGGCGAACTCCTCGAACTCCCGGCTAAGGCCGTACTCCTTGCCCTGGGCGGGGCAAGCTGGCCGCAAACCGGCTCTGATGGAAGCTGGACCTCGCTCCTCGTTACCAAGGGCGTCCATTTAGAACCATTCCGCCCGGCAAATTGCGGGCTCGAAGTGGCGTGGTCCGAGCATTTCCGTAGCCGCTTTAGCGGCAAACCCCTCAAAAATATCCTGCTCCGCTGTGACGACCAGCAGGCCACCGGCGATGTGGTGGTGACCAGCCATGGCCTGGAAGGAGGGCCGGTCTATGCCTTGAGCGGGGTCATCCGCGACCTATTGAAAAAAACCAAGCCCGTCCCCCTCTTTCTCGATCTCAAACGCGATCTCTCACTGGAACGGATTCAGGAAAAACTTGAACACCCGCGCGGCAAGGAAAGTCTCGCCAATTTCCTGCGCAAGGCCATACACCTTACCGGCCCAGCCTACTCACTGCTCCGCGAAATCTGCTCCTCGGAAGAGCTAAACAGCCCGGAGGTTCTTGCCGAACACATTAAGAATCTTCCCATACCCATCATCAATACCAGGCCTCTTGCCGAGGCAATTTCCTCTGCCGGAGGTATAACCTTTCCAGAGGTAGACGAGAACCTCATGCTCCGTAAACTCCCCGGAGTATTCGTGGCCGGAGAAATGCTGGACTGGGAAGCACCAACCGGAGGCTACCTGCTACAGGGCGCCTTTACCACCGGATACCTGGCCGCACAAGGCCTTCTGAAATGGCTGAAACTTTCGATCCACCCACTCCCGCCGCACCCTTCCACACAGGACAACTGACAGGCTAAACCTTGCCGCGCACGCATATTTCCCCCACCTTTCCTCTTAAAACACCTTTGCCGACTCATTTCTCCGCTTGCGATCAAAATGAATTAATCGGACAATCCATCCTGTTCTAATCAGATACTGTTGTGGTATAAAGAAACATCGAGTCGCGCATATTCTGCCACCCATTAAACAATATTTTTACACGGAAACTCACCATGAAGATCACCATCACCTACTGCACACAATGAAACTATCTGCCACGGGCTTCCAGGCTGGAAGCCGAGCTGAAGCAACAATTCGCCGCCGAGGTTGAGCTGATTCCAGGATCAGGCGGCATCTATGAAATCATGGTCGATGGCCACCTGATCTTTTCAAAACAGGCGGCCGGCCGTTTTGCCGAGCCCGAAGAAATCATCAGCCTCATCCAGAACCACGGATAACAGAAAGGCCTACCTGACAACCATGACCGAATCCCAGGAAAAGCCAGCGACCCTCATTCTTCTTGATGCCCAGGAAGCCACTGCCCACCGCTGGCTGCTCAACAACAGTACCACCTATAGTCTGGGCCGGGTGGCCAACACCGATATCACCCTTCCCTATTCATGGGTATCCCGGAAACACGCCATGATTCAAAAGGAAGAAAATGGCCGCTTCAGTCTCCTTGATCTGGGCAGCTCCAACGGCACTTTTATCAACGGCCGTAAAATTCATACGCCCGTTACCCTACAAGATGGAGACTGCATCGGCATCGGCAGCACCCGTCTCCTGTTCCACCAAGATATCATCCCTGCCCAGCCGTCACCACCAAGCAGCTCTGACCTCGATGAAATGACCGTGGCCTTTGTCCAGAAACAGATCATCACCATTCTGATCTGCGACATCCATGAATTCACTAAATTGTCCGAAACCATGGGGGACAAGTGGGTTTCCCAGCTTCTCCAACACTGGACGGGAGGAGTAAGCAAGCTGGTACACAAACATAACGGGGTAGTCGATAAATTTATCGGTGACGCGGTCATGGCCCTATGGGCTGGACCACATCTTCAGGACAATATCAACCATGCCCTGAAAACCGCTATTGCCATCAATACATTCACCAACAATCTCAACAAGAAGGTTCCGAATCTACCCTGGCCTCTGCAGATCGGGGCTGCCCTTAACACCGGCGAGGCCATGATGGGAAATCTTGCCCAAGACGGGGAGAATAACTATACCGTGGTCGGGGACGTGGTCAACGTGGCTTTTCGCCTGGAAAACATGACCAACAGTCAAGAGAATCTGGATCTTGTTATGGGCTGCGATGCCGCAATACACCTCCTTGAGCCCGATACTTTTTTTAAAAAATACTCCTTCCGGGTGAAAGGAAAACAGGAGGCGGTTGAGGCCTATGGTTGCAGCTTTTCCCAGCTTTCATCCTATCTTGAAAAAAACACAGGGATGCCATGCGCCCTGTGAACTGCGCCGCCCAACCTAACCGAACTTTCGGCTACACTACATCGCTAGAAAATAATTGGAGAACCTGAAAAGAACATGATCCTCGAATCCAAAAAATTCATCCGGATTGTCACCGATTATCTTCTTGCGGAAGACCGAATAATCGATTTCAACATCTACGCTAAGCCTCCCAATAGCAATAAACCCGTCCTGCTGATCGCGGCCAATACCAATATTGCCAACATCAAAGATGTCCTCGCCAGGAAAAACCACGGGCCGCTCTTCATCACCCAAGATTCCTCCATGAAATTTGAAAATTTCATGGAGGAATCCCTGGATTCCATTATCAAGAATCCGACCATTCCTCTTGAGCAAAAATCCTCAATTGTGCATGCCTGCGCCACAAACATCATCCGAGATGTTTTTGATGACCCCCGGAGCGGCAAAAACATCTCCCGCGCCAAAAATATAACCAGCAACATCATCGATCTTACCCTGGCGGACACCCAATCCATCCGCCACCTCCTTCGCCTGGGCTCCCACCATTATTACACTTTTTCCCACTGCGTAAATGTCGCGGTATTTGGCGTTGGCCTCTGGCTGATGATCCGCAAGGGCGATGACACGGAGCTCCACGATTTTACCCTTGGCTGTATCCTGCACGATGTGGGAAAAAGCCAGATCTTAGACAGCATCCTGAACAAACCAGGAAAACTCGACTTCGAAGAGTTTGAAATCATCAAAAAACACCCCGGCCAAGGCCACTGGCTCATGGCCAAGCACGCATCTGAAATCACCCTGGATGTCATCCTGCACCATCACGAAAAAATCAACGGCAACGGCTACCCCCATGGACTCAAGCGAGACCAGATTTCTGACAACGCCAAGATCGCCACGATCGCGGACGTGTACGACGCCCTGACAACCAACCGGCCATACGGAGGGGCGCGACGGCCTCTTAGCGCCCTGACCCTGATGAAAAAAGAGATGGTCGGTCACTTCGAGCAGAAAAGATTTGAAGAATTTATCCTATTCTTAGGAGGCAGGTCGGCCTGAGTCCGTCATGTCCTTTTTCCCCAGGCAACAAGGAGCAACGCAGCATGTGGTCATCGAAAGACGTGTATTATATCTCGGACAGTACCGGAATACTCGCAACAAACCTGGGCCAAGCCCTGATCTGCCAATTTCCGGAAATCAATTTTCATGAAGAAAAATTCCCCTTTGTCCTCAACAGGGAAGAAGCAAAAAAGATCCTGGACTATATTCTGAAAAAATCCTCTGGACGTCGGCCGCTGATTTTCAGCACCATCATGACCAAAGATATCCGCGCTGTTTTCGATTCCCCAGAGGTCGAATTTTTTGACGCCTTTGAAATATTCATGACCCGACTGGAGGGCTGCCTGGAAGCCAAGGCCTTGGGTGTTCCCGGCTTTTCCCGGCATATCGACAACCTGACCATGGCCAAGCGGGTCGAGGCGATCCACTACTGCCTGGAACATGATGACGGGGTCAACACCCATGAGCTGGACGAGGCAGAGGTCATCCTCCTGGGAGTTTCCCGCTCCGGCAAGACCCCGGTCAGCGTCTATCTGGCAACGCAGATGGGGTTAAAATCGGCAAACTTCCCCCTCACCGCCGAATATCTCCGGGAATACACCCTACCAGAAGAAATAATCAGGAACAGAAAACGCGCCATCGGCCTGACCACAACCCCTGAAGTGCTCCACAATGTCCGGGAAAAACGCTACGCAGACAGCAACTACGCCAAACGCTCCACCTGCAGTGAAGAGATCCAGACGGCCGAAACCATCTTTCACAACCACCAGATTCCCATTGTTTCCACTGCGGGCAAATCCATAGAGGAGGTCGCCACCCAGGTTTCCCAGGAGCTGGGCCTTTCTAGAAAACCGGCCTCGTTGAACGAACGCTCCTGACATTGCGATGACGAATCTACTCTTGGGTATTTTTTCCCATAGGTCATTTTTTTCATATGCCGAACGACGAGGCATCATGGTATGGTGCTCTGAACAATAGGGTTTTGTAACCTATCTGATCCGCGTTTCGTTCGCACCACCAGCCATCCGAGGTTTTTTCTTGGCGCCATTTTTTTTCACTGTATTTCTGCTGCTGTTGGGCTGTCTCCTGCCAGATAAAGCCCTGGCTTTCCAGCCCCATGCCTATTCCGGACTCTACATCCATCAATTCGCCCACTTTTTCCTGATTGTCTCCCTTTTCTTTTTTGCCAAAAAAGCCCGGCGGACCCGCCTTGCTTCCCTCAAGGCTTGGCAATATATCATCGCCGGAACCTGGCTCCTTATGCTCTGGAGCGCCACCACCATGATGGGCCATTTTCTTGACGTGGACCTCAGTGAAGAGGTCCTGTTCTTGCCGCCCGGAGCAAACATTCCCCTGCTCCGCCTGGCTGGCTGGCAAGAAGTCCTGTACTATCTCCTGAAGCTGGATCACCTCATCGCCGTACCCGCCGTGTTTCTTTTTTATCGGGGCCTTAAATTGCTCCGGAAAAACCAAGCACCGCCATCTCCCCCTGGGCAGGACCACTTATGATCACCATCTCCATGCTCCCGGTCTGGCTCTTTGACTTCGGCGGTGCCATTGCCCTTATCATTCTTTCCGGGTTATGTCTCAACCATGCCCTGGCCCTGGTCCGTACCGATCGAGAAAGCCCCCTGGCCATCTTTCTCCTCTGGTTCTTCGGAGCGCTTTTCGCTCTTGCCCTATCACGCTCCAGCGGACACATCCTCAATCACCTTCTCACCTTCTCCGGGAGAAAAAACCTCTGGCTGTTCCTAGCCCCATACAGCGGGTCAATTAACACTATGGCCTTCATTGTCATCGCCTCGGTGACTCTTTTTTTCAACCGGATCGAAACCATCATGGAAAGGATGGCGCGGGACCGCGAAAAGATCGAAAAAAACAGCCAGGATCTCTTTCGCCTGAACAAAGAAATCGAGGCTGTCATCGCGGAGCGGACCAGGGCGAGCATGGCCCTGCGCATTGCCCATGAGGTGCGCAACCCGGTCACCATAATCGGCGGCATGGTCCGCCGACTCCTCAACACCTATCCGGCAGAAGAAGAAGGTCGGCTAAAACTGATCCATATCCTTGATCAGGCCCGCAAACTTGAAAATCTGGTGGGCAAATTCGAATCGGTTCGGCCGGAAGCAAAAAAAATTTTTGCCCCCTTGGATCTCAATCCGCTTGTCGTAGAGGCGGTAGAATCCTTGCAGGAAGAGGCCCTTGCCAGAGATATCAGCCTGGTATCCACCCTCAGCCAGACCCCGCTTTTTTTCCATGGCAACAGCTCGCTCATCAAGATCGCCATTACCCATTTGCTCCGTAACGCGGTGCATGCCTGCGGCGTGAAAAACCGGATCCTTATCGCTACAGAGATGACCTCGGCTGGCTGCCAGGTTAAAATCACCGATAATGGCCCAGGAATCTCCAAAGAAATGCTCGAGGTTATCTTCGACCCCTATCTGCATATCAACCGGCAGAGCACCGGCCTGGGGTTGCCCTATGTCAAGCAGATCATCAACGAGCACATGGGTACAGTCACCATAACCAGCGAGCAGGGCACAGGCACCACCGTGCTGATCGTCCTGCCAACCCACCTTGGTGAGCTGACCGGCGTTGCCGGAGGCAACTACGCTATCTGAGGATTCTTTTCCTCTGCGTAACATCTATTAGAAATACCCGACATAATGTGCTATGGTGTGCGATTGTTTTTCCCCTCAACAACAATCTCAGCCTATAGTGCCTACCCATGCTCGCCATCAACCAGCTTTCCATCCAGTTCGGCTCCAAACACCTTTTCAAGAATGTCTCTGTCCGCGTCCATCCCGGCGAAAAAATCGGCTTGGTCGGCGTCAACGGCGCGGGAAAATCCACCCTGCTCAAGATCATGGCGCAAGTCAAGCATGTCGATGACGGCGTCCTGACTCGATCCAAAAACATCTCCATCGGCTATCTGCCCCAGGAAATCGCTTCCTTTGCCCCGGGCCGCAGCCTGTTTGATGAGGCGAAAACTGCCTTTGCTGAAGCCCTGGCCATACAAAAAGAGCTGGATCAGGTCAACCAGGCCCTTGGCACGGTCCCCCCGGAAGCCGCCGGATTCGCAGATCTGCTCCACCGCCAGGGTGATCTGCAGCACCGACTGGACCAGTCCGACATCTTCACCATGGAGTCCCAGATTGAAAGAATTCTCCTTGGCTTAGGTTTTTCCCAGAGCGATTTCGGCAAGGACAGCATTTCCTTTTCCGGCGGCTGGCTCATGCGTTTGATGCTGGCCAAGATTCTCCTTGCCAAGCCGGACCTTTTGCTGCTGGACGAGCCGACCAACCATCTGGACATCGAGTCGCTCACCTGGCTTGAGGAGTTTTTAAAAAATCACCGTGGAGCCATGGTGATGATCTCCCATGACCGTGCCTTTCTCGACAACCTTACCACCGTCACCTGGGAGATTTCCTTGGGCGATCTCACGGTCTACAAGGGCAATTACTCGAAATACCTGGTGGACAAAGCAAACCGGATGATCATCAAGCGGGCGGCCTATGAGAACCAACAGGCCATGATCGAGCAAACCATGAAATTCGTTGACCGGTTCCGCTCGAAAGCCACCAAGGCCACCCAGGTGCAGAGCCGCCTCAAGCAACTGGACAAGATCGAAATGATCGAGCTGGACGAAACGGAAAATACCATCGCCTTCCGTTTTCCACCCTCCCCACCTTCCGGCAGAACCGTGCTGGAGGTCGAGGACATGAGCAAACAGTTCGGCGGACAGCCGGTTTTCCGCGACCTCTCCTTTACCCTGCAACGCGGCGAGAAGCTGGCCGTACTCGGGGTCAACGGCGCAGGCAAATCCACCCTGGTAAAAATCCTGGCCGGCCTCATCACCCCAGACAGCGGAGCCATCCGCTTCGGCCACAATGTAACCATCTCCTACTTTGGCCAGCATCAGGCCCAGGAGCTTGATTCCCGCTACACAGTGTTGGAAACCCTGAGCCACGTAAATAACGAACTGAGCGTCACCCAAACCCGTTCCCTGCTGGGCGCCTTCCTTTTCCGCGGCGATGACGTGGACAAGAAGGTGGGGGTGCTATCCGGCGGCGAAAAAAGCCGAGTGGCCCTGGCTAAGATGATCGCCACCCCAGCCAACCTCCTCATCCTGGACGAGCCCACCAACCATCTGGACATCCAGTCCCAGGAGGTGCTCCAGGAGGCTATGCGCCAATACGACGGCTCCATCATCGTTGTTTCCCACAACCGTTATTTTGCCAATTCCTTTGTCGGCAAAGTATTGGAGATCAAAGGCGGCCACGGCACCATCTTTGACGGCAATATCGACTACTATCTCCACAAGACCCATGCCGAAGCAGCCAGCACCCCGCAAAAAAAGACTGCCGCTCCCAAAACCCAACCCGGCGACAGCCCGACACCCGAAAAACAGGCAAAAAAGGGCAAAGACTCCCGAAAGCTCCAGGCAGACCTGCGCCAGCAGAAAACCCGAGAGATTGCTCCGCTCAAGAAAATCGTTGCCCAATCTGAACAAGAGATCGAACAGCTTGAAGGCAGGAAGACCCAACTGGAACAGGCCATGGCCGATCCGGTGCTTTACCAGGATCAAGACCGGTTTGCCGAACTCAATAACGAATACACCACACTTGGCAAAAGGCTGAAAAAAATCTACGCGGATTGGGAGCAGGCCCAAGCAGGAATAGAAGAGATCGAAGCTCGGCTTGGTGAGGCAGATGTGGAAGGATAAAACAGGGCTGAACTTTCAGCATTCCGCCCCTGTTTTTAGCTTCTTGACCGGTCCCGCAATTGCCGGTATCTTCAGCGCTGTTTCTACGCAGAGATGGAGAGTAAGCTCCCCAATGACGTTAGATGGAAGAGAGAACAGCGGGCAATGTTTTCCAATGAGGGGAAGGCGTTGGTGCGGCATTATATTTTTTCAAAATAATTTTTCTAGGAGATGCATCATGCAGAAGATGAAAACCGGCAAAAAACTCATTCTCGGCCTTAGCTGCGCCGTTGCTCTGACCATGGCGTCGACTGCTTTTGCCGAACATGGTGAGACCCCGACCGTCGCGATCAAAAACGCAGAAGCCACGATCAAGGCCGCAGTCACGGGCAATGACCTGTTCACCGAACACAACGACAGCCACCACTTCGACGCCTTCCAGACCGGCCAGACCCCGACTCTCACCGTGATCACCTGCTCCGACTCCCGGGTACACACCCAGTTGTTCGGCATGGACCCGGACAACAACATCTTCGTGATCCGCAACATCGGCAACCAGGTCAAGACTGCGGAAGGCTCGGTTGATTACGGGGTCCGTCATCTGCCCACCAAGATCCTTATGATTCTGGGTCACTCAAGCTGCGGCGCGGTCAAGGCCGCCATGGGTGATTATTCCGGCGAAAGCAAGGGCATCAAGGCCGAGTTAGACACCCTGAAGCCGGTTATTGCTGCCGAGGACAAATCAGGCGACATAAACGGTCGCTGGAGCAAGAACGTGGAACGCAACGTGGACTATCAGGTCAAGGCCGCCATGGAACTATACAAAGAAAAAATCCAGGCCAAGGAGCTAACCGTGGTCGGTGCGGTCTATGATTTCAACGACCTCTACGGCAAGGGCCGCGGCAAACTGGTAATCACCAACATCAACGGCGAAACCACCCCGAACAAGATCATGGACCATCCGGTGCTCAAGGAGCTGAACCGGGGCGAGATCGTCACCCATGTAGGTAGCCTGGCCCCGGCCCTCTAAGGTTATGAACCATTCCATCCGTCAGCAAATCGAGGAGCGCGAGGCCACAAGCCTCGCGCCCTTTGCCGCCCTGAGCCGGGAGAGCAAAGGCAGACTCAAGCCCGAAGAGGAATGCCCCATCCGGGGCACATACCAACGCGACCGGGATCGGATCATCCACTGCAAGTCCTTCCGGCGCCTCAAGCATAAAACCCAGGTGTTCCTGGCCCCCACCGGCGACCACTACCGGACCCGGCTCACCCATGTGCTCGAGGTAAGCCAGATCGCCCGGACCATCTCCGTGGCCCTGCGTCTCAACGGCCATCTCACCGAGGCCATTGCCCTGGGCCATGATCTCGGCCACACCCCTTTCGGCCACGCCGGAGAAGCAGTGCTGGACGAACTCTACCCCACCGGCTTCCGTCATTACGAACAGAGCCTGCGGGTGGTGAACATCCTGGAAAAAAAGGGCGAGGGACTCAACCTCACCGTTGAGGTTCTGGACGGCATAGCCAAGCATTCCAAGGGGAGGCGCGATATCCTGCCCCTGGATCTCTCCGAGCTGCCTGCAACCATGGAAGGGCGGGTGGTGCGCATCGCCGATATCATCGCCTATGTGAATCACGATCTGGACGATGCCGCCCGGGCAGGAATTATCAGCGAGTCGCAGATTCCATCCCATCTCCAGAAGCTTTTCGGCCCCAACCA
Organism: uncultured Pseudomonadota bacterium; assembly: GCA_937868185.1. Taxonomy (GTDB): domain Bacteria; phylum Desulfobacterota; class Desulfobulbia; order Desulfobulbales; family Desulfurivibrionaceae; genus Thiovibrio. The sequence goes on from CALMMG010000135.1 coordinate 31,669, forward strand.
TTCCGGGCGGATCGGCACCATGGTCCACGATCTTGTGGTCCAGACCCTGCAAAACGGCGGGGAAACCCTAAGTATGACCCCGCATATGCTGGAGGGCATTGGCGAACTGCGCTCCTTTCTCTATGAAAACGTCTACGAAACCAACCGGGTGCACGATGACTTCATCAAGGCCAAAAAGGTGCTGCGGGAGCTGTACGAGTATTTCATCAACCACGACGACCACTGGGAAAGAGTCATCGACTATGACGAGGCGACCCCGCGGGAACAGATGGTCTGCGATTTCATCGCCGGCATGACCGACCGCTATGCCCTGGATCTCTACACCAATATCTTTCTTCCCAAACCATGGAGTGTAATGTAACCGATGAGCGATAACGCTTCCGCACAGCCCGCCGAGCATGAATTGGCCAAGGGGTACGAATTCAAAGAGGTTGAGGCCAGATGGTATCAGAAATGGCTTGCGCAGAAAAATTTCCAGGCCACCATGGACGACGGTAAACCTTCCTTTTCCATCGTCATCCCGCCGCCCAACGTCACCGGCGTACTCCATGTGGGCCATGCCCTGAACAACACCATGCAGGATGTCTTGGTCCGCTACAAGCGGATGTGCGGCTACAACACCCTCTGGGTGCCCGGCACCGACCACGCGGGCATCGCCACCCAGAATGTAGTAGAGCGACAGCTTGCCTCCGAAGGAAAAACCCGGCACGATCTTGGCCGCGCCCAGTTCATCGAGCGGGTCTGGCAATGGCGCGAGGAAAAAGGCGGCACCATCATCAACCAGCTCAAACATCTGGGCTGCTCCTGCGACTGGGAGCGGGAACGCTTCACCATGGACGAGGGGCTATCCAAGGCGGTGCGCACCGTTTTTGTCCGCCTCTACAAAGAAGGGCTGATCTACAAGGGCGACTACATCGTCAACTGGTGCCCACGCTGCAAAACCGCGCTCTCCGACGACGAGGTCGAGCATGAGGAGACGGCAGGCAAGCTCTACCATATCCGCTACCCCTATGCCGACGGTTCCGGGCACGTGGTGGTCGCCACCACCCGACCCGAAACCATGCTGGGCGACACCGCCGTGGCCGTGCATCCTGACGATGAGCGATACAAGCACCTAAAAGAAATCGGCATCCGGCTGCCCCTCACCGACCGCACCATCCCGGTGGTCTTCGACCACCACGTGGAGCGGGAGTTCGGCACCGGGGCGCTCAAGGTCACCCCGTCCCACGACCGCAACGATTACGAGATCGGCTTGCGCCACAACCTGGAACGTCTTAAGGTCATGGACGACTCCGGCCTCATGAACGAATCGGCTGGCCCCTATGCAGGGATGGACCGTTTTGCCTGCCGGAAACAGATCGTCGCCGACCTGGAAGCACAGGGATTTCTGGAGAAGATCGAGGATTACGCCCATGCGGTGGGCCAGTGCTACCGCTGCAAAACCGTGGTGGAGCCCACCACCTCGCTGCAATGGTTTGTTTCCGTAAAGCCCCTGGCTGCTCAGGCCGTGGCCGCCGTGCGCGACGGACGCATCGCCATCCATCCCAAGACCTGGTACAATACCTTCTACGCCTGGATGGACAACATCCGCGACTGGTGCATCTCCCGCCAGATCTGGTGGGGCCATCAGATTCCGGCCTGGACCTGCGACGCTTGTTCCCATTTCATGGTCGAGGAGCATGCGCCTGCCTCTTGCGAGAAATGCGGGGCCACCACCCTCACCCAGGAAACCGACGTGCTGGACACCTGGTTCTCCTCGGCGCTCTGGCCCTTCTCCACCCTGGGCTGGCCCGATGACACCAAGGAGCTGAAGTTTTTCTACCCCACCTCGGTGCTGATCACCAGCTTCGACATCCTCTTCTTTTGGGTGGCCCGGATGATGATGATGGGCATCCACATCATGGACGAGGTGCCATTTAAAGACGTCTACCTCCACGCCCTGGTCCGCGACAAACACGGCAAGAAGATGAGCAAATCCACGGGCAACGTCATTGACCCCCTGGTGGTCATGGCCGAGTACGGCACCGACGCCCTGCGCTTCACCCTCACCGCCTTTGCCGCCCAGGGCCGCGAGATCAAGCTCGCCGAGGAGCGCATCGAAGGCTACCGCCATTTCATCAACAAGATCTGGAACGCCTCCCGCTTCGCCCTCATGCACATCAATGCGTGCGATCCCGCGATCAGCAAGAATATCGATCCATCCGGTCTCCCCCTGTCCCACCGCTGGATCCTGCACCGGCTCAACCAGGCGATCACCGAGGTGCGCCAGGCCCTGGACGACTACCGCTTCAACGATGCCGCCTCCACCATCTACCAGTTTGTCTGGAGCGAATTCTGCGACTGGTATCTAGAATGGATCAAGTCCGATCTCTATGGCGACAATGCCACGGCCAAGGCCCAATCCCAGGCCGTACTCCTGGCGGTACTGGAAAATGTCCTCAAGCTCCTGCACCCCATCACCCCGTTCGTCACCGAGGAGATCTGGCATGTGCTCCCCGGCGCGCGGACCAGCATCATGGTCGAAGCGTACCCCACACCGAACCCGGCCTGGGACGATGGTGAGGCTGCTGACTTGGCCGCGCTGTTCATGGGAATCGTCGGCGGCATCCGCAATATCCGCAGCGAGGCCATGGTCCACCCCTCCGCCGAGATCGAGGTGCTAATCGTCTGCCACGACGAAGACAAACACGCAGGCTTGACCTCCCTTGCCTCTTCCCTCAAGACCCTGACCCGGACCTGCACCATGTCCGTGCAAAAGGAAGGCACCCGCCCCAAGGGCGCGGCCTCTCACCTCTACACTGACATCGAGATCTTCGTCCCCCTGGCCGGACTGGTGGATGTGGACAAGGAACAGGCCAAGCTCCAAAAGGATCAGGACAAGACCGAGGGTGAGCTGGCCCGCTGCCAGAGCAAGCTCGGTAACGAGAAGTTCATGGCCAACGCCCCGGATGAGGTGAAGGCTAAAGAGCGGGAAAAGGTTACGGAAATGCAGGCCAAGCTGGAAAAAATCAAGGCAGGGATGGAGCGGTTGGCGGAGTTGCGCTGAGTTACTAGTTGGATGAGCAGAAGGACAAGTCCATAGAATAACAACGCCACGGTTTTCTCCTAATTCCGGATAACACCAAAAATGATCACAAAATCAGGAAGTTCAGGAGATAAAACAAGCCACAGACAAGCCCCTCCCGCTTAACAGGATACAATTGCGGCCATAAACATGCGCAAAAGAGGAACTCCGTATGATATTAATGTTGATCCTCTCAGAGAACTAAACCTTGCGCCTGTGGACACTACATCCTTGTTACTTGGACTCGCGTGGCCTAGTTGCTCTTTGGCGTGAGGCGCTTTTGGCGCAGGCGGTTCTCGGAGGGCAAACACGCGGATATACCCGGCATCCCCAACTCATTCGCTTCCGCGACTCTCCCTCACCCTTGGCAGCGATCGCATCCTATTTGCATGCCGTTCAAACAGAAGCCACACTGCGTGGCTACCGTTTTGACGCGACGAAGATCATCTCTGCTGACCGGGAGGCCGCACCGATTGTGGCCACTTGTGGACAGCTCGAATACGAATGGGCACATCTCCTCACGAAACTGCACGTTCGCGATCCTTCATGGCTCGACAATTTCATCTCATTAACGCTGCCCTTACCCCATCCTCTCTTTCAGCTTATCCCTGGTCCGGTCGCGGACTGGGAGGTCATCCGGCCCAACCTGTCTAATTCACCGGACGTTAGCGTCCAAAAAACATGAAAGTAAAAATATCAGGAGCAGCCCTCATATTGCCCATCCCATCAGGCAAGAGGGCTGTTCGCCAAGAACCATCTCATGAAACCATCTGACATAGGGCCTCATACTCGGCCGGGGTATCCATGTCGAGGAAGATTCCTTCATCTTCCACCGGAACCCGTAGCACCCGTGCCGGGTCTTTCCGGACAATATCCCGCAGGATGGCGGAAGGAGTCAGTTCAGCAAGAACCTTCCGGGGAAAAAGAGTGGGATGGCCTTGGCGGCCGTTGCAGGTGGGGATGATAATCGACTGCGGCGTGGTCAGATGGGCGGCGCAGAGAGCCTGCATGGTGGCTGCAGATACCAGCGGGTGATCGACCAAATGAATCAGCACTCCGGTGCAATCCGGCGGCAGCAGCGCCAGCCCAGCGCGGACCGAACCAGCCATGTCCCCCTCCGGGTCGCGGTTCCAGGCGATGGTGATAGGAAAAGAGGCGATGGCCTCCTGCACCGCTTCGCCTCCGGGGCCGAGCACGACCACGAGGGGCGAAGCCTCCGTGGCGAGCAGGGTATGGAGGCAGTGATGGATGACCGGCTTGTCAGCCAGCGGCAGCAATTGCTTGCTTGTGCCCATGCGCCTTGAGAGGCCGGCGGCAAGCAACAGCGCTGCAATGCGTGTCTGTGTCTGCATTGGCTCTGCGAACCTGAATCATCTGGGCCACAACACTGACCGCAATTTCCTCCGGCGTTTCCGCGCCGATATCGAGCCCCGCCGGGGAGATAACCCGGCTGATCGCCTGGGGCGTGACCCCCTGCCCCAGCAAAAACTCCTCCATCGCCGTGCGCTTGCGCTTGCTGCCCAGCACGGCGATGTGGCAGGCGGGAGTGTTCAGTGCCTCTTGCACGGCAAGAAAATCCTGCTGATGATCGCTGGTGCAGATGAAAAAATAGGTGCGGCTATCGGCGCGGGACAGGAGTTCCGCCCGGTCGTCGGCTTCGTCTCCAAGGCTCACCAGAAAACCGGCCCGCCCGGCAGCCTCACCCATGGCCTGGCCGACATGGCCATCGCCGATTATGATGCAGTGTGGGGCCGCGACCAGCGGTTCGAGATAGACCGTCACATCGCCGCCGCAGACACCGCCGTGCGCCTCGGTAAGGCTGAAGGCCATGGTGCGTGGGGCATTGAGCCGCAAAACCTCGCCTGCGGCAACAATGGTCTCGGCCTCGGTCTTACCCCCGCCGATGGTCCCGCAGATACTGCCATCACCATAGACCAGCATCTTGGCTCCGGCCTTGCGAGGCGAAGAACCGCGGGTCTCGATCACCGTGGCCAGCACCGCAGGCTGCCGCGCCTTTTTCAAGCGTATAATCTCTTCGTACAGCGCCAGTTCATCCATGCCGGTGCCCTACTTCTTCTTTTTCTTGCCGACCTTGGGAGTCGGAGCAGGGGTTTTGGTTGGCGGGGCCAGGTTCAACGGCAGGGTCCGCAACCGCGTCTTGTTGGCAGCGAAAACCGCATTGGCAATGGCCGGGGCAATGGGCGGCACCCCGGGCTCACCGATGCCGCCCGGCTTTTCCTTGCTCGGCATGATATGCACCTCTACCACCGGCATCTCGGCCAAGCGCGGCATGGGGTAGTCGTGAAAGTTACTCTGCTCAACCCGGCCGTTTTTAAAGGTGATGGCATCGTGGAGCGCCGCAGCCATGCCGAAATAGATGGCCGACTGCATCTGAGCCACGATGGTGTCCGGGTTGACGGTCTGGCCGCAATCCACGGCGCAGACCACCCGTTGCACCTTGATCTTGTTGTCTTCCACAACTACCTCGGCCACCTGGGCCACGATGGAGCCAAAGGATTCATGGATGGCCAACCCTTGCGCCCTACCCTGCTCGGGTTTGCCCCAGCCAGCTTTTTCGGCCAGCAGATCGAGCAACGCGATCTGGCGCGGGTGCTCACCCAGAAGCTGCTTACGATAGGCGAGCGGGTCCTGACCGGCGGCGCTGGCCAGCTCATCGACAAAGCATTCCTTGACAAAGGCGGTGAAGGAGTGGCCCACCGAGCGCCACCACAGCACCGGCACCCCTGCCGGCGCCATCTGGTATTCGACCTGCAGATTGGGCACGGCGTAGCTGAGATCGATAATCCCCTCCACCGAGGTATGGTCGATGCCCTCCTTCATCATTCCCTCTTCGAAGGGTGTGCCCTTGACGATGGACTGGCAGACGATGCGCTGCTGCCATACAGACGGGAGGTTGTCCTCGCCCAGGGCGGCGCGCACCGCATGATAGGCGCGGGGCCGGTAGTAGCCGCCGCGGATATCGTCTTCGCGGGTCCAGACCACCTTGACCGGCGCCTGCATGGCCTTGGAAACCTGCACCGCCTCGCGAACAAAATGGCTATCGCCCACAGCCCGGCGGCCGAAGCCGCCGCCGAGGAAGGTGGTGTGCAACGTGACCTTTTCCGGAGGCAGGCCGGTCACTTCGGCTGCGGCATTGCGATCCAGGGTCTGCATCTGGGTACCCACCCAGATCTCGCAGCTGTCAGCACGGACATCGGCCACGCAATTCAAGGGCTCCATCGGCGCATGGGCAAGATAGGGCATCTCATAGACCGCCTCGATCTTTTTTCCCGCTCCGGCAAGCGTTGCCGCGGCATCCCCGCGATTGGCGGCAACCAGCCCCGGTTTTTGCGCCAAGGCAGCGTATTCCTTGCCCTGGGTTGCGCTGTCGAGCTTGGCGAGCGGACCATCATCCCACTTGATTTCAAGGGCGTCGCGCCCAAGTTTTGCGGCCCAAAAACTCTCCGCCACCACGGCCACGCCGGAATCCACCTGCACCACCTCTTTCACCCCCGGCACCGCCTTGGCCGCCTCACCATTGAATTCTTTCAGCGTGGCGCCGAAGACCGGCGGCCGAGCAATCACCGCAGTAAGCAGGTTGGGCCGCTTGACGTCGATGCCGAATTCGGCGGTGCCGTTCACCTTGGCCGGGGTATCGAGCCTGGCGCGAGGCTTGCCGATGATCTTGAAGCTTGCTGCCGGTTTGAGCGGGACCTCCTTGGGCGGCTGCAGCTTGGCGGCACCGCCGACCAGAGTGCCGTAGGAAAGGCTCTTCTCGCCTTTGGGGTGGAGAACCTTACCACCCTCGACCTTGCAGGATGCGGGTGGTACCCCCCAGATCTGGGCCGCTGCTTGGACTAGCATCATGCGGCCTGAAGCCCCGGCGGTGCGCAACTGATCAAAAGTCGAGCGGATGCTGGTGCTGCCGCCGGTGCCCTGGAGGTTGCCCCATTGGGTATGGTTGTATTCCGGGGCCACCGGCGCGGCCTCGATTTTGATCTTCTTCCAGTCCACCTCCAGTTCCTCGGCGATCAGCATGGGCAGCGAGGTGTACACCCCCTGACCCATCTCCGATTTATTAATGAAAAAGGTTACCGTGTCGTTCGGCGCGATCTGGATGAAGGCATTGGGTTTGAAAGGACCGCTGGCCGGGGGAATGATCTCTTTTTTCTGGCAGCCGGGAAGGTAGAAGCCGAGCACCAGGCCGGTGCCGAGCAGCGCCCCGTTTTTACAAAAATCCCGCCGACTGCAATTGAATATCTGGCTCATGGCTTCCCTCCTTTGGCCGAGGCCTTGGCGGCGCGATGAATGGCGGTGCGGATACGAGGATAGGTGCCGCAACGGCAGATACCGGTCATCTCCTTGTCGATGTCCGCGTCAAGCGGTTCCGGGAACTTGGCCAGAAAGGCCGCAGCCTGCATGATCTGGCCAGGCTGGCAGTAGCCGCACTGCGGTACCTCTTCGGCCACCCAGGCAGCCTTGACCGGATGGTTCTCCGGCAAACCCTCGATGGTGGTGATCTTCTTGTCCACCGCGTCCTGCACCAACACCTGGCAGGAACGCACCGCCTCGGCGTTGATATGCACGGTGCAGGCGCCGCATTCGCCGATGCCGCAGCTGTATTTGGTGCCGGTGAGCTGGAGCTGGTCGCGCAGCACCCACAAGAGCGGGGTGTCGGGCGCAACGTCCACCTCAAAGGACTTATCGTTGACGGTGAGTGTGATCATGGCAATCCCCTCGGAAGGTTGAAGGAAGAAACAAGTTGCCTGTCAGGGGCGGGTGGCGAATATGCCTCCGATTCGATCCCCCCCGGAACATGCATATCGTTATCAGGTTACGTGGGCAGTCCTCTCTCTGTCAAGGGGAGGGATGAAAAAAATGCGGGGTATTGCGCGGGGAAGAGCACCCAATGAATGGGTGTTGCCTCACTGACTGCTGTTTAAATACTTGCCAAACAACTCAGAAATAGCCGACTATTATGAAAGAAGATTCGCCCGTTCCCTGCCGTCTGAAATCTGCGGCGCAATGCTTCAATGACCTGTAACCCCAGAAACTGGCAAACCCCATGAACAAGTATCTCAAATACGGCTTGGCAGCGCTTGCAGGAACAGGATTTCTTATTATCAGTCTGATCGTGGCCACGTCCCTGCTCCTCAACCCCAACGATTACAAACCGCAGATCGTGCAGATGGTGAAGGAGAAAAATCAGCGCGCCCTTACCCTGGCCGGCGACATCAAGCTGGCTTTTTTCCCCAAGCTGGGGCTGGATCTTGGCCGCGTTTCGCTCAGCGAATTCAAAGGGGAAAAAGAATTTGCCGCAGTGGAAAGCGCTCGGCTATATCTCTCATGGTGGCCGCTGCTACGCAAAAAAATGGTGGTGGACCAAATTCGCATCCAAGGCGTGACTGCCACTCTGGTTCGCCTTAAAGACGGCACCACCAATTTCGACGATCTGCTGAAGAAAAATGAGGATTCCGAAGATAAACAGATCAATTTCGATATCAACAGCATCTCAATTACAAAAAGCGCCTTTACCCTTCAGGACAAGAAGGCGGGCCGCCAGTTTGCCTTGAGCGACATCTCTCTCAAAACTGGCCGCCTCACCAGCGGCAAGCCCACAGAAGCATCGGCGGATTTCGTCCTGAAAGGCGAGGCGCCTCGGGTGGAGGCACAGGTTCATCTCACAGCCGGCTTGACCTTCGACACCGAGGCCAAGCGGTTTGCGGTAAATGGCCTGAATCTTGAAATCACGGGCGAGGCGGCCGGGTTGAGCAAACTCAGTGCCGGGCTCAAAGGCAATATAGAACTGGACCGGACTGCCGACACGCTACTGATGGAAAATCTGCTCATGGTTGTGTCCGGAAAGAATGGCACGGACGACATCGATATTAAACTTACCGCGCCCAGGCTCCAGTGGGTGGCGGGCAAAATCGCCACGGATGCAATCAAGTTGGAGACAAAAATGAAGCAGAACGGGGAGGCCAAGGGCGAAATGGTGCTGCTGGCAAATATCCCCTCCGTTTCCGGCGATAGCCAATCCTTCAAGACGAGCAAGGTAACCGTCGACCTGAACGCCAAACAGCCCGACGGGAAATATCAGGGGCAAGTTACCTCGGCACTGAGCGGCAATTTCGATGACCAGCAGTTTGCCTTAGCCAACATAAAAGGGACCTTGACGGGTAACAATACGAAAATGTCCGACGGAGCCATGCAAATCGATCTTGCCGGTTCAGCCCAGCTTGACCTGCAGGACCAGAGTGCAACCCTGAACCTGACCTCGCATCTGAACGAAAGCACGATCAAGCTGAGAGGCGGCATCACCCAATTCGCCAAGCCGCGCATCACGCTCGATCTCGACCTCGACAAAATCGACGCCGACCGTTACTTGCCGCCCCAAAAACCGAGAAATCCGTCGCAGCCAGAAAAAGCGCTGGATTTCTCCATTCTGAAAACACTCAACGCCAACGGCAACATCCAGGTCGGCAGCCTTACGCTGTATAACATCAAGGCCAGCAACGTGCGGCTGGACTTTAAGGCAGGCGGAGGGCAACTTGATATTCGCCCGCTGTCAGCCGACCTCTACCAGGGAACAATGAGCGGCGCTCTGTCGCTGAATGCTGAAGGGCCAAAAATCACAGCGCGACAGAACATTAGCGGAGTAAGTATCAACCCCTTGCTGAAAGATGCCTTAAATAAAGACATTCTCGAAGGCCGAGGAAGCTTGAATTTTGATCTTCGTGCGGAAGGCACCACCGTAGGGTCCATGAAGAAATCATTACAGGGCAAGGCCAGCCTCAATCTCCGCGACGGTGCCGTTAAGGGTATCAATATCCCGGCCGGACTACGTGAGGCCCAGTCCGTTCTGGGGACCCTGACGGGAAAAAAGGTCCAAGCCGCCAATGTGCAAGAAAAAACCGAGTTCTCCGAGCTTTCCGCCAGCTTCGCAATCAATCGTGGCGTGGCACACAATAAAGACCTTTTCGCCAAGTCTCCTCTGCTGCGCGTCTCCGGCAACGGCGACATCGATATCGGCGCGGATATGATCAATTATCTTGTGCGGGCAACCGTGGTGGGCAGCCTGGAAGGTCTGAGAGGGCGAGAACTGGCGTCGCTCAAGGGCGTGACAGTGCCCGTGCGCGTCACTGGCCCGTTGGCCGCAGCCGAGGTAACTCTCGATTTCAATGGACTGGTAGGCGAGAGCATACAGCAGGGAATCAAGACGCGCGCCACCGACACACTGAAGGAAGGGTTCAAGGGGTTGTTCCGCTAATCCATCTTATGTTGCACCGAACCCAGACTCCCGTGCAAATTCAACCACCAGAAGCAAACAAACATTTCCCGAGGTGAAAACTATGCATTTAGGATTTATTGGACTTGGACATCTTGGCAAAGCAATTGCGAGCCGTCTCTTAGACTGTGGCCACGCCCTCACGGTTTGGAACCGAACCCCAGCCAAAGCAGAAGGGCTGAAAGCCGAGATAGCCTCCTCACCCAGAGCGGTAGCAGACAAAGCAGAAATTATTTTTGTCTGCATGTTTGACAGCACCGCGGTCCATTCCATTCTCAGCCAAAAAGACGGGCTTTTGTCTAGCGAACTCTCCGGAAAAATTATTGTGGACCTCTCCACAAACCACTTTAAAGAGGTACCGCTCTTTCATGAACTGTGCGCAAAATCCGGCGGGGTGTATCTTGAGGCACCTGTCCTGGGCAGCGTCATCCCTGCTTCGCAGGGAGCCCTTACCGTTCTGGTCAGCGGCAAAGAGGCAGGATATGCAAAGGCCAAACCGATACTAGAAAACATTGGCAAAAATCTTTTCTATCTAAGGGCACCTGGCCTTGCTACCAAGATGAAACTTATCAACAATCTGGCGTTGGGGAGCTTCATGGCCACCATTGCAGAAGCACTGGCCCTCGGGGAAACAATCGGCCTTGAGAAGGAAGAAATCCTGGAAATTTTATCCGTGGGTGGCGGCAACTCCCTTGTCCTTAATGCCAAGAAAAACAAATTGCTCCAGGAAGATTTCTCCACCCACTTTTCAAATGCCCTAATCTATAAGGATCTCCATTGTCTTCAGGACCTGGCCTATGAACAGAAGAAAACACTCTTCACCGGCGCGGTGGTAAAAGAACTATACGCCAGAACCTTTGAAGAGGGCATAGACCAAGAAGACTTTTCCGCCATCTATAAATTATTCAAAAAGGGCTGACAAACAGAAGTAGCGCTATTGACTGTATGACTCCCCGAGTGAATAATGTTAAAAAAAATCACTAAAGGTATCAACTGATTATGCTTTCAACAAATCAGCCGTTAATAGTATCCTGCTATCAGTATGGGTGAACATGCTCAATTGCCTATCAATCCTTGGCCCAAAGAGTAAAAACTATGCTAAAAGAATTTAAAGAATTTGCAATGCGAGGGAATGTTGTTGATATGGCAGTGGGTATCATTATCGGCGGAGCATTCGGTACCATTGTGAAAAGTCTTGTTTCAGACGTGATCATGCCGCCAATTGGCTTATTGCTGGGAGGCGTTGATTTTTCGGATCTCTTTATAACCCTTAAAGAAGGGGTAACAGCAGGACCCTATACGACTCTCGCGAGTGCTCAATCCGCAGGGGCAGTTACGATAAGTTATGGTCTTTTTATCAATGCAGTCATCAGTTTCCTCATTGTTGCCTTTGCTGTTTTCATGTTAATAAAGGGTATCAATAGGCTTGAACACCTCAAGGAAGCTCCGGTGGCAGAGCCGACCACAAAAGAATGTCCCTATTGTTGTTCTACCATAGCGATCAAGGCCACTCGCTGTCCTAACTGCACCTCGGAATTAGACTGATTGTCTTAAGAAAATGACCAGCGCTGTACTTGTGTCCTACAAGTACACAACCTTAGCACGGAGAAAAGAATCCGTAGAAGCTGCACCTGACGGGAATAAAAATAACAATCACTCCCAAAAACCTTTGCGCTTGACGTTGTGGGTGATCGACAATGAAGAGAGACCTTCTCAATCGGGATGTTAATTGTGTAAACGATAGCAAAAGTATGGCGTTATTTTTTCCGAGAAGGATTAGCCACAGTCCAACCCGTTTTTCGAGTAGAGCCAGAATCGATGCCCAGCGTTGGTCAAAACACTCCAACCGGCAACCATGACTGAACGGAAAAAAGCATCCAGAAACGTATTTCTGTTTTCAATAAACAAAAAAGAGGGCAAAATATGACCTTTGTCGAATCGATCAGAGTTTGTTTTTCTAAATATGCAGAATTTAATGGACGCGCATCACGGTCTGAATTTTGGTGGTGGACTCTGTTTGTTGTCTTGGCATCGATAGCTGCAAGCATCTTTGGCGAATCAGCGTCAGCGCTTTTTTCTTTGGCCACACTTTTGCCAGGGCTGGCAGTGGGGTCACGGAGACTGCATGACACAGACAGAAGCGGCTGGTTCCAACTGCTTTGGCTCATTCTGTTCGTTGGCTGGATTCCTTTAATCATCTGGCTGACGCAAGTAGGCAAGGAACCGAACCGTTTTGGTTCAGCCTCAGCCGTGGCGCCCTAGTATAAGCAGGACAACAAAAAAAAATCACCCTTCAACATTCCGACCTCACGTGCCACATTATGGAAAATTTTGTAGTTACGATAACCTTTCTCCTTATTGGCATGGCGATAAAACGCATCCCGGATTTTTCCAATGAAACAGGGAAAGTTTTAAATTTATTTGTAATATATCTTTCATTACCTGCCCTAGTCCTTCTTAAAATCCCAGACTTGATCTTCTCGGAAAATCTACTGGTCCCTGCCCTTATGCCTTGGGGAATGTTGTTGTTCTCCGTTGCCATGATCTTACTCATGGCCAGACTTTTGAGATGGGACCGTGCGACCACCGGTTGCCTGCTCCTTTTAATCCCTTTGGGCAACACCTCTTTTCTGGGCATCCCGATGGTTCAGGCTTTTTTTGGGGCGCAGGCAATCCCCTACGCCTTATTATATGATCAGCTCGGTTCTTTCCTTGCTTTAGCAACCTATGGCTCCCTTATCTTGGCGCTCTATGGAACAGAGAGAACCGCCCCGACATTAAAAGATGTATTAAAAAAAGTTGTTTCATTTCCTCCATTTATCGCTTTATTCCTTGCCTTCGGTATGAAAAGTTTTCCTTATCCACCTATTATGATAAGTCTTTTAAAAATATTATCCTCTACATTGGTTCCCCTGGTAATGATTGCAGTGGGCTTTCAACTCACCCTCCATTTGGAAAAAAAAGTAATTTCTCAACTTTGTATCGGGCTTTCCATAAAACTTATTGCCGCCCCAGTAGCCGCATTGCTTTTATGTAAAATAGTCGGACTTGAAGGGGAATCTGTACGGGTTTCAATTTTTGAAGCAGGCATGCCCCCAATGGTTTCTGCAGGAGCATTGGCCATCTTGGCCAATCTTTCCCCTGCCCTGACGGCAGCATTGGTCGGCGCAGGCATTGTCCTCAGTTTTGCAACGCTGCCTGTGCTGTATCAGTTACTGTAATCAAGTTGAAACAGGCATGTGTTACCTGAAAGGAAATCTGTATGCGGAGTTCAAAAACCTGGCTGATCTTAATCAGCGCTCTTCTTGCTGGGATTGTAAGCTGTAATTCGCGGGAAGTGACTGTAACCCTGTCCCGCGATGAGATCCAGGCACATGTTGCCCCCCGGTTTCCCATCACCAAAAATTGGTTAATCCTTAACGTCATTCTCAGTGAGCCGGAAATTTTCCTCTCAGAAAGCGCAAATCAGATCGGGATCAATACGCGGGTCGAGCTGAACATTCCCATGCTAAAACCAATCTCCGGATATCTTGGGGTCGCGGCGGTGCCGCGTTACGATACGGAATCGAAGTCGTTCTATCTCGAACAAGCCACGGTAGAACGACTGGACCTGCCGGGACTCATGCCCGAGCTGCAAGACAAGGCCAGAACCGCCATCGAATCCATCGTCCGGCAAGAACTCGCCAAACATCCGATCTACGAACTCAAGGGCAAAAATCTCAAGGAAATCACCACAGCTTACACATTGCGTGAGGTGCAGGTGCGAAACGGCAAACTACAGGCAACTTTTTACTTGCCACTATAGGCAGGAGAGCGCAAAATCAGCCCTAGCCTGACAATGGCTTTTCCCCTTGCAGCGCAGCGCAAACCCTTCTATGATAAAAATATGCTTTTTTTACCTATATTGTTGACCCACACAGGAGTAATGGCAGTGACCTCTTCAGATTTCTTTTCCTTACTTAGCGCCGGAAGCCTCTTTGCCATTGCCGTCGCCTTGGTCCCAACCTTTCTGCAGTTCCGCCGCACCTTGCAAAAAATGGAGGTCTGCATCGAGAACTTTAACAAGCATGTGGACCCTCTCTGCCAGTCCCTGACCGAGGCTGGCAACGAAATCCAACTCCTCTGTATTTCCTTGAGCGACAAACTGGAGAAGACAGACACTGTCATCTACACCGCCCAGAAATCAGCGGAAATTTTGCTAAGCACCGCCACCATGGTCAAGGAAACGGCACGCCCCTTTATCACTCAAATTGGCGGGTTCAGCGCCGGGGTCATGGCCTTCTCGCATTTTCTCAACCGATCATGGAAATCACAAAAAAAAGAAGGAGATTGATATGAGCAAAGACCATTGCGACAATTCCAGCACAGCAGTATTAGCCTTCCTGGCAGGCACCGTTGTCGGCGCGGCCATTGCCCTTTTAACCGCTCCGAAAACCGGTCAGGAAACCAGGGAAATGCTGGCTGACTATGGGGCCGAGTTAAAAGAACGGGCCAAAACTCTCCCTGATGATTTTCAGGAATACAAAGAAACCGCCATTGAGCGGAGCAAGGAGATGATCGCTAAAGGCAAGGAACTCATCAGCAGAGGCACGGACCTTGCCGCACAAGGAAAGGATTTTCTCGACGAAAAGAAAAGAACCCTCAGCGAAGCCATTGAGGCCGGAAAGGTCGCCATGCAGGAAGAGCGGGAAGCCTTGGCCCACAAACTTGAAGAAAAGGATTAATTCCAACCAATAGGTTGTGTCTTTCCTCATCTCCCGCAGGTAGATGAGGTCCTTTACAACAAAAAAGCGGAGGCCCCTAACAAGGAGGCTTCCGCTTTTTTTAGCAGCTCAAAACATACCCACTCAGCGCTTAATTTTCCCCACCTCGCCTGCCCGCCCACCCCAGTTCAGCTTGTTGCGCAGAATTTCAAAATAATCCTTCTGCGGGGAGCAAATAAGCCGCAGAGGCCGCTCCGAGGCCATCACCTCTAGGGTGTCGCTGGCCGACATTTCCCAGGCAGGTTGGCCATCGACAATGACCTTCACCCCGTTGGCCGGTCCGGCAAGTCTGGTCGTAAGACAGACCGTGGCGGGGAGAAGCACCGGCCGACTTTCCAACATGAATGGGCAGATCGGCGTAACCAGGATAGATTGCAAAGCCGGATTGACGATAGGCCCGCCAGCAGAAAGGTTGTAAGCCGTCGAACCGGTGGGCGTAGAAAAGATCAGGCCATCCGCCCGGTAGGTTGTAATGTACTCCTGGTTAGCCCAGGTACTCAGCTGAGCAAGCTGGTCAACGCTGCCCTTGCTTACCACAACATCATTCAAGGCATAGCGCCAGTCAGCCACCTCGTCGCCGTGATGAAGCCTGGCCTTAAGCATCAACCTTTCCTCAACCACCACCTGCCCGGCCAGAATCCTTTCCAGAACTTCATAGCGCTCGCTAACAGCCACTTCGGTCAGAAATCCGAGATCGCCAAGATTCACCCCGACCACCGGCACTTGCAATCGGCTTGCCTGGTCGGCGACATGGAGCAGGGTACCGTCCCCGCCCAAGATGATAAGCAGATCCATGTCATCGGCTATAGTATCAACTGCAGCAGTAATACCCCGCTCACCTAACCAAGAGAGCAGTTCCCTGCTCATGCCCAGAGCGGCGGAAGAATCCTTTTTGCAGATAATCCCAACCTTACAGATTTTCATTACCACCCCAATCTATTTGCAATCGTTCATCAAAAACGATAAACCGTGGCTCAAACTCTGAATTGTAAACGTTGAGCAGCGCCGCTTCGCTGCTACCGCAGAGGCGCTTAAGAAGCTTGCGAGCTATAGCCAGCCTATGCAAGCAGGCCGATGACAAAGCAGATGCGGTGTTGTTGAATGTTTACAATCTACTTGCCTGTGGCGGAGACCACAAGCCGACCAAGTTCGCAGGAGCGATTGGTGGCAGCCTCCACCGCGTTGGTGACCAACGCCCGAAAAGCCCCCTTTTCAAGCTCATGCAGACCGGCAATGGTTGTGCCACCGGGCGAGGTCACCATGGCCCGCAACTCGGCGGGATGCTTGTTTCCGTTCAGCGCCAGCAGCACGGAGCCAAGCACCGTTTGCAGGGCCAGACTCTGGGCCACAGGCCGAGCCAGACCCACCTTGACCCCAGCGTCGATCAGGGCTTCGATAAAGGTGAACACATAGGCCGGGCCGCTGCCGCTCAAGCCGGTAACCGCGTCGAGATACGACTCCTCCAGCACAAAGCTTACACCGACCGCATCAAAGATGCTGGTGGCCACGGCCATATCCTCGGAACTTACACCCTTGCCAGGGCTCAAGGCAGAGGCGCCCTTGAGCACGATGGCCGGGGTGTTGGGCATAACCCGGATAATCCGGCAGCCACACCCGGAAACCGCGCCTTCCAACACAGCCAGCGGGATGCCTGCGGCAATGGAGATAAGCAGGTGGTGGGCCTGGATCTTTTCGCGGGAATCGCTGAGAACCGCACCGATCACCTGCGGTTTAACCGCAAGAATAACAACCTTGCACTCTGCCCAGACAACCGTAGCTTCCGAAACCGTGGCAACCTTATACTCCTTGTGCAACAACGCCTGCCGGTCAGTACTTGGGTCAGCAACCAGAATCTGTCCGGCCTCAACAAGCCCGGCCCCGGTAATGCCCTTGATCAAGGCTTCGGCCATCAGCCCCCCACCGACAAAGCCAAGTTTTCCTGAAAAACTCATATTCTACTCCTAATGGTTAGCTAGGCCGGACGTGAAAACACGACCATAATAGATCAACAATATTGACACTGCAGCATCGTACCAATTTTCCCCGCCATTGCAAGCAGGATTCATGGCAACTCCCCCAACCGCCGGGCGTAAAAAAACCCGCAGAGTTTTCCAACATCTGCGGGGTAATTCCTCTCAGGAAAGGCTAGGTCGTTCAGGCAAAGCAGGATTGTCCAGCAAGGGCGATACTGGGCGGCAAGAGATAGGACAACAACTTGTCACCAGCCTCCTTGGTACCCAAGACTACCTTTTCCAGCACCCGGTTGCCCCCTTCTTCTCCATAGGCGATCAAGTCCCACCGCTCGGGCTGAGCGGCAAGCTGCTTCATTAAGGAAAAATGATGACCGTGCCCTGATTTCCTGGTCACAACATGACCAAGCAAAGGGAAGCCCAACAAGGCCAAATCGCCAATCACATCAAGAGTCTTGTGCCTGGCGAATTCATTGGCAAAACGCAATCCCTCGGCATTAACTATGCCATCATCGTCGATAACCACAGCGTTTTCTAGGGAGCCGCCCAAGGCAAGCCCACTCTGCCGGAGCTTCTCAACCTGATCCAGGAAACCAAAGGTTCTGGCTGAGGCAATCTCCTGGGCGAATTTCTGAGGGGTCAGCTCACTGGAGAAGATTTGCTTTCTGATCAGATGGTGGTTGAACTCGATCTCACAGGTGACCTTAAACCCATTATAGGGCAGAATTTTCACAAAAGAATCACCCTCGACATAGGAGATTTCCTTCTTCACCTTGAGCATCCACTTGCAGGCATTCTGCCGCCGACGGCCCACCCTTTTCAGCACATGGACAAAAGGGCCGGCGCTACCATCCATGATGGGCACCTCGGGACCATCCAATTCAACCACTGCATTATCGATGCCCATGCCAAAAAGCGCGGCCAGCAAATGCTCCGTGGTAGAAATCATCGCCTCATCCTCGGTGGCGATAGTGGTGGCAAGCCGCGTGTCAACGATCCGATCCATGAAGGCCGGGGTTGGCGCAGCCTGCGGCAAATCACTACGAACAAAGCGAATCCCGCTGTTCTCCTCGCCAGGCAAAATAGAGAGGGTGGCAACCTTGCCGGAATGGAGACCAATACCCGCGAAGCTTACCGGTCTTTTTATGGTGTGCTGTAATGAATCCATATGATGAACACTCTTTCCTGATCTGTGTGTATTTCGCAACGATAACGATACGATATGATTCTAATGCAAAAAACAGACCACTTTGTCGAAAGTGAATCAATAATTAATAAAACCGTTTATTTCCGGGATGTTGCACGTGTTGCCTGTAAACAGAGAAATACTAAAGCCAGCCAGACTGTTGCAAAAAAACCACACCCACGGCATTACCCGCCTTCCCCGAATTCGTGTTCTTTGAGTCGCAACTACCGAAGCTGCTCACTGAGCCGCTCAGCCATAAACAGATCAAAGCCTTGGTCCATACGAAGTTCGATGGTCAGAGCCAGGATAGGAAACTGCCCAAAAAATGGCCGGAGTTTAACAAAGTCCTTTTCCGTGGTGATAAGCGCCTGGGCTCCCAGGACTTGGGCCGCGGCGACAAGAGCCGCAACATCCCGGGCCGCATAGCCATGATGGTCCTTGAACTCCCTGAACCCGACAAGAGAAAACCCCTCCTGGCGCAAGGTTTGGCGGAAGGAATCCGGGTTTGCGATCCCAGCAAAGGCAAACACCTTCATTTCCCGGGCCTCGATGAGAGTACAAGCCGTGTCCGGCCTGCTGTACCAGATCCCTGTCGGCAGATACTCACCCCCAAACACAGGCTTTCCCGGAAAGGTTCCCTGAAGCCACCGTTGGAAATCTTTCACCTTGGCACGGTTGCCGCTGTCAACCCCGGTAATAACAAAACCATGAGCCCGCCCTAGAGCGGAAACCGGCTCCCGCAATTCACCCCCCGGAAAAACCCAGCCATTACCAAGAAGCGTCCTAGCGCTAAAGAGAACCAGGTCAAGATCACGTCTTACGGCGAGATGCTGAAAGGCATCATCCATGACGATGCAGTTCACCCCGAACTCCTGGATTGCATGCCTGGCAACCCGGACTCTTTCAGGACCGGTCAAGACAGGAACCCATGGCAGTGCCTCAGCCAGCATGAAAGGCTCATCGCCGGACATATCCGGCGAAAGTAATATCCTTGTGCCATCAGAGACGATATTCACCTTACCGGCGGCTTTTCCACCATAGCCACGGCTGGCAATGGCTGGCCGCAGCCCCCTGTCCAAGAGTATACGGGTCACATAGCGCACCATGGGCGTTTTTCCGGTACCCCCCAAGGTGAGATTGCCGATGCTGATAACCGGCACCGGCAACCACTGGGATTTCAGCAGGATATTTTTTCGGTAGAGATAGGAGCGCAGCACCATGACCAGGCTGTACAAGGGCGAGAAAATGCGCCCAACCAGAAACAGAACGAAAAGCAACTGCTTCATCCTCCCTCCTCCAGCGCAAGCACTCTACGGATCAACGCGATATGCGACTCGACGACTCCACGCTTGGAAGCAATCAACTCCTGCGTCTGCAGCCCTGCCCGCTTACGCTCTGCAGGATCGGCCAACAGAGAGGAAAGAACGGACAGAAGCTCCTCGACATCGTGTACCTGCTTGGCCCCGCCCACCGCAAGGAGATCGCGGCTGATCTCGGCAAAATCTTCCATGAACGGCCCAAACAACACTGGCTTCCCAAAAACCCCTGGCTCTAGCGGGTTGTGGCCCCGTTCCGGCACCAAGCTCCCGCCGACAAAAGCCACATCGCACAGATCATATACCGATGCCAGTTCACCCAAAGTGTCGAGGATCAACACCGAGGCCTCCCCTGCTCCGCCGACAGAACGACGAACCGCCGAAAAACCGCGCCGGGCCGCCATGGTCGCAATTTCAGCGCCTCGTTCCACATTCCGCGGCGCCACGACCAAAAAGAGATTGGCAAAGGATTGAGCAAGCTTTTGGAAAGCATCGAAGACAATCTCTTCCTCCCCCCGGTGGGTGCTACCCGCCACCCAGACCAAGGCCTGTTCCGGGATTTGCAAGGCGACCCGATTAAGCCCTGCCTTCACACCACTTCCAGACAGGGCTGCGTCGTATTTCAGATTACCCAGAACAACTAGGCGCGCAGGATCAACCCCGAGCTGACGCATGCTGATGGCGTCCTGCTCAGTTTGCATGGCAAGGGCTTGGAAGGAATTAAAAAGCGACATAAAAAACCAGCGGAACCTGCGGTATCTGGCCAACGATTCTTCCGAGGCCCGGCCATTAACCAGAAGGCTGGGAATATCCCGCCTATTGAGCTCCGTCAAAAAATTCGGCCAAAAGTCAGTCTCCACCAGGAGAAAAAGATCAGGTCTAACCCAAGAAATCAGGCGTTTTACGCTCCAAAGCAGATCAAAAGGAAAGGGAACGAAACAATCGACATACTCACGTAGAGTGGCACGGGCAAAAGATTCCCCGGTCCGGGTGGCCGAGGAAAAAATGATGACCCCCTGGGGATAAGTCCGCCGCAGATTCTGCACCAGATTCCGAGCGGAAGCCACCTCACCGACGGACAGGGCATGCACCCAGATGCGGGGCCTGCCCGAAACGGTACCGCCGAGACATTCCCCAAGAGCGAAACCAAGCCGTTTAACAGAACGGCTGCGGTACTTGGGCGTCAGTATAACTTTGACGAAAAGAAGCGGAGCGAATACAATCACCCCCACCGTCAAGAACAGATTGTAAAAAAAAG